>JAICJM010000011.1 GCA_025928435.1 Thermoleophilia bacterium
AGTCGACGCCGACGGCCATGCCGATCAGCGTGATCACGATCGAGGTGTTGTCGTCGATGGGGAAGATGTGGCTGGGGATGGCGACGAGGCCGATCGTCGCGATGACGGCCGAGATGGCCATCAGCACCGGGACGCCGGCGGTGATCAGGGCGCCGAAGGCGATCACGAGGATCAGCAGCGTCACGGGTAGGGACAGCGTCTCGGCCCGCTTCAGGTCGTTGTTCAGGAACTTGTCGATGGCCGAACCGACGCTGGCGTCGCCGAACTCCTCGATGCGCAGCTCGGGATGGGCCTGCCGGGCGGCGGCGATCGCCTTCTGCACCGGGGCGACCCGGTCGCCGGCGGTGGCCTTGTCGCCCTTGATGTCGAACTCGACGAGCGCCGAGTGGCCGTCCTTCGAGACGAGGTTGGCCCCGCCCTTGTCGGTGGCCGCCTTGACGTTGCGGACGACGTCGACCCCCGCCACGCGGGCGCGGACGTCGCGGATCGCGGCGGCGAACGCCGGATCCGACGCCTTCAGGGTCGGGCTCGAGATGAGCGCCTCCTCCTGGGCCGGCTTGGGGAAGTGTCGTTCGAGCGTCTTCTCCGCGCGGCCCGACTGGCCGGTGTACTGATCGGCGTCGGTCAGCTTGTTCGTGCTCACCATCCCGCCGATGACGACGGACGCGATCACGAACGCGAGCCAGCCGGCCAGGACCGATTTCTTGTGCCGTGCGCTCCAGCTGCCGACGCGGGCGGCGACTCCTCGTGTGCTCCCTGCACGCAACATGGTGATTTGACTCCTTGTGAGGTGAAGACCGGGACGCGCCCGGTGTGATGCGGACAGACTCGCCCTCTGCAGGCGGCGTCGCAGTGGGGCGGACAGGTGGGCGTCGGGTGGCCACCACCTCGGCCCGCGTGGGGTTACCCGCACCGGAGCCGGGCGGCTGCTTCACGCCCGAACGCCGGTTGGCTCCACCGCGGTCGGGCCGTGTTCCGGCCAGGCTACGAGGAGCGGTTCACCCCCACCGAGAACACCGACCTGGAGCAGACATGAACCCCACCGACGAACTCATCCGGAGATCCCGCCGGCGCGAGCTGGCCCACCGCCGCAGCTGCGGCATCGATGTGCGCCTGATCTGGGACCCCGCCGGCGACGACCTCACCGTCGAGGTTCGCGACGGCGCCGCCGCCGCCCTCGTGGTGGCCGTGGGCGAGCGCGCGCCGCTCGACGTCTTCCGCCACCCGTACGCCTACGCGGCGGCATGAACGCCTTCGCGGGAAAGGGTGTGGCTACCCGTATCGCCTGGAAACACCGGGTATGCGACGATGATCGCGTGCCGCTGCGCGTCCTGATCGTCGACGATCACCCCGGCTTCCGCGCCCGGGCCCGGGCGCTGCTCGAGTCGGAGGGATTCGAGGTCGTCGGCGAGGCCGGCGACGGCGACGAGGCTGTGCGGATCGCCCGGGAGCTCGAGCCGGACGTCGTCCTCCTCGACGTGCAGCTCCCGGACACGGACGGCTTCGCCGTCGCGAACGCGGTCACCGGCGACGGCGGCCACGTCCAGGTCGTGCTCACCTCGAGCCGGGACGGCAGCGACTTCGGCGCGCTGGTCGGCTCGTGCGGCGCGTGCGGGTTCATCGCCAAGGCGGAGCTGTCCGGCGCGCGGGTGGCGGCGCTGCTTCGGTGAGAGGTCGCCGCGTCACGGTCGCCGTGGTGGCGGCGCTCGTCCTCGCAACAGTCGCCGTGTCCGAGGTCGAGGCGACGACCCACATCCACAAGAACGGGGACGTGTACCTCGGCTTCGGCCTCCCGGTGGTATGGGCATTCGTGATCGCCGGGCTGATCGCCCTCCGGAGGCGGCCGGGCAACCGCACCGGCGTCCTCATGATCGCCATCGGCTTCGGCTGGCTGACGTCGGCCTTCACCGACGGACGCAACGATCTCGTGTTCACGCTCGGCATGCTGCTCTCGAACATCTGGCCGGGCCTGATGCTCCACCTCCTGCTGTCCTATCCGAGCGGCACGCTCGACCGCCGCTCACGGATCATCGTGACGGCCGGCTACATCGACACGCTCGGCGTCTCGCTGCTCCTGATCCCGTTCTCGCAGCCCCGCACCGACGGCCAGGGCGCGAGCCTCCGGTCGGCCGACAACCTGCTGCTCGTCTCGCACCAGAAGACGCTGATCGAGGTCATTCAGGTGATCGCGTTCGTCGTCGCGCTCGTCGTGCTGGCCGCGGCGCTCGTCGTCCTCGCGCAGCGCTGGCGCGCGGCCTCTTCGGCGATGCGCCGGGTGCTCGCGCCGATGTACCTGACCGGCGCCATCGCGATCGGCGTGACGCTCCTCGTGGTGGCGATCCTCCAGGTCGCGGGCGTGGTCGGCAACATGATCACCTTCTACGCCTTCTCCATCTCGTTCACCGCGATCCCGATCGGCTACCTGTTCGGGATCCTGCGGACGCGGCTCGACCGCGGCAGCGCCGTCCAGACCCTGGTGGCGACCCTGCGCGACCAGCGCACGACCGGCGGCCTGCGAGACGCGCTTCGGGTCGCCCTCAGCGACCCGACGCTCGAGGTCGCCTACCGGCGCGCGGGGACGGACGAGTACGTGGACGCGAGCGGCGAGCGGGTCGAGCTGCCCGCGGGCGCCGGCGACCGGGTGGTGACGGAGATCGAGCACGACGGCGAGGTCGTCGCCGTGCTCCTGCACGCTCCGGTTCCGCCCGAGGAGACGGGCCTGATCGACGACGTGTGCGGCCCGGCCGCGATGGCGATCGAGAACGAGCGGCTCCAGGCCGGCCTGCGGGCGCAGATCCAGGAGGTGACCGCATCGGAGCGGCGGCTGCGCGACGTGCTCGAGAACGTCCACCTCATGGCCGTGAGCCTCGACCTCGAGGGGCGGATCACGTTCGCGAACCAGCATCTGGCCGACGTGACCGGGTGGACACGCGAGGAGCTCGTCGGCAGCACCTGGCTCGAGCGGTTCCCGGCCGGCGACCCGCACTTCCTCGACCGCGTCCGCGAGGAGCGGATCCTCGTCCACGACGAGATGCCGCTCGCCACCCGGGCCGGCGAGGTGCGGTCGATCTCCTGGAGCAACACGCTCGACCGCGACGCCGCCGGGCGGGTGGTCGGCTCGACCAGCATCGGCGAGGACGTCACCGACCGCAACCGCGGCGTGCGCCAGGAGGAGGCGCTGCGCAGGCTCGCGACGATGGTCGCCGGGGCCGCGCGCCCGGACGAGATCTTCGCCGCCGTCTGCGAGGAGGTGGCGCGCCTGCTGGGAGGGCAGACCGGCAACCTGATCCGCTTCGGGTCCGGATCGGGCACCGGCACCGTGGTCGCCGGCTGGAGCGAGCACGAGGGGATCCCGATGCCGATCGGCTCGGAACTCGTCTTCGACGGGCCGACCGCGATCACGGAGGTCATCCGCACCGGCCGCCCCGCCCGCATCGACGACTACGCGGGGCTCGGAGGTGAGCTCGCCGAGCGGCTGCGGGAGCTGGGGGTGCACTCATCGGTGGCCGCTCCCGTCGCCGCCGACAACCGCCTGTGGGGGGCGATCATCGTCTCGACGAGGGGCGACGCCAGCCTGGCCCGCGACGCCGAGGCGCGCATCGGACAGTTCGCCGAGGTGGTCGCGCTGTGCCTGTCGAGCACCGAGGCGCGGGCGCAGCTGGCCGCGTCGCGGGCTCGCATCGTGGCCGCCGGCGACGCCGAGCGGCGGCGGCTGGAGCGCAACCTGCACGACGGCGCCCAGCAGCGGCTCGTCGCCCTGTCGCTCGCGCTGCGCATGGCACGGGCAACGGTCGCGGCCGATCACCCGGCCGCGGAGCTGCTCGACTCGGCCGGGCAGGAGCTGATGCAGGCGCTCGAGGAGCTGCGCGAGCTGGCCCGCGGCATCCACCCGGCGGTGCTGAGCGACCAGGGCCTGCGCGCGGCGCTCGGCGCCGTGACCGGCCGCTCGCCCGTACCGGTGCACCTCGACGTCCAGCTGGGGGCGGAGCTGCCGCCGCCGGTGGAGGCCGCGGCGTACTACGTCGTCGCGGAGTCGCTCACGAACATCGCCAAGTACGCGGGGGCGTCCATGGTCGAGGTGACCGTCTGCTCCGATGACGGCGCGGCGAGGGTGGACGTGCGCGACGACGGCGTGGGCGGCGCGGATCCCGGCGCCGGCACGGGACTGCGCGGGCTGGCCGACCGGGTCGACGCGCTCGGCGGCGTGCTGCACGTCTCGAGCCCCGTCGGCGCCGGCACGACGGTGACCGCCGAGCTCCCGCTCGCGACTCCCGGCCCGGAGCCGGTCGCCACCCCGCTCGGCGCGGCCATCTAGGCGGGTTTGGCGGCGCCGACGTCGGGGCGGGCGCGGAGCGCCTCGAGTGCGGCCTCGAGGTTGCCGGCACCCTCCTCGACGCGGGAGAGCGTCTCGTACGCGCGGGCGACGTAGTGCGGCGCGGCCCGATCGGCCATGAGCCGGACGGCCTCCTGGCACAGGTCGCGGGCGTCGTCGAGCCTGCCCTCGGCCAGCGCGACCTCGGCCAGGACGGCATAGGCCATGCCCGCCGACCCCGGCTCGGTCGCCTCGCTGCGCTTCACGGACGCCTCGGCGTGGCACTTGGCGGCGGCGAGGTCGCGCGCGGCCAGGGCGGCACGGGCGCGCTCGTAGCTGAGGAGCGCGAGCTCGACGGGCGCCTCCTCGGTGACGACCGCGGCGGCCTGGTTGAGATGCTCGGCGGCGTCCGCGGCCTGGCCCTGGTCGAGCAGCACGCCGGCGATCAGCAGGTGGGCCCGTCCCTGCGCCCGCAGCTCCTCGCCCCGCTCCATGCGGGTGAGGACCCGGTGCGCGTACATCTCGGCGATGCGCGGCTGGCCCTGCTCGGCATAGGTGCGGGCGAGCGCCCAGTCGAGCCGGATCAGGTTGGCGGCGTCGATCTCGTGCTCGTGCCGCAGCACCCGCCGCAGCACCTGCTCGGCGTCGGCGAAGCGGCCGCGGTCGGTGTAGGCGTTCGCGAGGTAGGACCCGAACTGCACCATGAGGGCCGCGTCGACGGGCGTGTCCGCCACCTCGTCGAAGGCCGTCTGCAGCACCGCGGCCGCCTGGATCAGGTCGCCGGTGCCGGAATGGGCCCGTCCCAGGGCCCGGTAGAGGGCGGGCCGCTCGCGCGCGCTCGGCGTCGGCCCGCAGACACGGGCCTGCTCCAGCAGCTCGACTGCGCGCGCCTCGTCCCCACCGTCGAGGGCCAGGAGGCCGAGGTACTCGAGCACGCGGCTCTCGGCCCGCTGGTCGTTCAGCGATCGCGCCCCGGCGAGCAGGGACTCGAGATCAGCCTGAGCGCGAGGATCCCCGAGCCGCGCGGCCACCTCGGCGGCGGCCAGGTCGGCCTCGCTGACGCGTCCGTCGAGCGAGCGCCCGAGCAGCTCCTCGATCGACGTGTCGAGCCTGCGGGCGAGCTCGGCGAGGATCGTGAGCGACGCGACCCGGTCGCCCGACTCGACCCGTGAGAGGTATGACGGCGAGCATCCGGGGAACGAGATCTGCCGCAGCGACAGCCCTCTGCGCTCCCGCAGGGTGCGGAGACGGGCCCCCAGAGCTTTCGGATCGGGCACATGGGTAGGTCGGGCTCGGCCCATTCGCCAGAGCATAACAATCGGTTTGTCATGCCTCAACGCACACCACCGGATTGGTATATGTTGCCTAATCCCAACCGGTCGGACCGCAATAATTGTCGCCTCCGGCGCGACCGCTGTGGAATTGAACCGGCTTCCAGAGCGGATTAGAGGTGGTGACGGGCGCGGTCGAGGTGCTCGAGCAGCTGCTCGCGCTCGGCCCGGACGGCCACGAGCGCGGCCATGAGCCGCTCCTCGCCCGCCGGCTGCAGCCGGACGAGCACGGTGCGCGCGTCCGCGTCACCGGTCGCGCGGACGACGAGGCCAGCCGCCTCGGCCCGGTCGACGAGTTCGGTGACCGAGCTCTGGGCCAGCTGCAGGTCGTCGCTCAGCTGTCCGATCGAGCGGGTCTCGCTCCCGTCGGGCGCGCCCTTGACGGTCAGGAGCAGCAGGTAGCGCTGGGGCGTGAGGCCGGCCTGGCGGACGCCGGCGTCGCCGTGGGCCTGGAACCGCCGCAGCTGGCGCCGGAACTCGGCCGCCTGGAGCACCTCGTCCTTCGTGATCGGCCCGGAGTCCAACACGAGGCCAATCCTACGGCCTCGGCTCGCGGACGTACAGCATCGGACTCCGATATGGCATCCGGGCGCCTCCGACCGGTTGACCGCGATCACACACCGGCCGTGATCGGCCGCAACGACCGTCCCGGGTGAGGCGCCTAGCCTGGGCAAGCGTCGGGGTCCGCGCGGTCGGACCCTCACGTTGGACCCCGGACGGCGAGGGGTCGGCGACGGCCGGCCCCTCGTCCCGTTACGGACGTCCGCCGGCCAGGACGTCGGTCCCGAGGGCCGCCCGTCCCTCGAGCAGCGCGGGCGTGGCCACGATCCGTCCGCGCGCAAGCCGCACGGCGCCCCGCTCCTGCTCCTGCTTGAGGACACGGTTCACCGTCTCGCGGGTCGTCCCCGAGAGCCCGGCCAGGTGCTCCTGGCTGAGCGGGATGGTGACCTCGGATGTCGCCAGGTCGCCGTAGAGGGCGGCCAGCTGGATCAGGTGGGCGCGCACGCGCACGGCGACCGGGGTGTACAGGGCCTCGACCAGCCGGTCGGTCGTGACGATCACCTGCGTCACGAGCACCTGCTCGACGGCGTCGCGCACCTCGGGGTGCGCGGCCCGCAGCTGCAGGAATGCGGAGCGCGAGATCGCGAGCGTCTCCGCCCGCTCGAGCGCGACCACGGTCGCCGTCCGGCGGCCGTCGGGGCTCAGCACCGCCAGCAGCCCGAACACGTCGCCGGGGCCGTGCAGCGAGACGGTGGCGGCGTCCCCGAGCGGCGTGATGACGCGGGCGGCGAACCGCCCCGCCTCCACCCGGTGCAGGCTGTCGCCCGGATCGTCGCGGTGGAAGACGACCTCGCCTCGATCGAATCGCCTACGCCGCCCCGCCCGTCGCAGTTCCTGCTCGGGAACCGCCCCGAAGACGTCTGAACCCACGTGCCGACTCTACTTCATCGTGTGACCGATGTCACTGACCCTCACAGCTTTCGGTCAACGGCTGTCCGCCCGCCACCCGGGGTCAGACCCCTTTTGGCGGGTCCGCGCCGCTCCCGGCAATCCGCATCACCCCGCGCAGCCCGTACCGGTATCATCACGCCGTGCCTTCGACCGACCCCAAGCTCGACCTGATCGCGGCCGTGCCCCTCTTCTCCGGGCTGAACCGGCGCGAGGTCGAGTTCCTGGGCAAGCTCATGGACGAGGTGGACGTGTCCGACGGGAAGGTGTTGACGCGTGAGGGCGCCTCCGGCGGCGAATTCTTCATCGTGCTCGACGGGACGGTGCGCATCGAGCGCAACCGGAACGAGATCAACCGCCTCGGCGAGGGCGACTTCCTGGGCGAGATCGCGCTCATCGACCAGGGCAAGCGGACGGCGACCGCGATCGCCGACGGCCCCGTCCGACTGATGGTGTTGACGACGTCCGGGTTCGCCTCGATGCTGAGCCAGAACCCCGGCGTCGAGTCGAAGATCCTGCGCGTGCTCGCCCAGCGGGTGCGCGACCTGCAGCCGACCGCGCCCGACTGACGGATGCCGTGTCCGTCCGCGTCCGCTTCGCTCCCAGCCCCACCGGGTCGCTCCACCTCGGCAGCGCGCTGACGGCGCTCGCCAACCGCCTGTTCGCGAGCAGGCACGGTGGGACGCTCCTCCTCCGGATCGACGACACCGACACCGAGCGGTCGGGCGCCGGCCTGGAGGCCGGGATCCTGCGCGACCTGCGCTGGCTCGGCATCGCCTGGGACGAGGGCCCCCTGCGCCAGAGCGATCGCTTCGACCGCTACCGCGAGGCCGCGTCGGCGGCGCGCGGCGTCGAGATCCGCGACGGCGCCTGCTGGCTGCGGGCGCCGGGGCAGGCGCCGTTCGTCATCCTGCGCGGCGACGGCCGGGCGACCTACAACTGGGCGACGGCGGTCGACGACCACGACGAGCGGATCACCGACGTCATCCGCGGCAACGACCACCTCTCGAACACGCCGCTCCAGGAGGCCGCCATCCGCGCGATCGGGGGCGAGCCGCCGCGCTACCTGCACCACGCCGTCATCACCGGCGACGCCGGCAAGCTCTCCAAGCGCGAGGGCGCGGCGTCGATCGCCGACCTGCGGATCGACGGCTACCCGCCCGAGGCGGTCGTGAACTACCTGGGGCTGATCGCGAGCTCGGGCCCGGGCGACGTGCTCGGGCTCGACGAGCTGGTCGAGCGCTTCGACGAGGGCCGGCTCGCCCGCGGCACGGTGAGGGTCGACCCGGCCCGGCTGCGCGCGCTGTCGACGCGCCATCTGGCGTCGCTGTCGGCCGACGATCTCGTGACCCGGGTGCTCGACCGGTGCCCGCCGGGCACGCCGGCGGAGGCAGTCCGCGCGCTTGAGCCGGCCCTGCGGGGCGTCCACACGCTGGCCGAGGCGGTCGAGCTGGTCGAGTGCGTGCTCGTGACGCCCGACCACGAGCCGCTCCCAGAGCTGGCGGCGATCCGGGCCCGCTACCCGGAGCGGCTGGACGAGGAGGCGGCGCGCTCGCTCGTCGATGACCTGCGCCGCGCGGACGTCCCGCTGCGGCGGGCGCGGCGGGCGCTGACCGGGCGCGACCGCGGCCCCGAGCTCTGGGCCGTGTTCGCGGCGCTGCCGCGGGACGAGGCCATCCGGAGGGCGGCATGAGGCTGCGCGACTCCCGCACCGGCGAGCTGGTCGAGCTCGAGCCCGGGCCCGACGGCACCATCGGGATCTATGCCTGCGGCCCGACGGTGTACGGGCGCATCCACGTCGGGAACGCCCGCCCCTTCGTCGTCTTCGGGCTGATGAAACGCTACCTGGAGTGGCGCGGCCGGCCGGTGACGCTGGTCGAGAACATCACCGACATCAACGACAAGATCTATGCCGCCGCGGCCAGGGCCGGCGTGCGCTCGGACGACCTCGCCCGCGAGATGGCGGCGGCGTACGTCGCCGATACGGAGCGGCTCGGCATCGGCCGGCCCGACCACGAGCCGCTGGCGTCCGAGACGCTGCCGGAGATCGTGGGGTTGATCGAGGAGCTGGTCGCGTCCGATCACGCCTACGAGGCGGCCGGCGACGTCAATTTCGCCGTGCGCAGCTTCCCGCCGTACGGCGAGCTCTCCGGCCAGCGCCCGGACGAGCTGCGCGCGGGCGAGCGGGTCGAGCCGGGCGAGCACAAGCGCGACCCCGTCGACTTCGCGCTCTGGAAGGCGACGAAGCCCGAGGAGGACACCGCTTGGCCGTCGCCCTGGGGCGAGGGCCGCCCGGGCTGGCACATCGAGTGCTCGGCGATGGCGGAGAAGCTGCTCGGTCGCCGGTTCGCCGTCCACGGGGGTGGGCGCGACCTGATCTTCCCTCACCACGAGAACGAGATCGCCCAGTCGGTGGCCGCCGGCAGGCCGTTCGCGACCGTGTGGGCGCACAACGGCATGCTGCGGCTCGCGGGCGAGAAGATGGCGAAGTCGCAGGGCAACATCGACCTGCTCACCGACGCGCTCGACCGCTGGGGAGCGGAGACGTTCCTCATGTTCCTGCTCCAGGCCCACTACGCGAGCCCGATCGACTACGACGACGCGGCGCTCGAGCGGGCCCGGTCGGCATGCGGGACGCTGCGCAACCGGCTGCGGTCGGGGTCGGGAACCGACGAGGGGCTGCGCGAGGCCGTGATCGCGGCGCTCGACGACGACTTCCGCACGCCGGAGGCGCTGGCCCTGCTCTTCACCGCGCCGCCCGAGGCCCGCGACACCGTCGCCGAGGTGCTGGATGTCCTCGGCCTCGGCGGCCTCGCCCACGACGAGCCGCCGCCGTCCGACGTCGTCGCGCTGGCCGAGGAGCGCCGGGAGGCTCGCGCGCGACGCGACTTCGCCGAGTCCGACCGCATCCGCGACGAGCTGGCGGGGCGCGGGTGGGAGGTGCGCGACGCCGGCGTCGGCTACGAGCTCTACCCGCGCGATGGCTGACGTCGTCTACGGGCGCCGGGCGGTGCGCGAAGCGCTGCGGGGCCGACGCGAGGTGGGGAAGGTGTGGTGCGCGCCCGGTCTCGAGGGAACGATCGACTGGCTCCCGCGCGGCGCGCGCGAGGCGAGCCCGGCGGCGCTGACGGATCGGGCGGGGAGCCCCGACCACCAGGGCGTCGTCGCCGAGGTCTCGGACTACCCCTATGTCGGGGCGGAGGAGCTCCTGACCGGCGAGCGGCCGCTGATCGTCGCCCTCGACGAGGTCACCGACCCCCACAACCTGGGCGCCGTCGCCCGGGTGGCCGAGTGTGCCGGCGCCGACGGGCTCCTGATCACGACGCGGCGGTCGGCCCGGGTCACGCCGGCCGTCTGCCGCGTCTCGGCCGGCGCCGTCGAGCATCTCCGGATCGCGCGGGTCGAGAACCTGGCCGACCTGCTCCTCGCAGCCCGCCGGCCCGGCCTGTGGACATACGCGGCCGCGCCCGGCGCGGCCCCCCACGACCGCTCCGACTACCGCGACGGCGCGATATTCGTGCTCGGGGCCGAGGGCCGTGGCCTGCGCCCGCGGGTGCGGGCGGCCTGCGACGCGGCCGTCGCGATCCCGATGCGGGGACGGGTCGAGTCGCTGAATGTGTCGACGGCGGCGGCCGTCCTGCTCTTCGAGGCCGTCAGGCAGCGCGGTGGCGGCTGAGCTCTACATCGTCGACGGCGACAACGTCTGCCACCTGCGCGGGCCGGGCGAGGATTACGCTCGCGCGCGAGAGCTCCTCGTGGCCGAGATCGCCGGCTACATGGCGCAGACGGGCATCGACGCGGTCGTCGTCCTCGACGGGCACGGCCAGAACCGGTCGATCGGCCGCACGAGGGTGACATATTCCGGCCGTGAGACGGCCGACACGATCATCGAGCGACTCGCCCACCGCGGCGCGGACGGGCGGGAGGTGACCGTCGTCTCGTCGGACTCGGTGCTGCGGCACGTCGCCCAGCGCAGCGGCGTCCACGCGATGAGCGCCCGGGAGTTCTCAGACCGGCTGTCGGCCGCGCCGCGGGAACGCTTCCAGCCCCAGAAGGGGCCTTCCCGCCGGCTCCTGGGCGACGCGCTTGACCCCGCGGTGCGCGAGGCGCTCGAGCGCATGCGCCGCGGCGGCTGACCGGCCTCGCCCCGATCAATTTGACACGGGCGGAACTTGGTGTAATAGTTCCGCGCGTCCCTAAAGCTGAGGTTGAAGGTCAGATTGACTCTGATCGAGACTTCTGGCTTTCCCCTTTCCCTCCGGAGGTTGGCGGTGTCCAGGTCGAGTGCTGCGGTGCAGCTCCAGCAGCGGCGCGTCCTGCGGGAGCCCACTGAGCTCTCCCTGATCGCGGCCGCGCGGAACGGGGACGAGCGGGCGATGGACGAGATCATCCGCCGCTACCAGGGGTTCGTCCGGCTCAAGGCGAGCTCGTACTTCCTCGCCGGCGGCGATTCGCACGATCTCGTGCAGGAGGGCCAGATCGGCCTGTTCAAGGCCGTCCGCGACTTCCGGCCGGACAAGGAGACGTCGTTCCGGTCGTTCGCCGAGCTGTGCATCACCCGCCAGATCATCACGGCGATCAAGACCGCCACCCGGTACAAGCACGCGCCGCTGAACACCTACGTGTCCTTCAGCCATACGCCCGCGGGGCAGGAGGCCGACGCCGACTGCACGCTCGGCGATGCGCTCCCCGGGCCGGCCGTCGACGACCCGGCGACCTGCGTGATCTCGAGCGAGGAGCTCCAGAGCCTCCTTGCGTGCCTCGGGTCGACCCTTTCATCGCTGGAATCCCAGGTGCTGACCGGGTATCTCGAGGGCCGCAGCTACGAGGCGATCGGCGAGGCGCTCGATTGCGACCCCAAGACGGTCGACAACGCCCTGCAGCGGGTCAAGCGCAAGGTGCTCGCCCACCTGCAGGCGCGCCGCGCGCTCGGCTGAGACCCGGGCGCCGGCCACTGCGTACCAGCAGGTACGATCGAGGTGCGAAAATCGGGGCCGGGCCCCGGGCGGGGCCTGGCCCCATCCTTCGCGCGCCGGGATAGCTCAGCTGGCAGAGCACCGCTCTTGTAAAGCGGTTGTCGCGGGTTCGATTCCCGCTCCCGGCTCTGCGACACATTCATGCACGGTCACAAGAAGGCAGGGGAGGAATCGGCGCGTCCCTGGCCGGCTCTATCGCCTGCCTGCCAGACTGACGGGGTGGGCAGCGATGCATGGGGCGCAACGCGTTTCGCCCGCCGGGCGGTACATGGAAAGCCGCGCATCACAGGTGGCACACGTGCCTGCGCAGGAGGTCTGGACGCGTTCCTTCCCGGCGTCCCCAAAGAGCGTGTAGCCGCCCATCGTCCAACTTCGAGACCCGCGCGGCCTCATCCGCTGCGACGCTCGTACGCCTTGGCGGGGTCAGGTTCAGGAGTCCGGTCAGGCCCTCCGGCGTCGGGCGACGCCTCGACGATGTCCGCGGCGGCACACGCAGCGCCAGGCCGTTTGGGCGTGGTCTCCATGATCCCCTCCTATCAGACGATCCGTATCGTCGGTCGGTGAGGTCAGCGAGCCGCGTGGAAGCCGGTGGTTGCACCACCAAGCGCCGGGCATTCCTCCAGACGACTTACTCTACCAGGGGAAGCCGTCGATCCGCAGCCAGTCGCTTGCCAGCTTCGTCTCGCCGCTGCGGCGGCGCTCGCGGTCGCCGTGAGAGCGGCTCCACCATCCACGTACAGACCCCATCTTTCGAAGGAGCGTCGCGCTCATGAAACTTCCTACCAACCATCCGGTCACGGTTCGGTTCACCGACGGCAAGGAGCTGGCGGTGACGGTCCAGGAATCAGATGCATTGGGACTCGTCGCCGCCTCTGCCGAGGGCCAGGCGCGAACAATCGTGATCCCGTGGAGCGCCATCAACCAGGTCACCTGGCAGTGATCTTGCGGCTGGTCCAGCGTCCGATGATATGTATCCAGGGTATGCCCGCCGCATGGCCGCGCATCTCGATGGACACGATGACGTCACCTCCGTCTTCCGTGCCCGGCGCGGGTTGGATGAAGGGACGTCCAGTCTGGCGACCGCCCGCAGTCTCGGAGGGCGCTCAACAGGAGAAAGGTCCCCCGCGGGATGCGTCTCCCGCCGGGGACCTTCCAAAGCCGGATGACGGACGCGAAGCGCCCCGTCAGGGCCTTCCAAAGTCGTAGTGGGCGGGGCCAATTCAGACCCCGTAGTGGGCGACTCGATCGCCTGGAAACATTGTAGCACTAATCACCATCAAGACGGTCCTCAATCGAATCGCGACGTTTCGAGCCATCGCCGGGGCAAAGACGATTGTGCCCGCCTCCCGGGGCGGTTCGCCCCGCCCCGGGAGATTTGCGCGCCCACACGCGCAGCTATGAATGCGCTTCGAGCAGCGTGTTGATGTGGTCGTTGGTGTCCGTGTACCCGGCCGCCCACAGCTGGCCGTCGGCCGGGTTCATCGCGAGCGAGCTCAGGAAGCCCTCGTGGATCGCGCTCTCGGTCCACCTGGCGCCGTTCCAGTGCTCGACGACGGCGTGCGTGTTGATCCCGGCCTCGATGCCGTATCCGGCCGCCCAGACGTCATTCGCGCTCCGGGCGAGGACGGCGTAGAGCGGGTCGCCGCCGGGGTCCGGGGACGGCGATGCCACGCGATGCCACCTCGACCCGCTCCAGTGCAGGATGAATGAGCGGTAGGGGACGCCGGTGTCCTCGTTCCCGACGGTTCCGACCGCCCAGGCGTTCCTGGGCGAGAGCGCCGTGACGCTGTCGAGCTGGTTCACGTCGTCGGTGTCGGTGTCGAGCGGGTTCGGGGTCGGCGTGCGCACCCAGCTGCCGCTGACGCGATGCTCGGCAAACGTCGTCGTGGCACCGGTCATCGGATCGGTGGACGTGCCGACCGCCCACACGGTGCCGTGCGGGACGTACGCCACGCCGCTCAGGAAGGCGGATCCCGGCGCGCCGGCGCTCGTGCTCCAGGTGACGCCGTTCCAGTGCTCGAGCAGCCCGCCCGAGTCGTTCGCGCCGCTCGCCCAGGCGTCGGTCGTGCTCCGCGCCGCGACGGACTGGAGCGTGCCGTACGAGAAGCTTGGGGTCGGGACGAGCGCCCACGTCGAGCCGTTCCAGTGCATCGCGAACGACTCGGACGTTCCACCGACGAAGTCGCCGGTCGCCCCGACCGCCCAGGCGTCGTCGTGGGCCGTGCTCGCCATCCCCCGGATGTCGGTGTCCGGCCCGGTCGTCGCCGGGGTCGAGTGGAGGGCCCAGGTCGTGCCGTTCCAGTGCTCCAGCAGGATCTGGTGCGTGTCGGGGTTCGGGTAGTTGATCTTGTATCCGCCCGCCCAGCCGTCGTTCGTTCCGGCGCGGGTGACGGCGTTGAAGGCGTTCCAGTCCGACGGCCCGGTGAGCGGGTTGACCGTCGCCTGCTTCGTCCAGGGCGCGGCGACGGCGACCCCGGTCATTGTGGCCCCTGCGAGCACGCTCACCAGGCTCGCCAGGATGGCTCGATGCGTTCGTGACATCACGACCCTCTCCTCGTCGTGGTTGACGTCCGCAAACCTATGGCGTAGATGCAACGCGGTCTGTGCGCGAGTGCACATCCCGTGTGTGACCGTCGTCAACGACGTGGTCGTTACGTACTATCCTCGGTTCGTTATGTAATGTTATCGATAACGCCGCAGCACGAGTGTTGCGTGTCGCGACGTCAGCGCTACCGGTGTAGTATCGAAGTCGGCTGTCAGCGCGTTCGTGTTCGGGACGAGCTGGCCGGTGTAGCGAAGGCTCGAGAAGCGGTGCACTTTCCCACCTGCCTTGCAGGTGTGGCCTCCGGAGACGAGGGGCGCCTTCACAGACGTGAAGGTTGCGCTCCCCGCCATGAACGGATCTCCGGCGGAGAACACCTCCGCCGTCGCGCCGTGCCCGTTGTGCTGCGGGACCGGGAGGTCATAGGTCGACGCGCCGGCGATGATCGCGTGCGCCTCCGAGACGACCGGCTGGGTGTTGGGATCGGTGCCCGTGCCGACGAGCTGGGTGCTCGCCGGCTCCCCGAAGACCTTGTCGAAGACCCACTGCTCGGTCGGCGACGTCGTGCTCAGCGTCTCGCGGCCCGCACACGGGTGGGCCCGCGATGCCGCGAGCGGGACGGCTGCCCGCACCCGCGGCGCGACCAGCGCGATCACGACCGCGCCGTTGCAACCGGGGTCGAACGCCTCGCCCGTCCGCACGGGGCCCGCCGCCAGGGTGCCGAAGAACGGCGAGGTGGGCGTCACGACGCTGAAGGGGGAGTACGCCATCGTGCCGTGCGACTCGCGCAGGAAGCCGTGGCCGCCGGTGATGAGCGTGCACCGTCGCCTGGTGATCGCGGTCGTCGGCGTGTACGTGGCGGCCAGCTGGCTGGGGGCGATCGACGCGCCGAGGTCGAGCGACGTGTTCATGGTGTCCTTGTCGAACGTGAAGGTCGCGCCCGTCTGCGGCGCGAGGTCGTACTCGTGCAGCTGGAACGCCGTCGGGCGTGTGCGCGGCAGCGATCGCTGCAGGTCGATCGACGCGAAGGGCGGCTGCGCCGCGCCTCCCCCCGGCGTCCCGAACACCGTCAGGCCCATCTCGTACCGCACTCCGGAGATCAGCACCTCGCGCGGGCCCGCGAAGGCGAACACGGTCGAGAAGAAGTTGAATCTCGGCGCGTTCGTATGCGCGCGGCTCCAGCGGTGCCACATCGCGAGCGCTCGCGGCGGCGGCGAGGCGGCGGAGGCGGTGGCGGATGCGACGAGAGCCGCCGCCAGCACGACGGCGGCGATGGACGCTCGTCCGATCAGTGTGAAGCGTCTGCGCATGACGGCTCCTTCGCGGTGATCCTGCCGTGGCCACTCTACCGCGGCTGCGTTGACAACGGGAAGACCCGCCGGGATCGTCCTTACGCGGGCACGAGACGCTTCGACGCCTCGATCGCGAACCACAGGCGCGCGACATCGGCCGTGCTCGAGAGGTCACGTTCGGTCAGCGCCTCGATCTGGCGCACGCGGTAGACGAGCGTCTGCTTGTGCACGTGCAGGCGCGTCGCGGCCCGCTGCCAGGAGCGGTTCTCCTCGAGGAAGACCTCCAGCGTGCGCTCGAGGTCGCTGCGATGCGTCTCGTCGTACGCGCGCAGCGGCCCCAGCAGCCGGGCGACCAGCAGCTCCGCCTCGGACGCGGAGCGGGGCGCGACCAGCTCGTCGTGGTCGTCGGTCTGGTCGACGACCGCCGCGCCGGAGTCGAGCGCCGCCCCGAGCGCCCAGCGCGCGTCGCGCAGCGCCGTGCCGACGGTCTCCAGGTTGGTCACCGGGCCGCTGATCCCGGCGCCGCCGAGCTCACCCGCGACCTCCTCGATCGCCCGCCGCCCGGACTCGCCGTTCTCGATCAGCGTGTAGAGCGCGTCGCCCTGCTCGAGCTCGAGACAGCGGATGCCGGCGGCGTCGAGCCGCGCGTGCAGGTCGACGCTGCCGTCGTGGGGCCAGGGCCGTCCGTGCGCGGTCGCCGCGACCACCCACGGCCCCATGCCGCAGCCGTGCTCGCGCAACATCGCGACCGCGGTCTCGTGCCCGACCCGGCCCTCGAGCATCCGCCGGAACAGGTCGCCGCCCAGCCGGCGCGCGCGCTCCCGCTCGGCCTGCGAGCGCTCGACCTCGACCGCCATGATCGTCGCGGCGTGCTGGAGCAGGAGCGGGTCGAGCGGCTCGCCCAGGCCCACGGCGACCATCACCTCGGCGTCCTTCGTGGGGATGACGAGCGCCATCGCCGGCGCCGCGGCGGCGTCGAACCGCACCCAGGCGGCCAGCGGCTCCGTCCGCTCGGCCAGGAGCTCGGCCAGGCTCGACGCGACGTCGGCGCGGAGCCCCGGCCACCCCGGGAACGGCGGCCGCAGGGTCACCCGGTCGATCACGAAGAGCCGGCACCCGCACATCTCGGCGAGCGTGCCGAGCGTCCGCGGCACCGAGGCCGAGCCGGTGCGGCTCGACCGCAGCGACTCGTACAGGCGCATGATCTTGACGAGCCGGTCGTGCTCGCTGCGGCTGCTCGCGTGCATGACGGCGTGCGCGACCGCCACGAACGGCACCTGGTGCTCGACCATCAGCACCGGAAAGCCCAGCCGGTCGGCCGTCTCGCGCAGCGCCGGCGTGAGCGGCGGCGAGCGCATCGCCGAGCCGGGCGCCTCGCCGCTCTCGCACAGGGCGACGCCCGAGAGGCCGGAGTCCGCCAGGAGCTCGATCCACTGCGTCTGCGCCTTCGCGCCGCGGGGGACGGCGAGCCCGATCGTCATCAGGAGGTCGCCCTGCCCGAGCCACTCCGTCGGGTCGGGCAGCTCGCACACGCCCGCCCAGCGCACCTCGCGTGACTCGCCGCTGCGCCCCGCGTAGAGCCGCGTGCGCAGGTTGGGGATCCGGATCAGTTCGCGGATCGTCAGAGCCACTCGTACGATCGTACATGAACGCCCCCCGAGTTCCTAAAGACGGACGATTGAACGTGTCATGCGGGATGGGGGACGATCTCCTCTCGTTCGCGACGACGGCGGAGGGGTGGTCCTCACATGGCTCAGGTGACGACATATCGCGGGGCGTTCATCGACGGGGAGTGGATCGCCGGAGGCGGCGAGGAGATCACCGTCACGAACCCGGATACCGGCGAGGCCGTCGGCTCCGTGTCCGCGGCCACGCCCGAGCAGATCGACGAGGCGGTCGCCTCGGCGCGCAAGGCGTTCGAGACCTGGCGGCGTACGCCGGTGCTCGAGCGGGTCGAGATCTGCCGCCGGGCGTACGACATCTGCATGGAGCGGGCCGAGGAGATCGCGGTGCTGATCACTCGCGAGACCGGCAAGACCATCCGCGAGTCGCGCGAGGAGATGGTCGAGTACACCGCCGACCACTTCCGCCGCGCCGCCGAGGACGTCCTGCGCCGCGAGGGCAAGGTGCTGCCCTCCACGCAGGGGATGAATCACAAGCGGATCCTGATCGTGCAGGAGCCGGTCGGCGTCGTCGCCGCCGTCTCGCCCTGGAACTTCCCCGTCGACATCGCCGGGATCCCGATCGTGTACGGCCTCGCGTACGGCTGCACGACCGTGTGGAAGCCGTCCGAGCTCTCGCCGCTCTGCGCCGAGGCGTTCATGGACGTCCTCCACGACGCCGGCTTCCCGCCCGGCACGGCCAACCTCGTGCACGGGCGCGGGGACGTGGGCTCGGCCCTCGTCGGGCACGACGGCGTCGACTCCGTCGTCTTCACCGGCTCGATCGAGACCGGCGAGAAGGTCGCCCGCGCCGCCGGGCTGAAGAACCGCGTGCTCGAGCTGGGCGGCAACGGCCCCCAGATCGTGCTGGCCGACGCCGACCTCGACGCCGCGGTCGAGGGCGCGATCATGGGCTGCTTCTACCTGGCCGGACAGGTGTGCACCGCGGCCGAGCGCGTCCTGGTGCACCGCGACGTGCACGACGCGTTCGTCGAGCGCCTCGTCGACCGCACGAAGCAGCTGCGTGTCGGCGACCCGCTCGCCGAGGAGACCGACATGGGCCCGATGTGTCACCGCGGCACGCTCGAGCGGACGCAGGCGCACATCTCCGACGCCGTCGCCAACGGCGCCCAGGTGGTGATCGGGGGCACGAGCAACGGCATGTACCACGACCCGACCGTGCTCACCGGCGTGACGAACGCGATGCGGATCGCCCGCGAGGAGACGTTCGGGCCGGTCGCGCCCATCATGGCCTTCGACTCGCTCGAGGAGGCGCTCGAGATCGCCAACTCGACGGAGTTCGGCCTGACTGCCTCGGTGTTCACGAAGTCGCTGAACGACGCCTGGACGGCGGCCGAGGAGCTGCGTCACGGCACCGTCCACATCAACGAGAGCACGAACTACTGGGATCAGATGGCGCCGTTCGGCGGCGCGAAGAAGTCCGGCTCCGGCCGGGAGCTCGCGGGCTGGATCGCCGACGCGCTGACCGAGACCAAGCAGATCACGTTCGACCTGACCTAGGGAGAGGGGATGACCCAAGAGCCACAGATCGGAGCCCACAACGTCGCCGAGGTCGAGGTCGACGAACGCCGCCTGCTGAAGACGATGCACTGGTGGGACGGCTTTGTCATCGGTCTCGCCAACCCGGGGTTCCTGCTCGCCGGGCTGGCCGGATCGGTCGATACGCTCGGGCCCAAGTGGGCCGCCGCGATCTGGTTCGCGTCGGCCGCCTTGGGCGCGCTGCAGGCGTACATCTACGCGGAGCCGGCTGCGATGTTCCCGGACAAGTCCGGCGGCCTCTCGATGTACGCCAAGGAGGGCTGGCGCAAGTACTTCTCGCTGGCCGGCCCGATCGCGACGTTCGGCTACTGGTTCGCGTGGTCGAGCGTGCTCGCGATCTACGGCGGCATCATCGGCACGCTGCTGATCGCCCGGTTCTTCTCGTCGCACGCCCTCGACGTCACGCACGTCGCGTTCGTCGACGTGACATGGCCGCGCGCGATCGGCGCGGTCTGCATCCTGGCGTGCTTCTTCTTCAACGTGCGCGGCATGCGGCCCGCCGTGTGGTTCTCGTACGTCACGGGCGCGATGATGGTCATCCCACTCGCGGCGCTTGCGATCGTTCCCTTCCTCACCGGTGACGTCACGAATCACGCCATCGGCGGTGACTTCATCTCCGCCTCGGTGAAGTACTACGGCGACACGCCGACGACGTTCAACCAGATCGCGCTCGGCATCGTGTGGTTCTGGGTGATCGGGTGGTCGACCTACGGCGCGGAGGCGTGTACCACCTTCGCGCCGGAGTACCACGATCCCAGAGACGACACCCGCTGGGCGATCGTCTCCACCGGCGGCCTGCTGACCGTGCTCGCGCTGCTGCTGCCGATCACGATCGTGGGTGTCATGGGCACCGACGCGATCTTCAACGACACGACGTACATCGCGTACCTGACAACGGCGCTCGACAAGACGGTCGGATCGTTCCTCGGCGGGGTGTTCGTGATCTTCATCTCCGCCGGGCTCCTGCTCTCGATGAACACGGCCACGATGGACGGGTCACGCGCGCTCTACGGGATGGCCAAGGAAGGGTTGACCATCCGTCAGCTCGAGCGCCTGAACGGCCACCACGTGCCCGGCCGCGCGATGGCGCTCGACATGGTGCTGAACCTGTGTCTGCTCTTCTTCGCGCCGTCGCTGCTCTTCATCCTCGTCGCCGGCAACGTCGGCTACGTGCTCTCGCACGTGTTCGCGCTGTCGGGCGTGCTCCTGCTGCGGAAGGACCGGGCCGACTGGCCGCGGCCGTTCCGGCTCGCCTCGGGCTGGATCGCCGTCGCCTGGGTGGCGCTCGTCATCAACCTCGTCGGCACGGTGTTCGGCGTCATCTGGATGAAGTACACCGGCTACCTGGTGAAGGGGACGGATGTGACCGGCTACCTGACCCCGGCGCTGATCACCGGATTCGCCGCGCTCGCGGTGGGCGTGATCGGCTACGTCATCGGCCAGATCCAGCACAACCGGCCGGTGCGCCTGACCGATCCGAGCAGCGAGTCGCCGTCGCCCGAGGTCTACGCGTTGGTCGGAGCGCAGCCAAGCTCACCCTGATGTCCGTACCGATTGTCGTCCGCTGCCCGTGCGGCGCCCGGATCGAGGCGAAGGCGGGAGACGTCGTCACGTGCGAGTGCGGGCGGCGGTACGACACGTCGGCGGTCGATTCCGAGCAGGTGCGCCTGGCCGATCTGATCCAGCGCCGGCACAAGGTGTACGCACGCCTGGGGCTGATCGTGGCCGGCCTCGCGACCATCGGCGGCTTCATCGCCGCCGGGTGGTGGGGGGCCGGCCTGGCGCTGCCGTTCTCGTGCCTCGTGTGGTGGAAGGGCGTCCAGCCGCGCTGGCAGCGGAGGGCGGCCGCCGACCTGGCCACCATCCCGAAGAGCCGGATCGAGGCCGACCGGTGAGCCGGTCGCTGTGGCTGGTCGAGGCCCTTGCGGCCGACGCCGGCGCCTCCGCGCCTCCGGCCGAGGGCGCGCAGCGGGCAGACGTCGTCATCGTCGGCGGTGGGTACACCGGCCTGTGGACGGCCCTGCACCTGAAGGAGCGCGAGCCCGGCCTCGACGTCGTCATCGTCGAGGCCGACATCTGCGGGGGCGGCGCCAGCGGCCGCAACGGCGGGTTCGTGCTCTCGTGGTGGCCGAAGCTCGAGACGCTCATCGAGATGTTCGGCGAGAACGAGGGGATCCGGCTCGCCTGGGCGAGCGACGAGGCGGTGAAGGAGATCGGCGCCTTCTGCGACGCGAACGGGATCGACGCCCACTACACCCACGCCGGCTGGCTGTGGGTGGCGACGTCGCAGGCCCAGGACGGCGCCTGGGAGGGCTCGGTCAAGACGTGCGAGGAGCACGACATCGACGCCTTCGAGCGGCTCATGCCGGAGCAGATCGCGGCCCGCTCCGGCTCCCCGGTGACGATCAGCGGGGTGCTCGAGCCGAACGCCGCGACGGTGCAGCCGGGCCTGCTCGCCCGCGGCCTGCGACGGGTCGCGCTCGAGCGCGGCGTGCGCATCTACGAGGGCTCGCCGATGGTGGCGCTCGACCGCGGTGCGCCGCCGGTCGTCCGCACGCCCCGAAGCGCGATCACCGCCGACGCGGTCGTGATCGCGACGAACGCCTGGGCGGCGCGGATCCGCGAGCTGCGGCGGCTGATCGTCCCGCTCGGGAGCGACATCGCCGCGACCGAGCCGATCCCCGAGCGCCTGGCCGACATCGGCTGGACGGGCGGCGAGGCGATCTCCGACTCGCACCTGATGGTCAACTACTACCGCACGACCCGCGACGGGCGGATCGCCTGGGGCAAGGGCGGTGGCCGCCTGACGCCGGCGGGGCGGGTGAACGACTTCCTCGTCGACCATCGCCACACCGCCGCGGCGGCCGAGCGGATGCGGACGATCTACCCGATGCTCGCGGACGTGCCGATCGCGGCTGAGTGGAGCGGCTGGGTCGACCGCAGCGTCACCGGCCTGCCGGTGTTCGGGCGGCTGCGCGGGAGCGGCCGCGTCGTCTACGGCGTCGGCTTCTCGGGAAACGGCGTCGGCCCGACCCACCTCGGCGGCCGCATCCTGGCCTCGCTCGCGCGCGGCGCAGACGACGAGTGGGCGACCTGCGGCCTGGTGTCCGACCGGCACGACAGGTTCCCGCCGGAGCCGGCCCGTTTCGCCGGGAGCCTGGCCGTGCGCGAGGCGGTCGCCCGCAAGGAGCGCGCCGACGACGCCGGCCGCCGCCCCGACCGCGTCTCGCGGTGGCTGGCCGGCTTCGCGCCGTCGGGCTATTTCAAGATCTCGGAGCCACGGGAATAGCCGCAGAAGCGGGGACAGTCCCCGCTTGGCGGGGCCCGGCCCCATCCCGACCCACCGTCAGCGGATGAACTGGTCGACGAAGTCGGCGCCCAGGCCGTTCGCCGCGTAGCGCTCGCGGGCCAGCTCGATCAGCCCGATGTTGTCCTCGACGTGGACGACCTTGTCCTCGTCGTCGATGTAGAGCACCGGGCCGCAGATCACGAACATGGTCTGCATCTCCTCGCAGTCGTCGTCGACCGTGAGGGTGTGCACCTCGCCCGGCGGCTCGAACACGTAGGAGCCCTCAAGCGCGACCCAGGTGTGCTCGAGGTAGCGCCACCGGCCCTTGAGCACATAGCCGTGCACCGGCGAGGGGTGGCGGTGGCGGGAGAGCACCCCGCCGCGGCGCACGCGCAGGACCTCGCCGTGCGAGCCGGAGTTCATGTCGAAGAAGAGCGGCCGGAACCAGACATTCGGCTCGATCTCGATCCACACCCGCTCGTCCTCGGGCGGGCGCACGACGAGCTCGGGCCGCATGCCCAGATGGCCGTACACGGGCGGGTCGAAGTCGGTGATGTCGCTCTTGGCCGGAAGGGTGACCTCCATGGCGTCGCCTCCTCGTTGTCGGTCGTTCGTCAGCCGGCGGCCGGTTCGGCCAGCTCGCTCGAGAGCTCCTCGACCAGCCGCCGCTTCTCGTCGGCGCTCATCTTGGAAAGCTCGTTGCGCAGCGCGCGCTCGTCGACGTGCTGGTTCCACCAGTCGACCGAGTCGGGGCCGAGCAGCGCCCAGCGGCCGACGATCCCCTGGGACACCTCGTTCGACGGCGCCATCACCCAGCCGGCCTTGGCATCGCGCACGAGCCGCTCGATCTCGGCCGCTCGGGCGTAGCCGCGCCCGCCGCAGAGCTGGAGCATCTGGTCGGACACGCGCGCGGCCAGGCCGGCGGCCAGCACCTTGGCCTCCAGGCCCCAGCAGGTGAACGCCGCGCGCGGGGCGGCGTCGGGGTCGTGGGCGTACATCGTCCAGTCGCCGCCGTTCGTCGCGTCGTCGAGTGCGCGCGCCATCCCGTAGGCGAACATGCGCGACGCCTGCGCCTCGCACACCGCCCTCCCGTAGCTGTCCTGCGACGTCGCGTAGTCGGCGATGCGGCGGCCGTACTGCACGTGCGCGCGCCGCAGGGCGTGGCGGCGGGCCACGTCCAGACAGGCCATCGCCAGGCCGTTGTAGGCGCCGGCGTACTGGAGGAACGCGAGCGGGTCGATGGCCTCGTCGTTCGAGCGGGCGCCGTCGCCGGGCGGGCCCACGATCCGGCCGGCGGGGATGACGGCGTCGATCTCGACCGGCCCCGACTGGTTCGCGTGCATCCCCATGGCGTCCCACACGCCGGGGCTGCCCTGCACCTCGTCCGGATAGAGCAGGAAGACGGAGAGGTCGGCGTAGTCCCCTCCGAAGTCCGGGCTCGTCGTCTGCGTCAGGTACCAGTCGGCGTAGCCGCTCGAGGTGGTGAAGGCGGCGGTCTTGCGCACATGCCAGCCGTCGGCGACGCGCTCGGCGCCGGACGTCTTCGGGTACCAGAAGTGGCCGCCGGTCTCGGGATCGGTGTAGGACGCCGTCCCGATCAGCGCCTCGGAGTCCATCCGCCGCAGCAGCGACTCGATCTCGGGGTTGCCCTTCGCCCGGAACACGAGGCCGGCCACCGCGACCAGGTGCATCATGAAGATGACGGCCGTCGACGGGCAGCCGTAGCGGGCGATCGCCTCGGTCGCCATCAGCACCTGGGTGTGGCTGGCCGCGCGGCAGCCGTACTCCTCCGGCGCGATCATCGCGAGCAGCCGCAGCCGGCCGAGCTCGTCGATGCTCGCCCGCGGGTACTCGCCGGTGCGGTCGGCCTCGATGGCGAGCGGGCGGATCACGCGCTCGCACGCGTCGATGATCTCCTCCTCGAGCGCCCGGTCCTCGTCGGTCAGGAAGAAGGTCGGGTCGAAGTCGTACCCGAGCCCGTAGTACTCCTCCGATCCCCAGCGCTTGGTGGGCGTGGCCGCCATCCCCGCGATTCTGCACCCTGCGCCCCGGGCGGCGCTGTCACGCGCGTGCTGCGGCTGTCACGTCGGTGCTAGACCTGCACGCGGCGCCGGTACTCGCCCGGCGTGAGGCCCGTCGCGTTGCGGAACACCCGCCCGAGGTGGCTCTGTGACCGGAAGCCGCACAGCTGGGCGATCTCGGCGATCCCGTGCGACGAGCCCGCGAGCAGCGCCCGTGCCCGCGCGACCCGGCGCTCGCGCAGATAGCCGTAGGGCGTCTGGCCCGTGGTCAGGCGGAAGGCGCGGGCGAAGTGCGCCCGGCTGAGCCCGGCGGCCGCGGCCAGGTCGTCCAGCGAGAGGTCGGCGTCCAGCCGCTCCTCGACCAGGTCGCGCACGCGGCGCAGGCGGGCCGGGGCCAGGCCGGCGCGGATCGGTGGGGCGGCCAGGGTGCGGCAGTGCGCTCGGATCAACCGCAGGGCGATCGTCTCGGCGACGGCCTCGCGGTAGAGCGTCCCGCCGGCCCCTTTGCTCCGCCGCTCCTCGAGCAGCGCGGCGGCGAGCGCGTGCAGCAGCGGGTCGCTGAACGCGAACCGCTCGAGCGGCGCGGGCGCGAGCACGCCCGCCTCGGAGCCGACCTCGGCCAGCCAGGAGGGCGCGACGTAGAGGTGCAGCTCGTCCGTGGCCCCGTCCCACGTCCAGGCGTTCTCCCGGTGCGCGGGCAGGATCAGCGAGTTGCCGGGCCGGAACTCGGCCCGGTCGACCGACCGGCCGAGCTCGCGCTCGACGGTGATCGCGCCGCGGACGGTGAACGAGATGTAGTGGGCGTCGATCGGCGGCAGCGCGCGCCGCATCGGCAGTCCGGGGAACCGCCACAGGGCGACGTCGACCGGCGAGTCCGCGGCGGGCCCCGGTGCCATGTCGATCCCGCCGACGAGGCTGACCCACTCGCGGGGCGTCACAACCCCGTCCGAGCGGCCGGTGAGGGCGGCGGACATCGCGCCAAGGATACCGGACGCCCCTCGTGAATACACAGGGTCAGACCCCTTCGGTTCACCGGATGTTTTGATCCGTCACATGGTCGGCTGCTAAGGTCGTTCTGCCCACGAAATGGAGGCCGAAATGGATACTGGGCCCGACTCGCCTTCCACCTCGCCCGGCACCGACGTGACGACGTACGACTCGAAGCGCAACGTCGCCACGCAGGAGTCACATAACGGACGCCTCTCCCCGGCGGAGCAGGACGACATCACGCCCACGCGCGTGCCCGACGTCGTGATGGCGCACGTCCGCGACGACGACGAGCCGTCGGAGGCGGGCTTCGGCGAGCGGGTGATCGTGCTCGGGTGCCACATCCGATACGCCATCGAGTGGACGTTCCGATGGAAGCTGCGGGCACGTCAGAAGCGCGCGCTCGAGACCCTCTGGCGCATGCGCACCACGAAGAAGATCTACGCGTTCCTGAACAGCAAGGGCTCGAGCGGCAAGACGGCCGGGTCGACCACGACCGGCCTCCTCTTCGCCGACGCGATCCGGCGCGACTGCGTCGCCGTGGACATGAACGACTCGCCGGGGGGCACTGCTCGGCGGCTCGGGATCCGGCGCGACGACACGCTCAACCTGCGCGACTACCTGCGCAAGTACCGGGGCGAGGAGCGCCCGACCGCCGAGAGCATCAGCCGCGACCTGGAGTGGACGCGCGACGCCGGCCTGTTCGTCATCTCGTCCGAGTCGATCGCGAACACCACGGACGACCCGGGCGGCCGCGACCGGGTGAAGGAGGGGCTCGAGCAGCTCGCCGAGAGCGTGCACAGCGTCTTCTGCGACCTCGGCAACAGCATCAAGAGCGTGGGCAACTGGTCGGCCGTCGAGATCGCCGACACGCTCGTCTTCATGGGCAACGTGAACGCCGCCGACTCGGTCGTCGACTTCGGGAAGGACGATCCCACCGGCGAGGGCGACGATCTGATGAGCACGATGAACGCCTACCGCGGGATGGGCATGCCCACGAAGGTGCGCGAGGGCATCATCGTCATCCTGGGCGCGAAGCAGGGCATGCGCAGACGCTACGCCGATCACTACGGCGTCGGGATCGACCAGGTGTACATCGTCCCGAACAACCGCTACATGAAGCGCGGGAACGTCGTGCGCAAGAACCGGCTGCCGCTGGCGGTGCGCACCGTCGTCTACGAGATCCTGGTCGCGATGGTGAAGGCGAAGCGGCCGCCCGAGAGCGAGATCGTGCGTCCGAAGCGCTCGGTCTACCGCCGCGAGCCTCGCGCAGACCGAGCGGAGGACACGTACAACCCGACGCTCGAGGGCGACACCGAGAGCATCCCGCGAATCGGTCCCGCGCCGCCTCCGCCGCCGCCCGTCGCGTAGGGGCGCCGCGCGGGGAGAAGGCCACTTGGGTGTTTCCACCCATTGAGCGGGCGTGCCCGCGTCGCCTAGATTGGCCCCGCCCCCCGCTGCGACCTCAGCCGGGGTGGTTGACGCCAGAGGGCCGCCGGACGCAGGGGGCTGCGAAGCTCTCCGGCGGCCCTTAGCGCCTCAGGAGCCAACCGACGTGAACGAGTCTCAGGAGTCCCGCCCGCGCCGCCTCGAGTACGCGCGCTTGTCGGTCGCGCTGATGGCCGCCGGCGTCGTGCTCGTGAGCGTCGGCCTCGCGACGGCGCACTTGGCCGTGACCGTGATCGGCGTGCTCGTGATCGTGGCCGGCTGGCTGGCGGCCACGGGCGTCGCGCTCACCCCTCGCCGCCGGCGCTGATCCAGCCGTGCGCCGTCCTCGACAACGGCCGCAGGATGACGTATTCTCGTTCGCGTGAGACGACTGCGTCTGGCAGGTGTGTTGCTCGTCTCGGTGCTCTCCGTCATGCTGATCGCCCTCGCGGGCGCGGCGCAGGCGGTGACCACCGGAACGGTCTCCTCCATGGGGAATGACCAGTACGGGCAGCTCGGGAACGGCTCCGGCGGGAGCAGCGCCAGCCCAGTCGCCGTCGCGGGGCTCACGAACGTCATCCAGATCGACGGCGGCCGCGAGCACGCGCTTGCCCTGCGCAGCGACGGCACGGTCTGGGCGTGGGGGCACAACCAGTACGGCGAGGTCGGCGACGGCACGAAGACCAACCGCCAGTCGCCCGTGCAGGTCTCGGGTCTGACCGGCGTCATCTCCGTCGAGACCGGCCACTACTCCTCGATGGCGCTGAAGAGCGACGGCACCGTCTGGATGTGGGGCTGGAACAAGTTCGGCGTGCTCGGCGACGGCACGACGACGAACCGGTCGACGCCCGTCAAGGTGACCGGGCTCTCCAACGTCACCGTGATCGCCGGCGCGCGCGACCACATGCTCGCGCTCGAGGCCGACGGCACCGTGTGGGCGTGGGGCGACAATGAGTTCGGGAACCTCGGGATCGGCAACACGACCAACCACACGACGCCGGTCCAGGTGCACAACCTGGCGAACGTCATCGCCATCGCCGGCGGCCGCGACCACAGCCTCGCGATCGAGTCCGACGGCACCGTGTGGTCGTGGGGCTGGAACCAGTACGGCCAGGTCGGCGACGGCACCAAGGGCACGAACAGGCTCACGCCCGTCCAGGTGAAAAACGTCACCGGCGTGACCATGGTGAGCGCGGGCGCCGACCACAGCATGGCGCTCAAGAGCGACGGCACCGTCTGGGCGTGGGGCCAGAACAACGACGGCCAGCTCGGCGACGGCACGAAGACGAATCGCTCCACACCCGTGCAGGTCAAGGGCATCTCGAATGTGGTCGACATCGGCAACGGCCGGCTGCACAGCCTCGCCGTCGAGGGCGACGGCTCCGCCTGGGCCTGGGGCCTGAACACCGACGGCCAGCTCGGCGACGGGACAAAGACGAACCGCTCGACGCCGATCCATATTCCAGGGATCACCGGCGCGTTCGGGCTTGGCGGCGGCGTCAACTACAGCGTTGTGCTGCACGCGCCGTAGGCGGCGGGCGCTGGCCGCGTCTACTGGCCGCGCGGGAGCACCCGCCAGCCGAACGCGAAGTAGTCGTGGAACCAGCCGGAGCCGGGGCTCATCCGGTCGATCGTGACGCCGTCGCCGGCGCCGTGGCTGTCGATCGTCCAGCCGTTCCCGAGGTAGATGCCGGTGTGGTAGATGTGCTGCCAGTGGGTGCTCGCGCCGTGCGGCAGCTTGTCGCTCCAGAAGAGCACGTCGCCGGGTCGCAGCCTCGCGTACCCGAGCCGCCGCGAGACCGGGAGCGCCCGGGCCATCTCGTAGGTGGTGCGGCCGGCGATCGCCGCGCTCCACGGCCGGCCGTTCGCGAGCCGGTAGCGACGCAGCTTCAGTGTCCACCAGACGAATCCGGAGCAGTCGAACCCGGCGGCGGCCGGACGGCCGAACAGCTCCTGGGGGCGGTCGGAGGTGCCGCCCCAGACGTACGGCGCGCCGGCGAAGCGGATCGCGTAGGTGAGCACCTTGCGCTGGAGCGGCGTCCAGGTCGGGAGCTGCCCGGCCACCGCCGCCTGCGAGGCCGCCCAGCCGGGCGCCCAGCTGGGGAGATGCGCCAGCCCGTACGCCTCGATTGCGAGCTCGGCCCGCACCAGGCGGTCCTTCGGCCACCATTCCCAGGTGTCGTGGCCCGCGGGGGCGTTCACGCGGATCCCGAGGTGGCGGACGATCTGCTCCGCCCCGAACCCGAGCGGGAGCGGCACCCTGCGGCCGTTCGCCTGGTGCAGCGTCGCGTACCGCGCGGCCGCGGCGCCCATCCCCAGCATGTTCACGATCCCGCTGTCGAACCCGTGCTGGGTGATGGTGTCGCCCGGGCCGCTGCCCGCCGGGATCCAGCCGCGCGTGACCGCCTCCCGGTACGGATCCTGCCAGGCCGCCGTGCCGGTGCGCAGCTGGTAGGCGAGCGCGAGCACCTTGGCGGCTCCGAGCCGGTGGATGAGCGTCGCCGGGCCGAAGTTCTTCGGCCCGGCCTTCGAGACCCACCCGTTGGCGACGGCCCATTGCACCTGCGGACGCGCCCAGAACGACGCGGCCACCCCGGCGGTCGCCGGCGCGCGGGCAGTCGCCATCGTCGGGGCGCTGATGACCGGGATGCCCTGCCAGAACGTTGCAGGCGCCGGTGGGGGCGTCTGCCCCGCCGCGCTCGCGGCGCCGCCGCCCGCGGCCGCCAGGCAGGCAACCGCCAGCACCGCCGAAACCACCACCCGTGAAGGGGAGACACCCAGCATCACGAAACCCCGAGGGCCGAATAGTGGACCAGGCGGGCCCGTCTGTCTAGGGCTTCGGCCCGGGCATCGGCATCCCGCAGCGCAGGCAGCGGTAGACGACCTCGCCGTGCGGCGTCAGGCGGTGCGGGCGCGGATCGTGCCCGCGACGGCCGCAGCGGAGCCGGCGGAACAGCCCTGGCTTGGGCGGCGGAGCGGGCGGCGGTGTCAGGCGCACGACCCGCTGCGTGCCGATCGGCTCGGGCGGGCGCGGGGCCGGCTCGGTCGCGAGGGCGTCGTCCGACCTGCCTGCTGGCCTCTGGCCGGGGCCCTCGTCGAGGACGGCCAGGAGTTCCTCCGTGGACATGAGCAGCGTCGTGCCCGTGACCAGGCGAAGGGCCGGGCGTCTCGGCACCCCCTGATCACCGCGTTCGGTCGTCCAGTCCGTCACGAGGGAGCGCAACACTAGCGCGTCCGCGTCAATTGTCAACTTCTGGATGTCTGGTTATGACCAAAAGCGTTGCCGCGGTCACCGTGAGGCGTTCTCAGCGATGCAGGGGGCCGCGGACGAACACGTCGCGGACGGCGTTGGTGTCGCCCGCGACGAGGTTGCTCGCAGGCGACCCGAAGGCAGACCAGCGGCCGTCGAGGGAGAGGGCGGCGAAGCGGGCCGGGCCGTTGGCCGACGCCCCCGATGGCGAGACGTCGAGGCGGATAGTTCGGCCGTGCACACGGTCGCGAAGGAAGAGATCGGTCATGCGGTTCCGATCGCCGCGAACGAGATCGCTGGCGCTCGACTCGAACAGGCAGTAGCGGCCGCGGCTCGAGATCCCGACGCCGACGCTGGGGCGGTTCCCCTGTCGCCCGCCCGACGACACGCTGACGCGATGGGTGGCGTCCGTCTCCTGGTCGCGTACGAAGACGTCGCGGACGTGGTTCGTGTCGCCCGGAACGAGTGCGCCGCTGCTCGAGAAGAGGACGAAGCGGCCCTGGGGCGAGATGCCGTTCGCAAGAGCGAAGGCGTGTCTCGTCACGATCCTTGTCCGATGACCGCGGACATCGCGCACGAACACCCCACCGGCCACCTTGGTCGTCGCGTTCGGTGCCTCGTTCGCCCCGACCTTGTGGAACTCGACGAAGCGGCCGCCCGACGAGATCCCGCCGAGGTAGGAGTTGGCATCGACCTCGTCGACGACGACCGTCGGCGGCAGCACCGACGCGACCACGCAGCGCCGGGTGATGCGGCGGCAGCGGACGACATCGCTGAGGCCGCCGGTGTCGTAGGCGTAGAAGCGGGCGCCGGCGGTGAGCTGCAGGTGTCCCGGCATCGGGCCTCCCGCGAACGGCACCAGCATCCGGGTCGTGTGCATTTGGCGGTCGCGGATGTAGACGTCCGGGCAGGGCTCGGGCGTGCAGGGCGAATCGTCGTTTCCCGGCGCCAGGTTCGTCGCGTCCGACGTGAACGTGACGAAGCGGCCCGAGGGCGAGACGGCCAGCCCCTGGGCGCTGCTGGCGTCGTCCGCCTGCGTGCCGCCGGACGAGATGGTGACGCGCGTCGTCGTGTTCGAATGCAGGTCGCGGAGGAAGACGTCGGCGACCGCATTCGTGTCGCCGCCGACGAGGTTCGACGCGTCGGAGACGAATGCGACGAAGCGGCCTTCGGCCGAGATCGCGATGCCGCCCTGGCCGCTGCCGGCGTTCCCCTGGACACCCCCCGACGAGACGCTGGCCGTGATGGTGTGTGCCGTCGCGCCGAATGCGCCCGTGGGAAAAAGGACAAGCGCGCACGCGGCGACTGCTGCTCGGATGGGGAGGTTCAAGCGATATGTCACCATCGCCACGATATCAACCTGGCGGCGCGGTCGGTAGTCTGCGCGCAATGGCCGAGCGAGGACTCATGGAGCGGCTACGCGACGGCGTCGTCCTCGGCGCCGAGGGGTACCTGTTCGAGCTCGAGCGGCGCGGCTATCTGAAGAGCGGGCCGTACGTGCCCGAGGTCGTGCTCGACCGGCCCGAGGCCGTGGCCGAGCTCCATCGCGAGTTCCTGCGCGCCGGGGCCGAGGTGATGGTCGCGTTCACCTACTACGGCCACGAGGAGAAGCTGCGGGCCGTCGGCCGCGCCGGCGATGTCGAGGCGCTCAACCGGCAGGCGCTACGGCTCGCCCGCGAGGCGGCCGCCGAGGGCGACGCGCTCGTCGCCGGGAACATCTGCAACACGTGGGCGTACGACCCGGCAGATCCGGAGGCGAGCGGCGAGCGGGTGCGGCGCATGTACCGCGACCAGGTTCGCTGGGCGGTCGAGGAGGGGGCGGACTTCATCCTCTCCGAGACGAACGACTACGTCGGCGAGGCGCTGATCGGCCTCGAGGTGATCCGCGAGCACGGCCTGCCCGCGGTCGTGACCTTCGCCTCGTCGGAGGACGCGACCATCGACGGCCACTCGTTCGAGGACGCCTGCAGGCGGCTCGAGGACGCGGGCGCGGAGGTGGTCGGGCTCAACTGCTCGCGTGGGCCGGCGACGCTCCTGCCGCTGCTCGAGCGCGTCCGCGCCACCGTGTCGTGCCCCGTCGCCGCCCAGCCGGTGCCGTACCGAACGACCGCGGAGCAGCCCACCTTCCAGTCGCTGCGCGACGGCGACGGCGGGCGCGCGTTCCCGATCGCGCTCGACCCCTTCACCTGCACCCGCTTCGAGATGGCCCACTTCGCGTCGGCCGCCCGTGACCTGGGCGTCGGCTACATCGGTATCTGCTGCGGCGGGGCGCCGCACCACGTGCGGGCGATGGCCGAGGCGCTCGGCCGCACCGTGCCGGCCAGCCGCTACTCGCCCGATCTCTCGCTGCACCCCGTGCTGGGCGACGCCGCCGAGGCGGCCGCCGAGCGCTACGGCAGCTGGCGCGACACTTAGCTCAGGCATTCCGGGGTCGACGCCCCGGCCTCGCTATGGCGTCGAGCGCGGCTCCCGCGGCGGCCCGGCGTCGTACCGGTCCGCAGCCGCGTAGCGGTCGCGCCGGCTCAGGGTCGTCATCCAGATGAGGGAGATGACGAGGCCGACGATGCCGACGGCCATGAGGATGTCTCCGACGATGTGCCAGTTGACCGACGCGCCGGCGAAGCTCGAGCGCAGGCTGACGGCGAACCGCAGGATGGCGCCCACCGCGATCAGGACGATTGATGCTCCGGTGCTCACATGTGCCTCCTTACGTTGAACGTGCCACAAGTCGGGTACCCCTCGCAGCGCTCGCGCAAACGGCCGCGAAGTGCGCCGCCGCTCGCCGTCGCGTTCTAACCTGCGCCTGACGTGAGGGGACGCGGGGAGGCGGGATCCGGCACGATCGCAGGCGCGCTGTCGCGCCGCGCGGCCGCATGGGTCGAGGGCCACCTCCGCATCATCGTCGGCTGCGTGGTGATCTTCGGGATCGGCATCGGCTTCGGGATCGCCTTCGGCGCGGCCGGCTCCGGCGGCCATGCTCACTCGACAACCGTCGTGGCGGTCGACCGGAGCACGACCGTCGGCATCGGCGGCGGCTCGTCATCGCCGTAACAATCCCCTGCATCTCCCCAATATGGGGGGTGCCCGCGCCGGACGGCCCGTCTACGGTTGGGGGCATGCCCGAGCTGATGCTCCCGCGCCTGATCGAGCGGGCCGCGACCGACGTCGACGGCAGCCTCACCGGCGTTGTCCGCACCCTGATCGCCGACCCGGCCACGGACGCCGAGCGGGCCGGCGAGCGCCTGCTCGTCTTCGGCGCGCCGGCGGGCGGAGAGCTGGCCTCACGCCGCTTCCACATCGTCGGCGAGCGGTCGGGACGCGAATACCTCTCGTTCACGCTCGCGCTCGAGGACGGCCCCGAGTCGCTGCTCGAGGCGTTCGGCCTCCAGCTCCAGATCGCCCTGAACGGCATGGACGAGAGCTCCTGCGAGGAGCTCGACTGCTTCCGCGAGCTGCTCGCGGCCGCCCGCTCCGAGACGTAGTCTCGCCGGGTGGCGCGGCCACTCCTCTTCCTTGATGTCGACGGGGTCCCGAACCCGTACCCGGACACGCCGGCCGGATACGCCGAGTACCGGTTCTTCCCGGAGGACGGTGAGCCCGTACGCCTCTGCGCAGGGCACGCGGCCTGGCTGCGGGAGCTGGGCGAGGGGCTCGAGATCGTGCGGGCGTCGTCGTGGGGCGAGAAGGCCAACGACCTGATCGGCGCGACCTTCCGGCTGCCCGCCTTTCCGGCGATCGCGCTTCCGCGGCCGCCCTTCGACCCCCGTGACAAGGTGCCGGCGATGGCCGCGCACGCAGGGGAGTGAGCGGCCGCGTGGCTCGACGACATCGTCACGGATGAGGGCCGGGCATGGGCGGCGGGCCGATCCGCGCCGACGCTGGTCGTGGAGGTGTCGGCCGCCTCCGGCCTCACGCGCGAGCACGTCGACCGGGTGAAGAGCTGGGCCGGCTCGCTCGGCTGAGACCCCTCCTCCGCGCCCGCCCGGTGGTGGACGTCCAGCCAGGCGGGCGCATGTCAGGGAGGCACCCCCATCGCGGCGCGCGTGAGGATGTACTCCACTTTGACCGTACCCCGGTCGCCGGGCAACCCCTGCGTTGGAGGGTCGTCGGGGGGAGTTTTGCCCCCCACCGGCGAGTGCCCGGCGGCGGTCGGGTTAAATGGGCCGATGCATGTCATCACCGACTTCCCGCACCAGGTGCGGATCATCGAGACGGAGTGGATCACGATGTCCGACGGCACCCGGCTGGCCGCCCGGATCTGGCTGCCGGAGGACGCCGCCGAGCACCCCGTCCCGGCCATCTTCGAGTTCCTGCCCTACCGCCTGAACGACGGGACGGCGGTGCGCGACTCGCGCCACTTCCCCTACCTGGCGGGGCACGGATTCGCGTGCGTCCGGACCGACATCCGCGGCTCGGGCGAGTCGGAGGGGATCCTCGAGGACGAGTACCTGCCGCAGGAGCAGCTGGACGCCTGCGAGGTGATCGCGTGGATCGCCGAGCAGCCGTGGTGCACCGGCGCGGTCGGGATGATCGGGATCTCGTGGAGCGGGTTCAACGCGCTCCAGATCGCCGCCCGCCGGCCCCCGGCGCTGAAGGCGATCGTGACCCTGTGCTCGACCGACGACCGCTATGCGGACGACGTCCACTACGACGGCGGCTGCGTCGGCTCGGACATGCTCCAGTGGGCGTCCTCGATGCTGGGCTGGAACGGGTGGCCGCCCGACCCGGCCATCGTCGGCGACCGGTGGCGGGAGATGTGGCTCGAGCGGCTGCGCGAGGCGCCGCCGATGATCGAGCCGTGGCTCGCCCACCAGCGCCGGGACGCCTACTGGAAGCAGGGCTCGGTGTGCGAGGACTTCTCCGCGATCGAGGCGGCCGTGTACGCGGTCGGTGGCTGGTCGGACGGGTACACGAACGCGATCCCGCGCCTGCTCCAGGGCCTGCCCGGGCCGCGCAAGGGCCTGATCGGCCCGTGGACGCACGCGTGGCCGCAGGCGGGGCCGCCCGAGCCGACGATCGGCTTCCTTCAGGAGGTGCGGCGCTGGTTCGACCACTGGCTCGGCGGGGTCGAGACGGGGATCATGGACGAGCCGATGCTGCGCGCCTGGATGCACGACTCGTTCCGGCCGCAGGTCTGCTACACGGAGCGGCCGGGGCGGTGGGTGGCCGAGCCCGGCTGGCCCGCCCCCGGGGTCGTGCCGCGCCGGCTCCACCTGAACGCGGACGGCCTGGGCGAGGCGGCCGGAGCCGAGGCGGAGATCGACATCCGCGGCGCCCAGACAGCCGGGCTCGACGCCGGCTCGTGGTGCCCGTACGGCGAGCCCGCCGACTGGCCCGGCGACCAGCGCCAGATGGACGGCATGAGCCTCACCTTCACGTCGGAGCCCCTGCCCGGGCCGCTCGAGATCCTGGGCTTCCCCGACGTCGAGCTCACGCTCGCCTCCGACCGGCGCAACGCGCTCGTGTGCGTGCGCCTGTGCGAGGTGTTCCCCGACGGGACGTCCGCGCTCGTCACGCGCGCCCTCCTGAACCTGACCCATCGCGAGAGCGACGAGCACCCGGCCCCGCTCGTGCCCGGCGAGCGCTTCCGGGCGACCGTGCGGCTGGACGCGACTGGGCACGCCTTCGCCGCCGGCAGCCGGCTCCGGGTGGGGATCTCGCCGACCTACTGGCCGTGGGCGTGGCCGTCGCCCGAGCCGGTGACGCTGACCGTCGTCGCGGGGGCGAGCTCGCTCGTCCTGCCGGTGCGCGCGCCGCAGCCGGGCGACGCCGAGCTGCCGGCGTTCGGCGAGCCCGAGGAGTCGGCGCCGCTCCCCGTCGAGGTGGTCCACGGCGGCCCGGCGGGACGGACGCTGCGCCGCGACCTCTCGACGGGCCGGGTGGAGCTCGTCTACGACTGGGACGTCGGCGGGCGCAGCCGGCTGCCGAACGGCCTCGAGGTGGAGGACTCCAACCGCACCACGTTCTCGATCGTCGAGGGCGATCCGCTGTCGGCCCGGGTGGACTGCCGCACCGTCGGCTCGGTCGGGCGCGGCGACTGGCGGGTGCGCAGCGAGAGCGACAGCGTCATGACCTGCGACGCCGAGACGTTCCACGTCACCGTGGTCGTGCGCGCGTACGAGGGCGAGGCGTGCGCCTTCACGAAGACCTGGACGTACGCGTTCCCGCGCGACCTCGTCTGACGTCGCGGTTTACAAACATCTCGCGAGGGGTGTTCCTCATCTAGCACCCGTAAACTTGGCGCATGCGGATCCTGCTAGTGAGCAACATGTACCCGAGCTCCGAGCGGCCCGACTACGGGGTGTTCGTCGCACGGCTGGCGGATGCGCTGCGCGAGCGCGGCAACGACGTGCGCGACGTCGTGCTGCACGCCGGGGGCCGCGGCCCGATCTCGACCCCGCGCGCCTACGCTGGCCTCACCCGGCAGGCCCGTGCGGCGGCGGCCGAGCACAAACCGGACGTCGTCTACGCGCACTTCCTGGTGCCGACCGGCCTGGTCGCGATCGCGACCGGCGTCCCGTACGTGATCACCGCCCACGGCGCGGACGTCCGCAACATGCGCCGCAGCCCCGTCGTGGCCGCCCTGACGAAGCAGGTGCTGCGCCGCTCGGCGGCCGTCATCTGCGTCTCCGAGTACGTCGCTGCGCAGCTCTCGGCGCCGGAAGGCGTGACGGTCGAGGTGATCGACTGTGGCGTCGACACCGAGCGGCTGCGGCCGCTGCCGCGGGCCGAGGACGTGAACGGCAAGGGCCCGCGCTTCCTCTATATCGGCTCGCTCACGCGCCGCAAGAACGTCGAGCGGCTGCAGCAGGCGTTCGCGAAGCTGGGCGGGGGGACGCTCACGATCGTGGGCGGCGGCCCGCTCGAGGAGCAGCTGCGCGCGACGGCGCCGGTCGGGACACGGTTCGCGGGCGTGCTCACGCCCGACGGCGTCGCGGCGGAGATCGCGAAGGCCGACGTCGTCTGCCTGCCGAGCCTGGAGGAGCCGCAGGGCCAGGCGATGCTCGAGGCGCTCGCCTGCGGGCGGCCCGTGGTCGCGACTCGCATCGGCGGCCCGGCCGAGGTGGTGACCCCCCGCATCGGGGCGCTCGTCGACCCGCTCGACGTCGACTCGATCGCGGCCGGCATGCTCGCGGCCGCCGCGCTCGCGGTGCCGTCGCAGGAGGCGGTGCGGGTCGCGGCCGAGCACGCCCTTCCGATCCAGGCCGAGAAGGTCGAGGCCGTCCTCGCCCGCGCCGCGAACGGCACCCCCCGAACCGGGGTCAGACCCCGAAGCGGGGCTGTTGCCGATCCGTAACCGATCCGTGACACATCGCGGCCCATGGGGACGCCCGCGGGCGGCTATCGTGTCAGCGTGATCGAGTGGCTGGTGCTGGTCGGGGGGACCGCCGGCGTCGCCGGCGGCGTCAGGGCCGCCTCCACGCGCAGGCGGCGGCGGACGATCGCCATGCTGCCCGACCGGATTCCGCCCCGCCAGGTTGGCCTCGACCGGTTCCCGCCGGGCGGCGCGTTCGTCCAGTTCTCGACGCCCTACTCGACGTCGTCACGGGTGTCCCTGAACCGGCTGGCCGCCGCCGCGGCCCAGAGCCGGGGGCAGGTGACCGTGATCGAGCTCGGCGCCGGCCCTGGGCACTCGCGTCTGGGCATGCGGGCGACCCCGATGGTGCTGTACGTCGACGCGGTCGGGATCGTGCGGCGGCGCTGGACGGCGCCTCCCGACCGGGCCGAGCTCGACGATCTGTTCGCGAGCCTCGAGGGCCGCGCGCGTCAGGCGCCGGTGGTCGCAGCCTCGACGGCGAAGTCGCTCGCGTAGAGCGCGGCGACCCGGTCGAGCTCGTCGGTGGTCAGCGGGGGCGCCTCCGTCGCGGCTGCGAACTCGCGCAGCTGCTCGGAGCCGTAGATGTTCGGGAGCACCGTGGTGACGGCCGGCTCGGCGAGCAGCCACTGGATCGCGGCCTGGCCGAGCGTGCGGCCCTCGGTCAGGAAGCCGAGCTGGTCGACCTTGCGCAGGCCCTCGGTCAGCCACTCCCTGGGCCGGTGGCGGCGGTGGTCGTTCTCCGCGAACACCGTGTCCTTCGTGTACTTGCCCTCGAGCATGCCGGACGAGTGGGGGACGCGGATCATCAGCCCGATCGACTTCTCGCGCGCGATCTCGATCAGCTCGCGGCCGGGATCCTGCTCGAGCATGTTGTGGATGATCTGGGCGGCGCCGAGATTCCGGGTGCGGAAGGCCTCGATGCCCTCGTCCCGCCACCCGATCGCCGGGCCCAGGGCGACGGCGTAGGTGCCGATCTTGCCCGCCGCCACGGCCTCGTCGAGCACGGCGAAGACCTCGTCCGAGCGGATCGCGTCCATGCGCGGGTTGTGCAGCTGGTAGACGTCGATGCGGTCGGTGGCGAGCCGGGCGAGGCTCTGGTCGAGCGCGTAGCGGATGTACTCCGGCGACCAGTCGTGGGGGCGCTCGACGTGGCCCTTGCGCTCCCACGGCGAGTAGATGTCGTAGCCGAACTTGGTCGCGATCGTGATCCGGTCGCGGACGTGGCCGAGGGCGCGCGCGAGCAGCGTCTCACCGCGGCCCTCGCCGTAGGTGTCGGCGGTGTCGTAGAACGTGATGCCGAGGTCGTACGCCTCGCGCAGGAGCTTGATCGCGTCCTCGTCGGAGTGCTCGCCCCACCAGCCGGTGGAGATCGTCCAGAGGCCGAAACCGACCTCCGAGGCCATGATCCCGGTCGACCCGAACTCGCGCGTCCTCATGCTCCGGAGTCTACGTCGGCCGCTTCTCCCGGGCGTCAGGGGACGAGCGGCTTCGTGTCGAAGTACTCGGCCAGCCGCGCAATGCCGTTGTCGGAGAGCTCGACCAGGATGGCGAACGGGAAGTCGAACCGCTCGCCGCCGTCGCGCAGGCGCGAGGCGAAGAACCCGACGGCGAGCACCCGGTCGTCCTGCGCGATCACCGGATCGAGCGTGACCTTGCAGTCCTCGATCGCGCCCATGCCGCCGGTGAGCCCCTCCCGGATCTCCTCGCGGCCTCGCAGCGGCGCCTCGTAGAGCGGGTCCTCGTACACGCCGTTGGGCGCGAACAGGTTCGCGGCGGTGTCCGGATCGCCCTGCTCCCAGGCATCGCAGACGGCCCGAAGCGCCTCGGTCGGAGTCATGGGGTGCGATGCTACCAACGTGCTCCATCCCACCATCCGCCGCTCGCCCTACTTCGAGCGCACTCTCCGCGCCGGGGCGGGCGACTTCATGGTCTACAACCACACCTACATGCCGATGGACTACGGCCGCGACCCGCGCCAGGACTACGCGGCCCTCGTCGAGCGGGTGACGCTCTGGGACGTCGCCGCCGAGCGGCAGGCCGAGCTGCGGGGCCCGGACGCGCTCGCGCTGGCCGACTACCTGGCGCCGCGCAAGCTCTCCGACCTGGGCGTCGGCGAGTGCAGGTACTCGCCGGTGTGCGATCGGGCCGGGGCGATCATGTGCGAGACGATCGTCCTGCGGCCGCAGGCCGACGTGGTGTGGTTCTCGCATTCCGACGTCGACCTGACGCTCTGGGCCACGGGGCTCGCGCTCGCCCGCGGCGACGACGTCGCGGTCTCCGAGGCCGACGTGCCGCCGATGCAGCTGCAGGGGCCACGGGCGGCGGACGTCATGCGCGCGGCCGGCGGCGAGGCGGCCGCCGGCCTGGCCCGGTTCCGGTGCGGGCCGGTCGCGCTCGCGGGCGTCGACTGCATCGTCTCGAACACCGGCTGGAGCAAGGAGCCGGGCTTCGAGATCTACCCGCGCGGGAGCGCCCGGGCGACCGACGTGTGGGACGCGATCGTCGAGGCGGGCGAGCCGCACGGCCTGCTGGTCACGGGCCCGAACATCGTGCGCGCGGTCGAGCAGGGGATCTCCGACACGCAGTACGCGACCAACTCGGGCATGAACCCGATCGAGGCGGGGATGGGGAGCATGCTCGACCTCGACCGGCCCGACTTCATCGGCCGCGACGCGCTGCGGGCGGTGCGCGAGAACGGGCCCGCCCGGCGCACGGTCGGGCTCGTCTGCGACGGCGCGCCGTTCCCGGCGATGGAACGGCACTGGCCGATCACGGCCGCAGACGGCGAGCCGGTCGGCGTGGCGCGGTGGGCGGTGTACTCGTTCGCGCTCGAGCGCAACATCGTCGTCGGGCTGGTGGACGCGGGGGCCGATCCGGGCGGGCTGATCGTCGAGGCCGCGGACGGGCCGAGGCAGTGCGAGCCGCATCCCCTGCCCTTCGTGTGACGCATACACTGGTCGGGTGGCGACCGACACCGTCCGCCTGACCGAGCTCTCCCACGGCGCGGGCTGTGCGTGCAAGCTGCCCGCCGGCTCGTTGCGGGAGGTGCTGGCCGGGATGCCGCAGGTCGCGTCGGCACAGCTGATGGTCGGCCACGAGAGCCTCGACGACGCCGCCGTCTGGCGGATCTCCGATCAGCTGGCGGTGGTGCAGACGATCGACTTCTTCACGCCGCTCGTCGACGACCCGTACACCTTCGGGCGGATCGCGGCGACGAACGCATTCTCGGACATCTACGCGATGGGTGCGCGACCGGCGTTCGCGCTCAACGTCGTCGCCTTCCCGAAGACCCTGCCGATGGAGCTGCTCGGCCAGATCCTGCGCGGCGGCGCCGACGTGGCCGCCGCCGCGGGCGCCGTCATCGCCGGCGGGCACTCGATCGACGATCCGGAGCCGAAGTACGGCATGGCGGTGACCGGGTTCGCGCCTCCGGACGCGATCTGGACGAACGCGGGCGGCCGCGAGGGCGACGCGCTCGTCCTGTCGAAGGCGATCGGCACCGGGATCGTGGCGACGGCGGTCAAGCGCGGCAGGCCGGACCCCGCGGTGGTGGACGCGGCGGTCGAGTCGATGACGACTCTGAACGCCGAGGCGGCGGCCCTGGTGCGCGCCGCCCGGCCGCACGCCGTCACGGACGTGACCGGGTTCGGGCTCGTCGGCCATGCGCGCGAGGTGGCGGCCGGCGCCGGCCTGCGGGCCGAGATCGACTGGGCGGCGGTGCGCCTCCTGCCGGGCGTGCGCGAGCTGATCGACGCCGGCCACATCCCCGGCGGCACCCGCACGAACCTCGAGCTGGCGGCCGGGTACGCCCGGTTCGCGTCCGGCCTCGACGAGGCCGCCCGGCTGCTCGCCTGCGACGCCCAGACCTCGGGCGGGCTGCTCGTCAGCCTCCCGGCCGAGCGGGCCGCGGCGCTGCCCTGGCCGGTGATCGGCCGCCTGGTCGCCGGCGAGGCCGGAACCGTGCTCGTGGGCTAGAGTTCGCGCCGATGTCGTCCCATCTCCTGTCCCAGATCCTCTCCGGCATCCAGGTGCTGCTCGGCGTCGGGCTGATCGTGCTCGTGCTCATGCACTCGGGCAAGGACGCGGGCCTCTCCGGGATGCTGAACCCGGGCGGGTCGAGCTACGGCGGCACGGCGGTGATGGAGCGCAACCTGACGCGGCTCACGATCGTGGTCGCGATCGTCTTCACCGCGAACGTGATCGCGCTCGGCTTTCTGCTCTAGACTTGCCTGGTCGCAAGCGCGCGCTGGTGGCGGAATTGGTAGACGCGCAAGGTTGAGGGCCTTGTGACCCGATTGGGTCGTGGAGGTTCAAGTCCTCTCCAGCGCATGCGCGGAAGCCGCTCGGTTGAGCGGCTTTCGGCGTTTTCGGGTCGGCGGTCGGGTTGGCGCTCGCATCCGCGTGGTAGCAGCCG
>JAICJM010000262.1 GCA_025928435.1 Thermoleophilia bacterium
CCGAGCGACGTCCCCAGGCCGGTGACGACCGCAAAGACGGCGAAGAGGGCGAGGTCGACCGGCGCGAAGGCCCGCTCCCAGAGCGTCCACATGGCGTATGCGACGCCGGCCAGCGGGCCGACGACGAAGGCCGCGATCCCCGCGCGCACGACCGCGGGCGGCAGGCGCCGCTCGAACGCCTTCACGGCGGCGAGCGCGGCGAGGGCCGCGACGATGACGGCCACGGCCGTCACGCCGGCAGCCGCCGGGCCCGCATCGCGACGACCCCGAGCGCCAGTGTGATCGGCCCGACCAGGAGGTGGAAGACGTTCTCGCCCCGGTCGAGCCGGAGGCCGAAGGGGTGGTGAACCGCGAGGCCGAGCGCCGCGAGCGCCGTGTAGAAAATGCCGAACGAGAGCGTGAGCCGCACGTAGCCGGTCTCGCTCATGCCCCGCCCCGCCAGGAGCAGCATGGCCGCCCCCCAGGCGACATGGATGAACGCGTGCCGGGGATCGGCGTTCGCGAACCGGTTGGGGAGCTGGTTCGACGCGTGGCCGCTCCAGTCGAGCGCCCAGGACACGAGCCCCTGGCCGAGCAGCGCCGCGCCGACGATCAGGAGGTAGGGGCGGAGGGTCGGCGTCACATCGGCTCCGCGTCGTGCCCGAGCGACGCCGTGCTCGCAGCGGCGAACCCGCACAGGCCGGCGGCCAGCCCGGCCGCCCAGACCCAGGTGGACGGGCCGCCGTCGAACTTGGCGTGGTGCACGAGCGAGGCGGCGGCGGCGACCAGGACGAGGACGAACGAGCTGACGGCGAACGGCCGCACCGCCTGCGGGCGGGCCTCGCGGGCGGCCAGGGCGGCACCCAGCGCGAACGCGAGGAAGATCGCGGCGTAGGTGCGGGCGAGCACGTCGGTCAGCGTCCACGGCCAGATGCGCACGGCCAGGCCCGGCGCACCGGCCAGGACGACGCCGAGCAGGCCGAACACGGCGGCCTGCGCGACGAACACGGCGCTCGTCCGGTGGCGTCCCGGCCGGGCCGGGCGCGTCAGGTGAAGGATGGCGATGATCGCGACCCCCGCGATCGGCTCGAGGATGTACGACAGCAGCCACGGGTAGGGGACGCCGTCCGCGGTGTACGTCGACCAGTACCACAGCGTCGCGCCCAGGAGCAGCGCCGTCACGGCCACGAACCCGAACAGGTAGATGCGCGCGTCGGCCGCCCGGCGAACGACGGCCGAGGCGATCAGGCCGGCCGCCCCGGCGAGGTAGAACGCGGCGACGAAGCGCGTGTTGAGCGGCGTTGTCTGGAGCGGGAAGCCGACCACGTGGGCCGGCCGGAAGAGGCCCGTGAGGCCGATCGCGAGGCCCTGGACGGCGCCGATCAGCAGGTACGCGCGGAGCCACCATGGGACACCTATTGGTGATGGTTGCAACATGGTCGCGGGCTCGCGAGAATACCGCACCTGGTGCACGCTCACCGTCTCCCGCCCGGGCCCGGCCCCGCCGGGTCGTTGCGCGTCATGGCAGGCCTCCACCGCGACCCCCTGGCCGTGATGTCGGGCCTGCACCGCCGGTACGGCGACCTGGTGCACTTCCGCATCGGCCCGCAGCGCGTGTTCGTCGTCCTGCGGGCCGACCTGATCCGCGAGGTGCTGGTCAGGCACCAGAAGTCGTTCAAGAAGGGGCCGGGGTTCGAGGCGGCGCGCATCGTCCTCGGGGACGGGCTCCTGACCAGCGAGGGCAACTTCCACCTGCGCCAGCGGCGGATGCTGCAGCCGGCCTTCCATCGCCGCCGCGTGGCCGCCTACGGCGACATCATGGTCGAGGAGGCGGTGCGCGTCGGAGCTGCCTGGCAGGACGGTGGGGAGCGGGACGTCGCCGTCGACATGAGCGGCCTCGCGCTGCGCGTTGTCTCGCGCGCGCTCTTCGGCGCGGAGCTCGACGACGACGCGCGCGCCATCGGCCGGGCGGTCACGGAGGTGGGAGAGTTCTTCGACTACCTGACGATCGCGCTGCTGCCCGTGCTGCTGCGGACGCCGCTGCCGCGCGTGCGCCGGTTCCGGCGCGGCATCGACGACCTCGAGGGGGCCACGGCACGCGTGATCGCCGACCGCCGCGCGGGGGACGCCAATGCCGACGGCGACCTCCTGTCGATCCTGCTGGCGGCCCGTGACGTCGAGGGCGACGGCACCGGGATGAGCGACGAGCAGGTGCGCGACGAGGCGCTCACGCTGATCACGGCCGGCCACGAGACCACGGCCAACGGCCTCACCTGGACGTGGCACATGCTGGCGCAGCACCCCGACGCGGAGGAGCGGTTCCACGCCGAGCTCGGAGACGTCCTCGGCGGCCGCTCGCCGGGCGTCGCCGACGCGACCGCGCTCGAGTACACCGAGGCGGTGCTGCTCGAGTCGATGCGGCTGTACCCGCCGGCGTGGGGCGTCGAGCGCCGGGCCGTGCGGGACCAGGAGATCGGCGGATACGTCATCCCGGCGGGCGCGGCGGTGCTCATGCCGACGTTCGTGGTGAACCGCGACCCGCGGGTGTACCCCGACCCGCTCGCCTTCGACCCGGAGCGGTTCCGCGGCCCCGAGGCCGCGGCCCGGCCGGACTGGGCCTACCCGCTCTTCGGCGCCGGGACGCGCAAGTGCATCGGCGTCGGCTTCGCGATGCTGGAGGCCGTGCTCGTGCTGGCGGAGCTGGGGCAGCGCTACCGGCTCCGGCCCGCCCCGGGGCGCGACGTCGTCCCGCAGGCGCGCGTCTCGCTGCGCCCCCGAGACGGTCTCTGGATGCGGCCCGAGGCGAGGGTCGCAGCATGACCGGCCGCCCGGACGGCCCCGGTCTGCGCGAGGCGCTCTGGACGTGGGCGATCTGGGGTGTCGTCGCCGGCACGGTGTTCGTGACGTACGCGCGCCTTCCGGCGAGGGACTTCTACAACGTCACCGGGACCGGGGTCTGGTCCGGGGCGGCCCGCCTGCTCGTCCTCACGGGGTGGCCGGTCTCGCTGGCGGCGCTCGCGCTGATGGCCGTGGCGGTCGACCGGCTGCTGGCGGCGCCGCTCGAGCCGGGGCTGCGACGGGCGGTGATCGCGACGGCGATCGCGGCGACCCTCCTGTGCGCCACGATCGCGGTTCCGGGGGTCATCAAGCAGTCCGACCTCGACGCGAAGCCCGCGAACCTGCTTGCCGGGATCGGCGTCCTGACGGCCCTCGGGCTGACGCTGTTCGCCCTGCGCCGGACCGGCGCGGGCCCCGCGGCGGAGCGCGGCCGTGGCGACCGCATCGCGCTCTGGATCGCGGCCGTCTACACGCTCGCCGCCCTGCCGTGGATCTTCGCCAACCTGGGCTTCTATGTGGGCGACATCCCGGGCCTGCACCACGTCTTCATGTCCCGGAAGGTCATCCCCGAGGCCGGGCATCCCCATCTGCGTGCCGTCCACCTCGGCAATCACGAGGGCCTCGACGGCTGGCTGCTCGCGGTGACAGCGCTCCTGCTGCGGCCCGTGCTCGCGCGGATGCGGCCGACGCGGCTGCGGGCCGTCCTGGGCGGCTACCTCGCGCTCCTCCTCGCCTACGGCGTGATGGTCTCGGCGAACGACGGCTGGAACGAGCAGATCGTCAAGCGCGGGTGGACGTCGCACGGGCTTCCCAGCGTGCTCAACCCCGCGCTGAACATCGGCTGGGCGATCCTGATCGCCGCCGCGGTCGTCCTGTATCTGGCCGCGTTCCGTGTGCGCACGCCGGCGCGGGAGCCCGTGCCCGCTTGACCCCGGCGGCGGCGTTCGGCAGCATGCGGCGGGCATGAGCGATCGCATCGACCCCGTCCTCGTCCATGCCGACGGGTCCGCCGTCTTCCACCGCGAGCTCGACCGCGGCTACCCGCTGATCGAGCGCGGCGAGGGGATGTGGCTCGTCGACACCGACGGGAACCGGTACCTCGACGCGGTCGGCGGCGGCGCCATGGTCGCGTCGCTCGGCGCCGGCGCGGCCGACGTGGCCGCGGCGGCGGGCGAGCAGCTGCGCCGGCTCGGGTTCATCTACAACCAGCAGTTCACGAGCCCGGCCCAGGAGCGGCTGGCGCGAGAGCTGATCGGGCTTGCGCCCGGGTTCGCGCGCGTGCACTTCACGAGCGGCGGCGCCGAGGCGAACGAGACGCTGCTGCGGCTCGCCCGTGCCTACCACGTCGAGCGCGGCGAGCCCGGGCGCTGGAACGTCATCTCGTTCGCGCAGGCCTACCACGGACCCACCATGGCCACCCTCGCGCTGACCGGGCGGCCGGGCCTGCAGGGGCCGAACCGGCCGTACCTGCCGGGGTTCATCCATGTGCCGCCGCCGACCCGCCGCGTCGACCCTACGGGCGAGCGGACGCTCGCGGCGATCCGGGCCGCGATCGCCCAGCACGGCGCGGAGACGATCGCCGCCTTCTTCTGCGAGCCGGTCTCGGCCGCGGCGATGCCGGCGTTCCGGCCC
>JAICJM010000312.1 GCA_025928435.1 Thermoleophilia bacterium
CGAAAGCCAATCCCAGCGCCGGATCGTGGCCTCTGCGCTTGCCACCGGGGCGCACGCGCCCTGGGATCACCAGCCCCACGTCGACGCATCCCGCCAGTACGTGCGCGGGCCGGCTGCCGAGCACCCCCGTCCGGGCGCGCCGCTGATGCCCGGCGGACTGCCGCTGCCGGGCGATCCGCCGTCCTCCGGCTGACCAATTCGGCCCTCGCCCACTGGTTTACTGCGGTTCTTGCCGTGTGCTCGGAGGGGACTAGTGGAGATGACCCCACGCTCACCAAAAAGGGGGATGCGTTGGCGGCGCGAATGCCGATACAGTGCTGCAGTCTGAGGAGGGGGTCAGCAGCAAGATGCGGTGGGGAGATGCGACAAAGGCGCCTCCGCTGACACGCAGTCGGGGCATGTTTGCGGCGAGTTTGCTCGTCGTCGCCGTCGTGGCGACGTACGCGAGCCTGGCCGTGATCTCGCTCACCGGCAGTGGTGACTCCTACTCCTTCCTCACGCGGCTGCCTGGAAAGGTTGCCGGAGGCCTGGTGAGCACGGTTGGCTGGCAGGCGCCGCCGGTCAAGCACTATGTGAAGGTCCAGGCTCCGTCGTCCGGCCAGGGCTCTCCGCTGGCCGATATCAACAGCCTGTTCGACCTCGGCGCGGTCTCGACGACCGGCGCGCCGAAGGTGCTTAGCCTCACGAACACGAGCTCGGCTCCGCTGCCGCTGACGCTCAGCGTAAGCAATCCCAACATCAAGGCGCAGTTCGCGGGCGGGACCACCAGCATGGTCGTTCGCCCTCGCCACGCTGCGACCGTCGAGCTGAGGAGCGACCCCTACCATGCCGGCCCCATCACGGGCACGCTCATGGTGGCGATTGCGAATTCCCGCGTCGGTGCGTACACCATTGACCTCACGGGCGCCCAGGCGCCACTGCCCATCAGCTCCCTGACCGCGACCCCGGCTCCCCACGGTGCGGTCAAGCTTGCGTGGAGCCCGTCGCAGTCCTCGGGCGTGACTGGCTATGCACTCGAGCGATCCGCGGGCGCGAGCGGCGCGTGGACGACCGTGGCCACCCTTCCGGCGAGCGCTACTAGCGCAGTCGACCAGACGCCCGCCGATGGCACGTACGTCTATCAGATCCTGGCCGTGGCACCGGGTTCGGGCTCTGTGGGCTCCGTCGAGAGCAGCCCTGGCCCGCAGGTGACGGCCGTTGCGGACACGACCGCCCCGGCCAAGCCGAATGAGGTCATGTCGCCTCCGTTCATCAACGTCGCCGACGTCATGAACGGCGCCGATGTCGTGGTGCCCGTCAACCTGGCGTCCGATAGCAGTCCCACCGACACGATCACCGTGACGCTGACCGACGACGCTGGAACGACCGCTGTCGGCCAAGCGAGCGGCGGAAGCTCCACGGTGAGCGTGAAGGTCCCGGGCGCTGGCGCGCTCCATGATGGCGAGATCGGGGTCTCCGCCACGGCCACGGACAGCTTCGGCAACACGAGCCCCTCGGTTTCCGGGCCGGACATCCTCAAGGACACGAAGGCTCCGGATGCCCCGACGGTGAGCGTGCCGCCGATCGCCTTTGCGAACGCGCCCTCGGTGCCCGTCACCGTGACGACCGATACTCCTGGAGACCTCGTCAACGTCCGGATGACGGACGGCACGAATGTCGCAACGGGCTCGGATACGGAGACCGCGGACGAGACGTCGATCGTCATCCCGGTGAACGCCACCGGGCTGGACGACACGACCGGCGGCGATGTGATCGCCGTTACCGCCACGGCGACCGACGAGGCCGGGAACCCCTCGTCGGCGGGCACGACCTCAACCACCAAGGACACTATCGGCCCGGCGCTCCCCAGCTCGATCGACGTGGTCGGCGGCCCCGACAACCCACCCGGCGTCGTGACGTCGGCGTCGCAGAGCGCGGTCACCGTCGAGGCGACGTTCGACCAGCCGCCCTCGCCGGACGACCGGTTCGTCATCTGGGTGGCAGGTACGGCGTACGGCGTCACCGCCGACGGGCAGAGCTCGACCCTCACGGTGGGCCCGCTCGACCTCAGCGACCTGCCCGACGGCACCTACAAGCTCGGCATCAAGGAGACCGACCCGGACGGCAACGTCAGCACGCAGTGGACATGGCACTTCGTCAAGGACACGGGCGGCGCCGAGGCTCCCACCGGCGTCGGCGTCCCCGCGGGCCCGAACAACCCCGCCGGCTACGTGAACGCGGCCACGCAGACCGCCGCCACCATCGTGGCGACGTTCGCCGGCCCGACCGATCCGGCCGACCAGATCTCGCTGACGGTCGGCGGGATGGCCCTCTCGACGCAGTCCGGCGGCTCCGACCAGCTCTCCTGGACGGCCGACTTGAGCGGCCTGCCTGACGGGACGCTCCCGATCACGGGCACGATCGTCGACGCGAACGGCGTCAAGTCCACCTTCACGGGCTCGCTGATCAAGGGCACCCAGGCTCCGCCGGCGCCTGCCGTTGCCAGCGTCATCGGCCCGCCTGCCAACACGATCACGCCGTCCGGCGCTTCGTGCGTCAAGGTGTTCGTCGCCTTCAACCAGGCACCCGACCCGAACGATGTCGTCACCGTCTC
>JAICJM010000024.1 GCA_025928435.1 Thermoleophilia bacterium
CGGCCACGTTCACGGGCCTCGGCTACGCCTTCGCCGGCAGCGTCGGCGCGCTCCTCGACGCCCTGCACCGGGCCCAGCTCGCCGCGGGCATCGCCCTGGCGGCCGCGCTGGTCGTCGTCGTGGTCGTGCGACGGCGGCGGGTGGGCGCTTGACATCAAAGTTTGTGACTGCTAACTTCCCCGGCAATGGCGACGGTGAAGAAGGAGGACGGGCGCTCGGCCCGGATGCCGGCGGCGGAGCGGCGCGAGGCGATCCTCGAGGCCGCGATGATCGAGTTCGCCCGCGGCGGGCTCCACGGCACCGCGACCGAGGACATCGCCCGCCGCGCGGGCATCACCCAGCCCTACGTCTTCCGGCTCTTCGGCACGAAGAAGGCGCTCTACCTGGAGACCGTCGAGCGTGGCTTCGACCGCATCCAGCACGATTTCGAGGCGGCCGCCCGGGCCGCATCGGAGCCGGCGGCGAAGCTGCAGGCCATGGGCGAGGCGTACGGCCCGCTCCTGCGCGACCGGTCGCTCCTGCTTGGCCAGATGCACAGCTACGCCGACTGCTCCGACCCCGAAGTGCGCGCGGTCGTCCGGCGCCGCTACGGGGATCTGTGGGATTGGGTGCAGCACGCCTCGGGCGCCACCCCGGAGGAGGTGCGCCTGTTCTTCTCCAAGGGCATGCTCCTGAACGTGATCGCTGCGATGGACCTGCGCGGCCTGAGCGATCCCTGGGTCATGGACTGCCTGGGCGACCTCGGCGACATCGACTGACCCCTTTTTTTCGAGCCTGAACTTCGTAAGCACTAACTACTAAGGAAGGAATGAAGAGGTGACAACCGACCGGCAACGAACGCTCTGGACGTTCGCCATCACGAGCCTCGCGCTCTTCATGACGACGCTCGACAACCTCGTCGTAACGATGGCCCTGCCGACGATCCAGCGCGACCTGCACGCGTCCATCTCCGGCCTGGAATGGACCGTGAACGCCTACACGCTGACCTTCGCCGTGCTGCTCCTCATGGGCGCCGCGCTCGGCGACCGGTTCGGGCGCAAGCGCCTGTTCCTGATCGGCATGGCGATCTTCACCGTCGGCTCCGCCGCGGCGGCGCTGGCACCCTCGATCGGGGCCCTGATCGCGGCCCGCGCCCTGCAGGGCGTCGGCGGCGCGATCGTCACACCGCTCACCCTGACCCTGCTGACCGAGGCCGTTCCGCGCGAGCGGCGCGGGCTCGCGCTCGGCGCCTGGGGCGGCATCAGCGGCCTCGGCGTCGCGCTCGGCCCGCTCGTCGGCGGCGCGGTCGTCGAGGGCATCTCGTGGCAGTGGATCTTCTGGCTGAACGTCCCGCTGGGACTGATCGTCCTGCCCATGGGCCTCGCCCGGCTGCGCGAGAGCCGCGGCCCGTCGCTGCGGCTCGACCTGCCCGGCGTGGCGATCGTGACCGGCGGTGCCTTCGGCCTCGTGTGGGGCCTGGTGCGGGCCAACTCGCAGGGCTGGACGAGCCCGGAGATCGTGGCGTCGCTCGCGGTCGGCGCCGTGCTCCTGGCCGGGTTCGTGGCCTGGGAGATCCGCACGCGGGAGCCGATGCTGCCCATGCGCTTCTTCCGCAACCGGGCGTTCGCGGCCTCGAACGGCGCGTCCCTGCTGATGTTCTTCGGCATGTTCGGGTCGATCTTCCTGCTGAGCCAGTACCTGCAGAACGTGCAGGGCTACCCGCCCCTGCAGGCCGGCGTCCGGACGCTGCCGTGGACGGGGATGCCGATGATCGTCGCCCCGATCGCGGGCGCGCTCACCGACCGCATCGGCGGCAAGCCGCTGCTGGTGGCCGGGCTGGCGCTGCAGGCGGTCGCCCTCGGCTGGATGGCGATCGTCATCTCGCCGGGCGAGCCGTACCTCGACATGGTCGCGCCGTTCGCGCTGGCCGGGGTCGGGATGGGGCTGTTCTTCGCCCCGGTGGCAACGGTCGTGATGAGCTCGGTGCGGCTGATCGAGGCCGGCCAGGCGTCGGGCGCGAACAACGCCATCCGCGAGCTGGGCGGCGTGTTCGGGGTGGCGGTGCTCGCGTCGATCTTCGCCCACCAGGGCGGCTACGGCTCGGCCGATCTCTTCACCGACGGCATCGTGCCGGCGCTGTGGGTGGGCGCCGCCCTTGTCGGCGTCGCGGTCGCCGCGGCCCTGTTCCTGCCCGGCCGCAGCGGCGCCCGGGCGGAGGCCGAGGTCGAGGCGGCGGTCGACCCGGAGCCCGTCGCAGCCTGATTCACGCGTTGCAGGGCCGGCGTCCTCCGGGGCGCCGGCCCTGCGCTGCCTACGGCAGCGGCTGGACGTGGGTCACGAGCGTCCCGTCCGTGACCAGGTGCAGCGAATAGGCCGGCGGCTCGTCCAGCACGCCGAGGTCGGCACCGGGGCGCAGGTCGAGCCGGATCGCGACGTCCGCGCTCGGGCAGCTGAAGACCGGGCGCCCGCCGCAGGTCGCGTACATTGGCCGGTGCACGTGGCCGGCGATCACCCGCAGCACGTTGGGGGCGCGGCCGAGTACGCCGGCGAGCTCGCGCCGGGAGCCCGGCTCGAGCCCGATCTCGTCCATCGCCTCGATCCCCGTGGTCAGGGGCGGGTGGTGCATCGCGACGATGGTCGGCGCCTCCCGGTCGGCAGTGAGCGCCGCGTCGAGCCAGGCGAGCCGGTCGGCGCACAGGCGGCCGCCGTCCTCGCCGGGGATGATCGTGTCGCAGACGAGGAGTCGCAGCCGCCCGACGCGCGCCTCGTACTGCAGGAAGTCTCCCGGGCCCGTGTCCACGTCGGCGAGCAGCGCGTCGTGCAGCGCGGCCCGCACGTCGTGGTTGCCGGGCAGCGTGTGGACGGGCATTCGAAGCGGCGCGAGCAACTCGCGGACGCGGGCATACTCGCCGGGCTCGCCGAGCTGGGTGAGGTCGCCGGTGACGACCACGGCGTCAGGGGCCGGGTCGAGATCGGCGAGCGCCGCCACGACCCGCTCCGCACGGCGCGCCGGATCGGCCTCGCCGACCCCGGCGCCGATGTGCAGGTCGCTGATCTGCGCGAGGAGGATGCGGTCGTCGGTGGTCAGCGCCCGAGAGCCTACCGCCGCGGTCGGTGATCCGGGCCCGGTCCGGCCCGCCTCGCCCCTGCCAATTGGCGCTCGTCGCGACTGTCAATTGCCCGGGCGGCGGCCACTAGGCCAGGCGCGCCGCCAGCCGGCCCGGCAGCTCGGCCAGCGAGTCGATCCGGGTGTGCGCCCGCGCCGCCTCCGGCAGCCCGGCGTGGAGGTGGCCCCAGGGCCCGCGGCGGATGTGGACGGCGACCATGCCGGCCTCGAGCGCCGGCAGGACGTCGTTGTCGACGCGGTCGCCGACGTAGGCGATCCGGCCCGGCTCGACGCCACGATCTCCGCCACCGCGGCGAAGAACCCGGGCGCGGGCTTGGCGACGCCGAGCCCCGCCGACGACGCCACCGCATCGACGCCGCAGCTCACCCGCAGGAACCGCTCGACCTCGACGCCCGTGTTCCCGGCGGCGCCCACCGCGAGCCCCATGTCGCGCAGGGCCGCGATGCAGGGCAGCGCGTCGGGACAGAGATCGTCGGGTCGCAGCTCGTCGGGGATGCCGGCCTCCGACGTGAGCCTGGCCGCGGGCGTCGAAGACGACCGCCCCGACCTGCAATGGGACTGCCCCCGCGGCTACCCCGCGCTCGCCTCCTCGAGCGCCCGGAGCGTGAGCACGCGGGCCAGGTGCCGGCGGTAGTCGGCCGACCCGGCAGAGTCGGAAGGGGGGTCGAGCCCGTCCGCCGCCTTCGCCGCCGCCTCCGCCGCGTTGCCGCCCCAGAACGCCTGCTCGGCCGCCTCGGCCCGTACCGGGGCCGGGCCGACGCCGGCCAGCGCGATCCGGGCGGAGTCCCCGTCCACCACGGCCGCGACGCCGACGAGCGCCCAGTCCTGCGCCCGGCGGTTGAACTTGACGTACGCGCTGTGCGGCGCCTTGGGCACCCGGACGGCCGTGAGGATCTCGTCGGCGGCGAGCGACGTCGTCAGGAAGCCGCGGAACAGGTCGCGCGCGGCGATCGTGCGCGTGCCGTCCGGCCCCTCCGCAGTGACCTCGCCGTCCAGCGCGAGGAGCACCGCCGGCAGGTCGCCGTGCGGATCGGCCTGGGCCAGCGAGCCGCCGATCGTGCCGCGGTTGCGCACCTGCATGTCGCCGATGCCCGCGGCGGCCTGGGCCAGGACGGGGCAGGCCATGCCCACGTGCTCCGAGCCCGCCACGTCGGCGTGCCGGGTCAGCGCGCCGATCTCGAAGTGCGATCCGGCGTCGGTGATGCCACGCAGGCTCGAGATGGTGCCGATGTCGATCAGCGTCTCCGGCGCCGCCAGCCGCAGCTTCATCATCGGCAGGAGCGAGTGCCCGCCGGCGAGGACGCGGGCGGTCTCGCCGTGCGTGCGCAGGAGGCCGGCCGCGTCGGCGACGGAGTCGGGCCGCTCGTATGCGAACTCGCGCGGGATCATCGTGCGCCTCCCTTCCGGATCGCGTTCCAGACCGTCTCCGGCTGGAGCGGCATGTCGAGGTCGCGGGCGCCGACCGCGTCGCAGACGGCGCTCACCACCGCCGGGGTCGAGGCGATCGTGCCCGCCTCGCCGATGCCCTTGACGCCCAGCGGGTTCGTGGGCGACGGGGTGACGGTGCGGTGCGTCTCGATGTGGGGGACGTCCGCCGCCGATGGGATGAGGTAGTCGACGAGCGTCCCGGTCACGAGCTGGCCGCCCGAGTCGTACTCCGCGTTCTCGTAGAGCGCCTGGCCGATGCCGTGCACGACGCCGCCGTGCACCTGACCGTCGACGATCATCGGGTTGATCACGTTGCCGCAGTCGTCGACGGCGATGTAGCTCGTGATCTCGACCTTGCCCGTGTCGCGGTCGACCTCGACCTCGCACCCGTGCGCCCCGAACGGGAACACGCAGTTGGGCGGATCGAAGAAGACCGTCTCGTCCAGCCCGGGCGTGACACCCTCGGGCATCCCGAACGCCTGCCAGGCGCGGAACGCGACCTCCTGGATCGTGGTGCGCTTGTCCGGGCTGCCCTTCACCGCGAAGGCGCCGCCGGAGAAGTCGAGGTCGTCGGGCGACGCCTCGAGCATCTGGGCGGCGACGAGCCGCGCCTTGTCGCGCACCTTCGTCGCCGCGAGATGCACCGCGGTGCCGCCGACGGCCAGGCTGCGGCTCCCGTAGGTGCCGAGCCCGTAGGGCGCGAACGCCGTGTCGCCGTGGATCACCTCGACGTCGTCGAATGGGACGCCGAGCTCCGTCTCGACGATCTGCGACCACGACGTCGCATGCCCCTGGCCGTGCGGCGACGTGCCGGTGATGACCGTGACCGTGCCGGTCGGGTGCATGCGCACGGTCGAGCTCTCCCAGCCGCCCGGCGTCAGGCCGAGGGCGTTGCGGGCGACGTCCGACGGCACGAACCCGCACACCTCGACCCAGGTGGAGAGGCCGCGGCCGAGCAGCTTGCCGCGGGCGGCCGCCTCCTCCCGGCGCCGCTCGAACGTCTCCCTGTCGTCGGAGAGCTCGAGCAGTTTGTCCAGCGTCTTGTCGTAGTCGCCCGAATCGTACTGGAGCCCGATCGCGGTCGTGAATGGGAACTCCTTCGGGAAGTTCCGCCGCCGGATCTCGGTGCGGCTCATGTCGAGCTCGCGCGCGAGGATGTCCATGCTGCGCTCGATGGCGTGCGTGGCCTCGGGGCGGCCGGCGCCGCGCAGCGCATCCGTCGGCACGGTGTTCGTGTAGACGTTCGTGACCTTGACGTCGACTTCGGGGATGGCATACGCGCCCGGCGACATCAGGAACGTCAGCTGCGAGATCAGCGGGGTCAGCATCTGCAGGTAGGAGCCGTAGTCCTGGACGTAGTGGGCGCGCATGCCGAGCACCTTGCCGTCCTTCGTCGCCGCGAGCGACATGTGCGCGACCTGGGCACGGCCGTGGCAGGTGGCGAGCATCGCCTCGGACCGCTCCTCGATCCACTTCACGGGCGCGCCGACCTTGCGCGACGCCGCGGCGGCGATGAACTCCTCGGCGTACGCGTTCAGCTTCGATCCGAAGCCGCCGCCGACGTCCGGCGCGATCGCCCGCACCTTCGCCTCGCTGACGCCGCACACGATCGCGAGGAACGTGCGCAGGAAGTGCGGCACCTGCGTGGAGCTCGTGACGACGAGCTCGTCGTTGGCCGGGTTCCAGTCGGCCACGACCCCGCGGGTCTCGATCGGGACGTGGATCAGGCGCTGGTTCCGGATCGTCGCCTCGCAGACCACGTCGGCCCTCGCGAAGGCCTCGTCGACGCCGTCCGTCCTGTGGGCCAGGACGAGCCCGACGTTCGAGTCGAGCTCCTCGTGCACCTTCGGCGCGCCGTCGGCCAGCGCGGCGTCCGCATCCAGCACGGCCGGGAGCTCCGAGTAGCTCACCTCGACGGCGTCGGCCGCGTCGCGCGCCGTGTAGCGGTCGGCGGCGACCACGACGGCGATCGGCTCGCCGACGTGGCGGACGCGCCCCTTCGCGAGCGGCGGGCGAGTCGGGTGGACCATCTCGCCCGTCGGGTTGGACGCGCAGGGGACGCCGGCGGCGAACTCGAGGTCGGCGCCGGTCAGCACCGCGGTCACGCCGGGCATCGCCGCGGCCGCGGACGTGTCGATCCCGGTGATGTCGGCGTGCGGGAACTGGCTGCGCACGATCGCCATGTGCAGCATCCCCGGGAGCTTGAGGTCGTCGACGTAGCGGCCGCGGCCGGTCAGGAACTTGCGATCCTCCTTGCGCAGCGCCGCGACCCCGATGCCCTTGCCCTGTTCGACCGTCGCCGCCATCAGACCGTCACCCCCGATGCGGCCCGGACGGCCGCGACGATGTTCTCGTAGCCGGTGCAGCGGCACAGGTTGCCCTCGAGGCCGCTGCGAATCTCCTCGTCGCTCGGCGCCGGGTTCGCCTCGAGCAGCTTGACCGCGGTCATGACCATCCCGGGGGTGCAGTAGCCGCACTGGAGCGCGTGGTGCTCGTGGAACGCCCGCTGCATCGGGTGCAGGTCGCCGTTTCCGGCGATGCCCTCGATCGTCGTCACCTCGCGCCCGTCCGCCTGGACGGCCAGCACGGTGCACGACTTCACCGCCTCGCCGTCCACCCAGACCGTGCACGCCCCGCAGTTGGACGTGTCGCAGCCGACATGGGTGCCGGTCAGGTTCAGGTGCTCACGCAGCAGGTCGACGAGCAGGGTCCGCGGCTCGACCTCCGCCGTGCGTGGCGCCCCGTTGACGGTGATGGTGACGGCGCTCTTCATCGAGCCCTCCTCCGACGTCGGGGATGCGCAGATGCAGAGGCAGGTCTATCGCAGTACGAGGCCGATCACAAGTGCCCCCGGGCCATTCGCAGGCGACCGCTTGTAAGGCTTTCGTATGGAACATGACCGAGCCGTTGACCCCGGGGCGGCGCCCGATTATCCAGAGAGGGAAGGCGCCGCGCCGCCCTGACGGGGGTCATCGGGTGGCGGGGCCAGAACAGGAGGATCGCACGTTGATCGTCGAGCGCATCGGAGCAGCGGAAAGGAACGCGGACGCACGGCATGCGGCGAAGCATGCCGAGACCGCGCTCCGACGGATGGGGCCGTCCGCTGCCACGGGGGAGCGCCCGCCGAACCGCGATCACCGGCGCTTCGAGGTCATGCTCGTGCGCCGGGTCGTCTCAGGCTGACAATACGGGGGAAGCCGGGACCGCCTGTTCGCCTACAGGTGGAATGCCTTGGGAAGGCCGCGAGCAGAGCGAGCCTTCCCAAGGTACCTCCTGAAGCCCAGCATCTTCTCCGTCGCGCGCAGCAGTGAGTAGTGCGTGAGCAGCCGGTGGCGCACCGCATGGACGGGCGTGTACCGCGAGAGCACGATCAGCGGCACGATGTTCTCGCCGCCGTGGCCGCCGCCCTCGTCGAAGGTCAGCAGCACGGCCGTGTGGCCGTGCCGGTACGTGGGGCTCTTGACGATCATCGGGATCCAGCGCGAGAGCCACAGGTCGCCCGTCGTCATCGGGCAGTCGTGCATGTCGTTGCACATGTTCGGCGTGACGAACATGAGCGCCGGCGCGTGGCCCGAGTGGAGCGCGTGGTGCAGGCGACCGGTCGTCAGGCGGCCGAGCGCCCGGACATGCCGGCGGCAGGTGTGGATGCGCCGGTAGTAGACCGCGGGGACGTGCCGCGCCGCGTACAGGCGGGTGCTGCCGCGGTAGCAGTGGCCCGGCATCGATTCGGCGTAGCTGCGCCAGCGCAGGCCGTGTCGCGACGCCTGTGAGAAGAGGTTCGGGCCTCGAACGGGGCACTGGGCCGGCTGGCAGTCCGTGTGGATCCCATGCGTGCTCCCGCTCGTCATCGCGATGTAGTTGGGGAGGCTCGGGTGGGTGATGGCGTGGTAGTTCGTTGCCAGGCCGCAGCGGCGCGCGATCGTCGTCATGAACGGCGCCGGCCCGATCACCTGCTTCGAGGAGTGGTTCTCCATCACGATGATGATCACGTGGCGGATGACCGGCCGCGCGTGCGCGGCCTGCCCGCACGGCGAGGGCGCCTTGACGGCGTGCGCGGTTCCCGGCAGGGCGGCGACGGTCGCGATCGCGGCCAGCGCCCCTGCCAGAGCTGCGCGTCCCCTCATCGGAGCGTGAAGCTACAGGGCCGGATCGAGCTCCCTCTGAGGAGCCGGTAAGGATCCGGTAAGCGTTAGGCCGCCGCCGGCACCTCGGAGGTGCAGAACGCGCACCGGTTGGCGGCGATCGGGATCTCGCTCAGGCACTCGGGGCACGGCCGGGTGGTCGGCGACTCGGTCGGCTCTCCCCGGGCCCGCCGCGCCTCGAGCACGTTCAGCGGCTTCACGACGAAGAAGAAGATCGCCGCGGCGACCGACAGGAAGGTGATCAGCGCGTTGATGAAGTCGCCGTAGTGGAATGTGCTCTTGTTGATCGTGAAGGTCAGACTGCTGAAATTCGGCTTGCCGAAGATGGCCGCGATCAGGGGCGTGATGATGTCGGCGACGAACGCTGCGACCACCGCGGCGAACGCGGTGCCGATGACGACCGCGATCGCCAGGTCGACGACGTTCCCGCGCATGATGAACTGCTTGAACTCCCGCAACATGGCTGTCCCCCACTGTTGGGATACCGGGTCGATCGCAGAGGGTATCCGACTTCTATGATGACGCGGATGAACGGCCCGGTCGTGATCCTGGGGGGTGGCTCGACGGGTGAGGCGGCGGCGGGCGCGCTGCGGACGCTCGAGCCGGAGACGCCGATCACCCTGTTCGAGCCGGGGCTGGTCGGCGGGGAGTGCTCGTACTACGCCTGCATGCCGTCGAAGTCGCTCCTGCGCCCGCCCGAGGCGATCGCCGCGGCCCGGCTCGTGCCCGGCGCCGCCGAGGCGGTGACCGGGACGATCGATGTCGAGCGGGCGTTCTGGCATCGCGACCAGGTCACCGGGAACCTCGACGACTCGAGCCAGGGGGAGTGGCTGGCCGACCGTGACATCGAGTTGATCCGCGGGCGTGCGCGGGTGTCGGGGCCGGGGGAGGTCGAGGCCGGCGACCGCACCGTCGGGTTCGCGCGGCTCCTGGTGGCGACCGGCTCGGTGCCGACGATCCCGCCGATCCCCGGTCTGGACGACGTCGGCTACTGGACGAATCGCGAGGCCACCTCGACCCACGAGGTGCCCGGGCGGCTGATCGTGATCGGTGCCGGCCCGGTGGGCTGCGAGCTGGCCCAGGCCTTCGGCCGGATGGGCTCGACCGTGACGCTGGTCGACCTCTCCGACCGGCTCCTCGCCCACGATCATCCCGACGCCGGCAAGCTGATCGCGGACGTCCTGGAGGGCGAGGGCATCGCCCTGCGCCTGGGCGCCGAGATCGAGCGGTTCGAGCCGGGCATGCGCATGCGTCTGGGCGGCGGCGAGACGGTCACGGCCGACCGCATCCTGGTCGCGACCGGGCGGCGGGCGAACGTCGAGGGGCTCGGCCTCGAGTCGCTCGGCGTGACGATCTCGGAGCGCGGCGTCGAGGTGGACGAGCGGCTGCGCGCCGCCGAGAACGTGTGGGCGGCCGGCGACGTGACCGGGATCGCGATGTTCACGCACGTCGGCAAGTACCAGGCCCGGATCGCTGCCGCCGACATGGCCGGGCGCGAGGCGCGGGCCGACTACCGGGCGATCCCCGCCGTCACCTTCACCGACCCGCAGGTCGCCTCGGTCGGCGACACGTCGGGCGAGGGCACGGTTGTCGGCGAGCGCGGCTCGGTGGCGCGGCTCTCGACCTACGAGCGGCCGAAGCGGCCGGGGTTCCTGAAGGTGTTCGCCGACCCGGGCCGGCGGGTGCTGGTGGGCGCCGTCGCCGTCGGCCCCGAGGCGGGCGAGTGGCTGGGGCAGCTCACGCTCGCGATCCGGGCCGAGGTGCCGGTCGACGTCCTGCTCGACACGATCCAGCCGTATCCGACGTTCTCCGAGGCCGTCCAGTTCGCCGTGCGCGACCTCGGCCTCGATGAGTAGGGTCCCGCCAGACGGGGTCAGACCCCTTTTGACGGGTCGGACGGCGAGCAGGCTGCGCAGAATGCCCTCTGCGTGAACAAGATCCTCGATCTGGCATTTGGCGTGGCCATCGGGACGTTCTGCGTGCGCGTCGCTGTGCGCCAATGGCGTGGGCTCTTAATCCGCTCGATTGCGCCGCCGCCTTTCTGGCCATGGTGGGGCTGGGGGTGGAGGGCATTCGGGCGCGGTGGCCCCGTGTTGCTGGTCGGCATGGGTGGTCCGATCGTTGTCACAGCGGTGCTCGTGGCCGTCGGTGACCGGCGTGCCGGCGAAGTTGTGTTTCTCGTCGCGTTCGGCGCCGCCTGGCTCATCTTCGCCGCGATCACCCTCTGGGCGCGGCCGAAGCGGCTGATCCCGCCGTGGGCGCGTGCGCAGAGCGGCGCCGTGCGGGAGTGGGGCGATTGGTGGAAGCTCCGCGGCAGCAGGGGGTGAATATCCGGTGCCAGGCACCGGGTATGCATGTCCGCCAGAAGGCGTCTGACCCGCGTATTCAGGCGACCGAGATGCGGAACGCGGCCGTATAGGACTCGCCCGGGCGGACGACCTGGAGGTCGTCGCCGCTCGCGAGCGCGTTCGTGGGCGCAGTCATCGGCTCGTAGGCGATCAGGTCGTGCCCGGCCGGGGCGTACACCTGCGCGTACTCGTAGCCCTCGAGGAACTCGACGGCCAGCGTGCGGCCGCCGCCGGCGACGGTGAACCTGGGCGTGGCGCCGAGGTCGGTGTAGCCGTCGTCGAACGTGCGGGCGCCGAGCGGGCCGGGCGCGACCGTCACCGGCTCGCGGTCGCCGGTCGGGATGCTGCGCTCGTCGAGCACGATCCGGGTGCGGGCGGGGACGTCGATCGTCCACTCGGACCGCGGCGCGCCGGGAAGGCACAGGTAGGGGTGGTAGCCGAACGAGACGGGACAGGGGCGGCGGCCGTGCGCGCGCAGGGTCGTGCGGATCTCGAGCCCCTCCTCGTCGAGCGTCGCGACCACGGTGAGCGCGTGCGGGTTGGGGAACACCTCGAGCACCGCCGGGTGGTCGTGCGTGTCGAACTCGGCCCGCACCGAGCGCGCCGTGCTCTCGGTGACCTCGAACGGCAGGATCCGCGGCAGCACGCCGTGGATGGGCAGCCCGTGCTCGTCGCGAGGGATGAGGTCGGACGCGGGCAGCGGCCGCACGAGCCGGTTCGCCCACGGGTGCAGGAGCGGGATCCCGAAGGTCGAGCCGCGCTCGCGGTATGCGTCCGGTCCGCCGCGCAGGCCGAGCACCTCGACGCCGTCGTGCGTGAGCGAGCATCCGACCATCGCGAGCCCGGGGATGAACGCCGCCCGCAAGGCCCCGGCCGCGAGCGTCACCTCTTCGCCGGTCACGCCTCCGGCACCTGGACGAGCTCGACCGTGGCGCCGTCCGGGTCCGTCATGTAGACGACGATGCAGCCCGCCCAGTGCCGGCCCGCCTCGGGCCCGAGCGACTGCGGCTTCGAGCGGGCCTTGACGCCGGCCTTCACGAGCCGCCGGTGGGTGGCGACGATGTCGTCCACCTGGAACGCGATGTGGCTGCCGGCATGGTCGGGCGCCGCGTTCCCGTCGCGCCGCTCGATCAGCTCGAGCACCCTGCCGTCGCCGAGGTCGAGGTCCGCGATCCGCACGTTCTGGGCCGCCTCGCCGGCGACGGCGCTGAACGTCTCGGCCGCCGCGTCCACCTGCTCACGCACCGGCACGCCCAGGAGGTCGCGGTAGAAGTGCAGCGACCGGTCGAGGTCGGCGACCGTCAGGCTGGCGTGGTGGAGCCCGGTGACCGTCACCGCAGCCGCGCCGGGATCGTGTCGCGCGCGAACACCTCGTCGACCGTCTCCGCCCGCTTCACGATCTCGGCCTCGGCGCCGTGTACGAGAGCCGTGGCCGGCCGGGGCAGGCCGTTGAAGTTGGAGGCGCAGGCGTCCTGGTAGGCGCCCGTGTCGAGGAACGCGAGCACGTCGCCCGGCCAGACCGCCGGCAGGTGGGCCTCGGGCGCGATCACGTCGAACCCGCACGACATCCCGACGACGTCGGCGTCGAGCTCCGGCTCGGCGTCGGCCCGCGACGCCGCCATCACGCCGAAGCGGGCGTGCTCGATCAGCAGGTCGGCCATGAACATCTCGGTGGTGTCCGTCTCCACCCACGCCCAGTCGAGCGGCCGCGTCTGCCGCTTCAGGTTGCGCACGGTCGTCAGGTGGATGCCGGTGTCGGCGTACAGGGCCCGTCCCGGCTCGGCCTCGAGCCGGACGCCGCGCGTGTCCACGCCCGCCCCGGCCAGCCCGGCCCGGAGCGCGCCGGTGAGGGCGTCGGCGATCGTCTCGATCGCGGGCGCGGCCCCGTGCCCGGTCGGGTCGCGCGGCGCCGGATAGCCGCCGCCGACGTCGATCTGCGCAGGCCGCCAATCGCCGAGCGCCCGGCACAGGTCGCCGATCGCGGCGGCGAAGCTCGCCCCCATCCCCGCCCACACGGCCGGGTCGGTGCTGTGGCGGCCGAGATGGGCCATCACCCCGACGAGCTCGACCCCCTCGGCCTCGAGCGCGCCCCGCCCGACGGCCGCCGCGTCTTCGAGCGCGATGCCGGGTTTGTAGCGCTGGGCGGAGTCGCGCACCGACCGGCCCGGGTCGAGCTGGGAGGGCTGGCCCAGGCCCTCGTAGTCCGGCCGCAGCCGGAGGCGCACCCGCGCGGTCTTCCCCGTCGCCCGAACGGCCTCGGCGACGAGGTCGAGCTCCCCCGGGCTGTCGAGGGTCACTCGGGCCCCGGCCTCGACCGCCCGGCGGACGAGCCCGGCGTCCTTCACCGAGCCGTTCACCGAGATCAGCTCCGGCGTCGTGCCGGCCGTGAGCGCGGCGTGGAGCTCGCCCGGCCCGAACGTGTCCGCCCCCAGGCCCTCCGAGTTCAGGACGGCCCGCAGCGCCAGCGACAGGTTGGCCTTGAGCGATGGCAGGAGCCACACGGGCCCGTCCGGCCAGCCGGCCGCGAACGCCGCTGCGATGCGGCGGGCGTTGCGGCGCAGCTGGTCCTCCGAGATCACGTAGAGCGGCGTGCCGAAGCGGCGCGCGAGCTCGACTGCGTCGCACTCCTCGACCCACAGGTGCCCCTCCCGGATCGAGAGGCAGTCGTCGATGCGCACGGCAACCGAGCTCATGTCCCAACTCTACGCGGCATCGCGGAACCTTTCGACGGGGAACGGCGTCTCAGTCCGTGTGAAGTGGGCGTTCGCAGCGCTCGTGCCGGCCGTCGGCCTGGTAGCGGCGGGGTGCCTCGGCGCCTCGTCGGCGACGCCGGCGGCGAGTCACCCCTCGGCGCCCTCCCCCGTGACCCCGAGGATGGTCGTCATCAGCCGCTCCCCGGGCACCGCAGATGTGTCCGGTGGCACCGGACGGGAGCGCACGCTGCTTCGGCACGTCGTCGACTCGTCGGGGGTGACGGCGGTCGTCGCGGCCCATCTCGGCGGCCCGAGCGGGGGCTTCCACCAACCGGGCCTCTGGCTGCGCCTGACCGTCGCCGTCGGCAGCGCGAACAAGGCGGAGGCGCTCCCGTTTCTCTGGCAGGGCGAGCTCGTCGAAGGCGCCTACCGCGCGGCGAGCGTCCGCGCCGGGCTGCCCGACCTGGCCGGGGTCGTCTACGAGCGGCGCCTGCCGACCGGGAAGACGCTTCCGTGGAACGCCGGGGTCGCAGGAGGCAATGCCCCGACGCGGACTGCCTCCCGCGCTGCCGCCACGACGGCCGCGATCACCGGCCGCTTCACGGCCGCGGCCGGAGCCGCGGGCTGGACGCTCCGCCGGATCACGCTCTACCGCCCTGACGGCCTCGCGGCGGCAGTCACGCTCGTCGCCGCCCACCCGCACGGCTTCTCCAGGCAGCTGGCCCAGTTCGAGCGGCACGTGCAGCGCATCGGGGCGGCCGGGACGCTGATCGCCGTGCAGAACCCGTGCGGCGCCACCGTCTACCAGGAGGCAAGCGCCCGCTGGGTCGGCATGTACGCGAACAGCGCGAACCCGCGCTGGCTCTGCCCCAATCCGGCGGCAAGCCTTCCGACTCCATGTCCTCCGCACGCGACGAGGGCCTGTTGAGGGGGACGGCTACTTCGAGAGCCACATCTCCGGTATGAGCTCGAAATAGGAGCCCGTGAAGACGAGGCCGTGCAGGTCCGGCGAGACGAACTTCGGCTCCTCGAGGTGCATGAACGGGGCCCAGCCGGCGTCCCGCTGCATGAACCGGTTGTCGATCTTCGCCCACATGGCGTTGCGGGCGGCGCCGAGCGGCATGCGGTCGGTGCGGTCGATCATCGAGTTCAGGGCCGGGTCGTCGGTGTTGGAGACGTCGTTGTTTCCCACGGGAACGATGTGCTCGCCGTTCAGGAGGGTGTCGATGAAGTCCTCGCCCTCCGGGTAGTCCTGGTCGAAGTGGTTGAAGGCGATCTGGGGATCGGTCTTCTCCGACAGCAGGGTGTCCCAGTAGACCGAGTCGTCGATCGTGCGCACCCCGGTGACCTTGAGGCCAATGGAGTTGAGCACGCTCGCCAGGTACTGGGCCGCCTTCGGCGCCGGGTCGGCGTTCGTGGTCCAGATCTGCACCGGCGCGCCCGTCGCCCCGGCGCTCTGCACCAGCTGCTTCGCCTTCGCGACGTCGTGCGGGTACAGGTTCGGCTCGTGGTAGGCCGAGCCGAAGCTGGGCGGGATCACCGTCTCGGTCGGCGTGCCCTGGCCGCCGAAGAGCTTCACGAGCGCGGGCCGGTCGATGGCGTAGTTCACCGCCTGGCGCACCGCGAGCTTGTCGAACGGCGCCTTGCGCTCGTTCATCGAGAAGTAGGTGTCGTTGTTGCGCGGATACATGTGCACCTGGCTCGGATACCGGGCCTTGAGCTCGGTCAGCCGGTCGGGGGGCACGGCCTCCATGTACCAGTCGAGCTGGCCGTCGATGGTCTCGTTGACCGCCTGCTCGGGCGTGACCCCGATCTGGATCTGCACCTCGTTCAGGTGGCCGTCCGGCGCGTTCGGCGACCACCGGTGGAAGTTCGGGTTGCGCACGAGCACGATCTGCTGCTTGGGCACGTACGTCTTCACCATGTACGGCCCGGTCGCCACCCGCCACTGGGCGTCGGTCGAGATGTCCTTGTACGGCATGCCCGCCGGGACCGCGAACGCGAACGGCATCGCCATGATGTCGAGGAACGCGCCGTCGGGATGCGTCAGGTGGAAGGTGACCGTCATCGCCGTGTCGTCCGCAACGATCCCCGAGATGTGCGCCGCCTTGTGGGCCGCGTAGGCGTCGGCGCCCTGGATGATCGTGTAGAAGCCGACGCCCGGCGAGCCGACGTGGAACAGCCGCTCGATCGCGTAGCGGAAGTCCGACGGTTTCACCGCCCGGTTCACCGGCGGCGAGTAGCGCACCCCGGGGTGGACGTGGAACGTGTAGGTGAGGCCGCCGTCGCTCACCGCCGGCATGGAGGTGGCGATGTCGGGCACGACCTCGGAGCCGGCCGACCCTGAGGCCTTGCGGAACGTCAGCAACCCGTTGTTCGTCGCCTCGAGCAGCTCCCATCCCTCGACGGCGTAGGAGATCCCGGTGTCGAGGTGATCGGGGTCGTCCGGGATGCCGGCGCGCAGCGTGCCGCCGTTCTGCACGCCACCCGCCCCGCCCGAGCTCGAGCTCGAACCGGACCCGCATCCCGCCGCGAGGGCCGCCACGGCCGCCACTACCAGCGCTCGTCTCATCATTGCTCTTCCCTCCCACTCACGGTCTCCATTACTCGGTCCGCGTCCGCGGGTCGAGCCACACATAGGCCACGTCGACCACCGTGTTCGCGATGACGACGAAGAACGCGCCGTACAGGGTCAGCGCCATCAGCGGCGGCAGGTCGAGGTGGGCGACCGACTCCTGGGCGTACTGGCCCACCCCCTCGATCCCGAAGATCGGCTCGATCAGGATGACGGTGCCGCCGACCGCCGCCCCGAAGTCGAGCCCGAAGAGCGTCACGACCGGGATCAGGCACGTCCGCAGCGTGTGCCGGAGGAGCACGCGCCGGGCCGACAAGCCCTTCGCGCGGGCGGTGCGCACGTAGTCGGCGTTCATCACCTCGAGCATCGACGCCCGCACGACCCGCGCGTAGAAGCCGATCGACACGACCGCGAGCACGATCCACGGCAGGATCAGGTGCTCGGCCCATGACACGGGACTCGTCGCCAACGGCACGTACCCGCCCGCCGGCACCCACGAGAAGATCGCCCACGAGTGGTACCGGAACGTGAGCAGATAGAGGAGCACCGCCCCGAGCCAGAAGACCGGGATCGACACGCCCGCGAGGGCGAGCACGGTCAGGATGCGGTCGAGAAATCGGCCCTGATGGATGGCCGAGAGGACGCCGATCGCGACCCCCGTCACGAGCCAGATGAGCGCCGCGCCGACCGCCAGCGCGAGCGTGCGCGGGATCCCGCGCTCGATCGTCGGGAGAACGGGCGTCTGATCCTGGTAGGAGATGAGGTCGCGCTTGATGAAGAGCCGCTCCATCATGTCGCCGTACTGCACGTAGAGCGGCCTGTCGAAGCCCCAGTCCTTGCGGATCTGGCGGATGTTCTCCTGCGTCGGGTGCCGGCCGGCCAGCCGCAGCGCCGGATCGCCGCCCGGGATGACGTTGAAGATCACGAACACGAGCACCGAGATCGCGAAGAGCACGATCACGAGGCCGACGAGGCGCCTGAGGATGAACGCGGCCACGTCCGGTCACCTGATCCTGATGCGGGCATGTGGATCGAGGGCATCGCGCAGCGCGTCCCCGAGGACGTTCAGCGCGACCACCGTCACCATGATGGCGATCCCGGGGGCGACCGTCAGGGCGGGGGCGGTCACGATCGACGAATAGCCCTGCTCGATGATGTTGCCCCACGACGGCGTGAGCACCGGGACCCCGACGCCCAGGAACGAGAGGGCGGCCTCGACGAGGATGTTGTTCGCGACGATCAGCGTCAGCATCACGAGCGTGATCGAGGCGATGTTCGGCAGGAGCTCGCGGAGCATGATGCGTGTCGGCCCGGCCCCCGTCGCGACGGCCGCTTCGACGAACTCCATCCGTCTCAGCGCCAGTACCTGTCCGCGGATCGGCCGGGCCACGTAGGGCACGAAGACGACCGCGATCACGACGATGGGGATCGCGAGCGAGCTCGACGAGACATGCAGCGGCCCCACCGAGAGCCCGCCGACCGCAAGCGTCGTCGCGAGTGCGACCGCGAGCAGATAGACCGGGAACGACCAGATCAGGTCGAGCAGCCGGCCGATGACCGAGTCGACGATGCCGCCCGTGTACCCCCCGACAAGGCCCAGAACGAGCGCCAGGAAGACGCACAGGAGTGCCGACGTGATCCCGACGAACAGCGAGATCCGGCCGCCGTAGAGGATGCGCACCGCGAGGTCGCGCCCGTTGGCGTCGGCGCCGAGCATGTAGCACGTGCGCAGGCCCGGCCCCACGGGCGTGCCGTCGAGGCCCACGACCGGGATGCGGTGGCCTCCCTGGTGGATGTACCCCTGGATGTTCTGGTCGTTCGGGCCGTGGTGACAGGCGAGGTCGACGAAGACGGGGGCGAGCGGAAAGCAGACGAGGAGGACGGCGACGAGGATTGCCGCCGAGATGATCGCGGCCGGGTTTCGCCGCAACCGCCTCCACGCCAGCCCGAAGCCGCCCCGCCCGCTGGGTGCGGCGACGGCCTCGACCGTCATGCGCCGTGATTGGTCACTGCGAGAGCCACATCGACGGGAAGAGCTCGAAGTAGGTGCCGTTGAAGACCAGCCCGTGCAGGTCGGGCGACACGAACTTCGGCCACTGCCGGTTCATGAACGGCGCCCAGCCGGCGTCGTTCTTCATGAACAGATAGTCGAGCTTCGCCCAGATCGCGTTGCGGGCCGCCCCGAGCGGCATCCGCTTGGCCCGGTCGATCATCTTGTTGTACGCGGGGATGTTCGTGTTCGTCACGTCGTTGTTGCCGACGTTCACGATGTGCTCGCCGTTCAGGAGCACGTCGAACCAGTCCTGGGCCTCGGGATAGTCCTCGTTCCAGTCGTTGAAGGAGATCTGCGGATCGCCCTTCTGGCTCGAGATCGTCGGCCAGTAGACGGACTCGTCCTCGGTCTTCACCGTCGCGTGCAGCCCGATCTGGTTCAGCACGTTGGCCACGTACTGCACCGCCTTCGGCGTCGGGTCGGTGTTGTGCCCCCAGACGGTCACGTTCGCGCCCTCGGCCCCGGCCTGCTGGATCAGCTGCTTCGCCTTGGCGATGTCGTGCGGGTAGAGGTGGTGGGCCTTGAAGGCCGATCCGAACCCGGGCGGGACGATGTTCTCGGTCGGCGTGCCCTGGCCGCCGAAGATCTTCACCAGCGCCTCGCGGTCGATGGCGTAGTTCACGGCCTGGCGCACGGCCAGCTTGTCGAACGGCGCCAGGCGCTCGTTCATCGAGAAGTAGGTCGTGTTGTTGCGCGTGAAGAGGTGCACCTGGTGCGGGTAGCGGGCCTTGAGCTCGGTCAGCCGGTCGGGCGGCACCGATTCGAAGTACCAGTCGAGCTGGCCGTCGGCGATCTCGTTCACCGACTGCTCCGGCGTGACCCCGATCTTGACGTCGATCTCGTTCAGGTGGCCGTTCGGTGTGTCCGGCGTCCACTGGTGGAAGTTCGGGTTACGGGTCATGACGAGCCCCTGCTTGGGCGTGTAGCTCGACACCCGGTAGGGGCCGGTCGCGATCCGCCACTGCGGCAGGGTGGAGATGTCCTTCGACGGCGTCCCGGCGGGCACGACGAACGCGAACGGGGTCGCCATGTAGTCGAGGAACGTGCCGTCGGGCTGGGTCAGGTGGAAGGTGATCGTGCCCTTGGCGTCGTTCGCGACGATGCCCGAGATGCCGCCCTGGCGGCTCTTCGCGTAGGCGTTCGCGCCCGCGATCCCGGTGAAGAAGGCGAGGCCGCCCGAGTCGATCCGGAACAGGCGCTCGATCGTGAACTTGAAGTCGGACGGCTTCACCGCCCGGCTGACCGGCGGCGAGAACATCACGTGCGGGCGCACGTGGAAGGTGTAGGTGCGGCCCCCGTCGGTGACGGTCGGCATGGCCGACGCGATGTCGGGCACGATCTGTGCCCCCTCGCCCCCGGCGGCCTTCTTGAACGTGACCAGGCCGTTGTTCGTCGCCTCGAGGATCTCCCAGCCCTCGTTGGTGTAGGAGAGGCCCGGGTCGAGGTAGTCGGGGTTGTCCGGGATCCCGGCGCGCAGCGTGCCGCCCTTCACCGGCGCTCCCGAGCCGCCCCCGCCGCCCGCGCCGCTGCCCCCGCTCCCGCCGCAGCCGGCGGCCACGAGGCCCGCGGCGAGCACCGCGGCCAGGGCGGCGGCCCGTCTCACCGGACGCCTCCGGTCGGGCCGACGGCGCCGCGCTCGATCGCCTCGGCGACGGCGGGCATTGCCGCCGCTGCGGCCTCGAGCGTGCGGTCGATGTCGGCGTCCGTGTGGGCGCCGGAGACGAAGAAGAGGCCCTCCTGCGGCGGCTGGATCAGGACGCCGCGCTCGCGCAGGCCCGCGTAGAGGTGCGGGAAGGGGCTGCTCTGGACGATTCCGTGGCCCGTGCGGTAGCCATTCGGCGGTTCGGGCGCGAACCAGAGCTGGAAGAGGGTGCCGAGGCCGCTCCAGCAGGCCTCGACACCGGCCGCCGCCGCGGCCCCGACCAGGCCGTCGGCCAGCCGCCGTCCGCGCGCCTCGAGGTCGTCGTAGAACCCGGGGGCGCCCGTGACGCCCGCGGCCGCGATCACTGCCGCACAGACGAGCGGGCTCGAGTTGTACGTCCCGCCGTGCATCGTCCGGCCGTCGGTCGCCATCTCCATGATGTCGCGGCGGCCACCGAGGGCGGCGACGGGCACGCCGGCGCCGAGCGCCTTGGCGAGCACGGTCAGGTCGGGCATGACCCCGAAGAGCTCCTGCGCGCCGCCCGAGGCGACCCGCATGCCCGTCAGCACCTCGTCGAAGATCAGGAGCGCGCCGTGCTCCGTGGCCAGCTCGCGCATCCGCTCGAGGTAGCCGGGCGCCGGCATGATGGCGCCCATGTTGCCCATGATCGGCTCGGTGATGACAGCCGCCATCTCGGAGCCGTGCTCGGCGAAGACGCGCTCCAGCGCCTCGGTGTCGTTCCAGGTGCCGATGATGAGCGTGCTCGCGACGGCCGGGGGCATCCCGGCGGAGCCGGGGGCGGGCATCGGCGCCTCGGCCGGGCCCCACTCGGCCGGCCCGGGGTGCCCGGACCAGTGGATCGCGTCCGACCAGCCGTGGTAGTGGCCCTCGAAGCGCAGGATCTTCTCGCGCCCGGTGAACGAACGGGCGAACCGGACCGCGTACTGGACGCACTCAGTGCCGGACTGACCGAAGCGCAGCAGGTCGATCGACGGCATCCGGGCGGTGACCGCCGCGGCGGCCAGGCCCTCGAGGTCGTGGGCGAGCGAGAAGAGGGACCCCCGCTCGCGCAGCGTCTCGGTGACCGCGTCGATGACCGCGGGCGGGCGGTGGCCGAGGATCAGCGGTCCCTGGCCCATCACGTAGTCGATGAAGTCGTTGCCGTCCTCGTCGGTGATGTGCGCGCCCTGGCCGCTGCGCACGAAGACGGGCACCGGCAGGTAGCCGGAGCGGTGCGAGCGCGTGCCCGAGCCGACGCCGCCGGCGATGCTCCCGGCGGCCAGGTCGTAGAGCTCCGCCGAGCGGGCGGTCGAGGGGGTGACGTGGGTGTCGCTCATGCGCTTGCCTCCAGTTCCTCGAGCTCGAGCCAGGCTCCGTAGTGCGTGCAGGTGCGGGCGGCGGCCTCGGCGCCGAGCCGCAGCGCCATCTCGAGCGTCCCGCCCTCGACGAGGGTCGAGATGCACGCGGCGATGTAGGCGTCGCCGGCGCCCAGCGTGTCGACGACCGCCACCGGCACCGGGGGCTGGTGGTGGACGCCGCCGGCCAGCGCCAGGCTGCCGTGGCGGCCGCGGGTGACGACGGCGGCCTCGGCTCCGGCTGTGACGGCGCTCCCGGCCAGGCCCGCCGCCTCGTCGGCCTCCGCTCCGGGTGCGGACAGGAACGCGACCTCGAGGTGCGGGCACAGCTCGGCCATCCGCTCCGGCGAGGACGCATGGGAGAAGTCGTAGGAGAGGCGCGCGCCCGCCCGGCGCAGGCCGGTGAAGCCCTCGACGCCGCCGGCCAGGCCGGCCCCGTGCACCCAGGCGCGCCTGCCGAGGTCGGCCAGCGTCGCCGGGCCGGGCCGGTAGGTGCCGCTCTCGCCGAGCACCTCGCTCTCGAACACGCGGTCGCCGTCGTCGGTCAGGCGGATCGTGGTGATGCCGGTGGCGCCGGGGCCGACGTGGACGTGGCCGGTGTCGATCCCCCGGCCGCGCGCCGCTGCCAGCACGGCGTCGCCGGCGCGGTCCGATCCGACGGCGCCCGCGTAGGCAACGTCGTGGCCGTGGTCGCGCAGGCCGACCGCGACGTTGAGCGCGTTCCCGCCCACGTACTCCCGATCGAGCGGCGGCAGATAGTGGTCGAGGCAGTTGTCGCCCATCGTCGCGAGCGGCTTCACGGCCAGCCCGCCCCCGACAGCACCTGGCGGCCCATCAGGGCGCGCTCGTCCAGGTCGTCGATCCCGCGCAGCAGGGTGGAGTAGACGATGAACCACTGCAGCGCCACCTTGAGCACGAACGGCTGCAGCTGGGGATGGACGCGCGGGTGGTCGTGGGCGTCGAAGATGCGCACCCGGGCGCCGTGGTTCGCCGCCACCGCGGCCGAGCGCTCGGCGACCGGCCGCGACTCGTCGCTCCCGAGCAGGAAGATCATGTCGGGCGAGTGGCGGTCGAGCATCTCCGCCGGCCCGTGGCGGAACTCGCTGCTCTCTATCACGGAGCTTGCGATCCGCATGTTCTCCATGAAGACGGTCAGGCCGAACTTGTAGGCGAGCCCGTAGAGCGGCCCGGAGGCCAGGCAGTAGATCAGATCGGAACCGGCCAGCTCCTCGGCCAGCTCGCGGCCGCGGGCGCGGGTATCCCGGAAGGCTGCGCCGACCTGGGCGGGGATGCCGGATAGCGCCTCCAGCACGCCCTCCGCGGCCCGGTCGCCATCGAGCCGGCCCCATTCGCAGGCGAAGGTCGTGACGGCGGCGAGCGGCAGGCTGTAGAGGCCGGGCGAGCCGTACATGAGCGTCTCGTCGGCCTCGGCGCCGATGGGCGTGTCGGGCTTGCCGACCAGGGCCACGGTGCGCGCGCCCCGCTCGCGGGCGAACCGCAGCGCCGCCAGGGTGTCCTCGGTCTGGCCCGAGTAGGACGCCAGGAAGACCACCGACTCGGGGCCGAGCCGCTGCGGCGCCCGCCAGATCAGGTCGTAGGAGCGGGACACGTCCGATGCGACCGGCACGTAGCGGTCGAAGAGCATCTTCCCCGACCACATGCTGGCCCACGAGCCGCCGCTGCCGACGAAGAAGACGTGGCGGGTGCCGTCCGCGCGGCAGCGGGCGGCGAGCGCGCGCATCTGGGCCGCGCCGTCGCCGAGGAAGCGGGTCAGGTCGGCCTCCAGGTGGGGGGCGCTGAACAGCTCGGAGCCGAGCGCGACCTCCACGCGATGCTCGAGATCGGCCATGACTGAGAACGCTATCATCTCCGCCGATGTCCGTCACCATCCGTGATGTCGCCCGCGCCGCCGGGGTGTCGACGGCCACCGCGGCCCGCGTCCTCGGCGACTACGGGCACGCCTCCCCGGCCGCCCGGCGCAAGGTGAGCGAGACCGCGCGCAAGCTCGGCTACCGGCCGAACGCGGTCGCCCGCGCCCTGGTCTCGCGCGCAACGACGACCGTCGGGCTCGTCGTCGGCGACATCGAGAACCCGTTCTTCGCCGCTGCCGCCCGCGGCCTCGCCGACGTGATGGACGCGCACGGCTACACCGTCCTGCTCGCCAACGCCGACGAGGACGCCGGCCGCGAGCGCCGCGCCGTCGAGGCGCTGCGCGCCCGCCAGGTCGACGGCATGGTGGTGGTGCCCGCGCCGGGGGCGTCGCCCGAGCACCTGGCCGAGCTCGTGTCGGCGGGCGTGCCGCTCGTCCTGCTCGACCGCGTTGTCACGGGCGTCGACGCCGACGGGGTGCTCGTCCGCAACACCGCCGGCGCCCGCGCCGCCGTCGCCCACCTCGCCGGCCTCGGGCACCGCCGCATCGGCGTCGTCTCCGACTCGCCCGAGATCACCTCCTCCGCCGAGCGCATTCAGGGCTACCGGCAGGCGCTGCGCGCGGCCGGGATCGACCCCGACCCCGGCCTCGTTTCCATCGGCGGGCCGACCCGTGCCGACGGGGAGGCGGCGGCGCTGCGCCTGCTCGACCGGCCCGACCGGCCCACGGCGGTCTTCACCGCGAACAACTTCATGACGGTCGGTGCCCTGCGGGCGGTGCGGTCGCTGGGCCTGCGCATCCCGGAGGACGTGGCGCTGGTGGGGTTCGACGACCTCGACTGGACGACCCTCGTGCAGCCGGCCGTGACCGTCGTCCGCCAGCCGGTTGCCGACCTGGGACGTACCGCCGGCGAGCGGCTGCTGCGGCGGCTCCAGGGCGATGCGGGCCCTCCGCGACGGATCCGGCTCGCCGCGCGGCTCATCGTGCGGGGATCGTGCGGGGCGCAGGGATGAGCACCGCCGAGCTCCTGGCTCGCCTGGTCTCGGTCGACTCGACCAACCCCGACCTCGTCCCCGGAGGCGCGGGCGAGGCGGGCGTCGCGGCGGCCCTGGCCGAGCACATGGCGGCGCTGGGGCTGGAGGTGGACATGTGGGACGCCGCCCCCGGCCGCCCCAACGTGGTCGGCCGGCTGCGGGGGACCGGCGGCGGCCGATCGCTCATGTTCTGCGGTCACACCGACGTCGTGGCGGGCGGGCCGTCCGCCTTCACGCCCGACGTGCGCGACGGGCGCATGCACGGCCGCGGCACCTGCGACATGAAGGCCGGGATCGTCTCCGCGCTGGCCGCCGCCGAACGGCTCGCGTCCGACCCGCCCGCGGGCGACGTGCTGATTGCCTGCGTGATCGACGAGGAGTGGCAGAGCGTCGGGGCGCAGGCGCTGGTCGAGCGCCACCGGGCCGACGCGGCCGTCCTGCCGGAGCAGTCGGACCTCGACGTCATCTTCGCCCACGGCGGTTTCGCCTGGTACGACGTCACCAGCCGCGGCGTCGAGGCCGCCGGCGGCCGGCCCGAGCTCGGCCGCGACGCCATCTCGCTGGCGGGGCCGGTGCTGACCGGCCTCGCCGAGCTCGAGCGGGAGCTCGCACGCAGGGAGACGCCGGAGTGGGGGCGGCCGAGCGTGCATGCCTCGACGATCCGGGGCGGCCGGGACTACCCCAGCTACCCGGCCGAGTGCGTGATCGGCGTCGAGCGCTGCGTCATGCCGGGCGAGACGGTGGCGGAGTCGCTGGCCGAGATGACGGCGCTGCTCGACCGGGCGCGGGCGGCCGACCCGCGCTTCGAGGGCGAGTGCCGCACGGTTGTCGCCCGGGAGCCGGTGCTGCTCGACCGCGGCGAGCCGGTCGTGCGGGCCGCGATCGACGCGGCCGCCGCCGTCCTCGGCCGGGCGCCGGTGGTGCGCAGCGACTACGGCTGGATGGACTCGGGGATCCTGGTCGAGGCGGGCATCCCCTGCGTCGTCCTCGGGCCGACCGGCGACGGCCTGCACACCGCGGACGAGTGGGTCGACCTCGAGTCGGTCGACGCGTGCGCGGAGATGTTCGTGCGGATGGTCCGGGACTTCTGCCGAGGGTGACGCACTGGATACAGTTGCGCGTCCATGCGGCGCCCGTTCCTGCTGTTCTACGTCCTCGTCTTCCTGGACGAGGTGGCGCTGCTCTCGATCGTCCCGCTCGTCCCGGCCTACACGCGGGCCTACCACCTCTCCGACGTGCGCGCCGGCGCGCTCCTGTCCGCGGCCAGCCTCGCGATCGTCGTCGCGTCCGTGCCGGCCGGGCGGCTGAGCGACCGCTTCGGCGCCCGGGTCGTCACGCTGGCCGCATCTGCGATCGCCGCGGCGGCGATGCTCGCGACCGCCGTCTCGCCGAACTTCGCGGCGCTCCTGGCGTCGCGGGCCGCATTCGGTGTCGGGTCGGGGACGATCTGGTCGGCGGGCATCTCGTGGCTGAGCGACTCGGCCGACGAGGACATCCGCGACCGGGCCCTCGCCCTCGTCGTGACCACCGCGGGGGTGGGGTCGATGATCGGCCCCGTGTTCGCCGGCCTGCTCGCCGACCACGTCGCCCGGGGCGCCGTGTTCGCCGTCGCCGGCGTGCCGATGATCGCGGTCGTGATCGTGCTCGCGCTCGGCGATCCCGGCACGCGCAGGCGCCACGGCCACCAGCCTCTGCGGGACATCGCCGCCGGCATGCGGGCCTCGCCGCTTCTGGCCGGCGCGATCGCGATCATGCTGCTCGGCGGCGTGGGCGACGGGGTCGTCAACCTGGTCGCGCCGCTCCAGCTGGGCGACCACGGCCTCTCCTCCAGCGCGATCGGGGCCTGGCTGTCGGCCGCCTCGACGATCTTCATCCTCTCGAGCGCCGCCGTCGCCCGCGCCGGGCGGCGCGCCGTCTCGCTGCGCCTGGCGGGCCTGCTGGCGGCGTTCCAGGCGGCGGCGCTGATCCCGGTGCTCGCCTCGGGAGCGGTGGCCCCCGTGGTCGCGACCGTGCTGGTGCGCTCGCTCGCGGTCGGCGCCCCGTACGCGATGGCATTCCCGCTCGGAGCGCTGGGCGCGGGCCGGCTCGGGTTCGGCACCGGGACGGTGAACGGCCTGATGGGCGTCGTCTGGGGGGCGGCGAACTTCGTCGGCCCGCTGGTCGCGGGCGCGGTGATCGCCGGCCCGGGCGACCGGGCCGCATACGCGCTCCTGGCCGCGTGGTGTCTCCTGATCGCGCTCGCCCTCGTGCGCGCGGGCCGGCGCGAGGACGCGGCAGCCGCCGCGCTCTGAGGCATGATCGGGGATAGTCCCCGCCATGGATCTCGCCCTCACCGATGTCCAGCGCGAGCTGCGCGAGCGCGCCGCGCGCTATGTCGACACCGTCCTCATCCCGCTCGAGGAGGCGGCCGAGCGCGGCGGCGGGCGCCTGCCCGGCGACGATGTCGCCCGAGTCAAGGACGGAGCCCGCGCCGCCCGTCTGTCCGGCGGCAACCACGCCGCCGCGCACGGCGGCCAGGGCTGGTCGGCGCTCGAGCAGGTGCTCGTCCAGGAGGAGCTCGGCCGCAACACGAACGGCATCTGGTGGCACATGGGCGGCGGCTACAACGTGCTCGCGCGGGGGACGCCGGAGCAGATCGAGCGCTACCTGCTGCCGACGCTGGCGGGCGAGCGGGCCGACGCGTACGCGGTCACCGAGGGCGGGGCCGGGTCGGACCCCGGCGGCATCGCCGCAACCGCCGAGCGCACCGCCAACGGCTGGCGGATCCGGGCCGAGAAGTGGTTCGTCACGTCCGGCGATGTCGCCGACTTCGACATCCTGATGGTGAACGTGGTGGACGGCGACCGGCGCCTGCCGACGCTCTTCCTGGTCGACCGCGACCGGCCCGGGATCGAGGTCGTGGACGACCCGCCCTTCACGCACAACTACCCCCACGGCCATCCCACCGTGCGCTACGACTGCGAGGTGGCCGCCGACGCCGTCCTCGGCGGCGAGGAGATGATCGGCCGCGGCGGCGAGTTGCAGCAGATGTGGTTCATTGAGGAGCGGATCCACATCGCCGCCCGCTGCGTCGGCGCGATGCGGCGGCTGCTCGACGAGGCGGTTGCCTGGGCGACCGAGCGGGAGCAGTTCGGGCAGCGGATCTACGACTACCAGGGCATCAGCTTCCCGCTGGCCGACTCGGCCGCCGACTGTGCCGCCGCCCGCCTGCTCACCTACCAGGTGGCGCAGCTCGTCGACGACGGCGCCGACTCCAAGCTCGTCCACGGCCGCGCGGCGATGGCGAAGCTGTTCGCCTCCGAGGCGGCCTGGCGCTGCGCCGACCGCTGCGTGCAGGTGTTCGGCGGGCGCGGGTACATGCGGACGTTCGCCGCCGAGCGGTTCCTGCGCGAGCTGCGCGTCGACCGCATCTGGGAGGGCACGAGCGAGATCCAGCGCCTGATCGTCGCCCGCGGCCTCGAGAAGCGCGGTGTCGAGCGGATGCTTGACGTGCAGGGTTAGGTGGGGACAGTCCCCGCAACGCGGGGACCGTCCCCGGTGCCCGGGGACAGTCCCCATCCCGTGTGATCGAATTGGCGGCATGAGCGACTCGCGCCGCATCGAGGTCAAGAGCGTCGTCGACCAGGTCTATGTCGCCGTGCGCGAGCGCATCCTGACCGGCGAGCTCGCGCGCGGCTCCCGCCTGCGCCAGGAGGAGCTCGCCGCCGAGCTGGGCGTGAGCCGCACCCCGCTGCGCGAGGCGCTGCGGCGGCTGGCCAGCGAGGGCCTGGTCGAGTTCAACCCGAACCGCGGCGCGACGGTCTCGCGCGATGACGTCGCCAACCTCTGGCACGCCTGGGCCGCCCGGGTGGCGATCGAGCCCGGCGCCGCCCGCCTGGCCGCACAGGCGGGCGACCCCGAGGCGGCGGCCGGGCTGCGCGCGCTGATCGGCGAGCAGCGGGCCGGCGTCGACCGCGGCGGCGACACCTACGTCGCCAACCGCGACTTCCACCTCGCCCTCGTCGCCGCCTCGGGCAACCCACACCTCGTCCGCTTCGCCGAGACGCTGTGGGTGCCGCGGATCGCCCGCCGCATCTACACGCTCCAGGCGGTCGATCCGCGGCGGGTGCTGGCCTGGGCGGACGACCACGACCGCATCGTCGACGCGATCGCCGCGGGCGACGGCGAGCTCGCCGCCTCGCTCACCCGCGCGCACATCGCCGCGTCGCCGCCACCCAGCGGTCACCCGGGCGAGACCGTTCTGTCAGGCGAGCCGGATCGGCAGCTGGAAGGCGATGACGGTGCCGGATCCGGGGGCGGAGCGGACGGCGACCGCGCCCCCGGCCAGGTGTAGCCGCTCCCGCATCGTGTCGAGGCCCATCCGGCGCTGGCGGCGGCTGCGCTCGAGCGCAGCGTCGACGTCGAACCCGCGCCCGTCGTCGGTGACGCGGCCGTAGAGCATGGCGTCCCGGGCCTCGATCTCGATCCCGACGGCGCTCGCCCGGGCGTGCTTGCGGACGTTGACGATCGCCTCACGGACGGTGCGGTAGGCGAGCTCCTCGACGACGTACGGATAGCGGTCCGGCGCCACCGCGACGGACGTGACGACGCCGGCCTCCTCTGCCAGCTGGCCGGCGAGGTCGGCCAGCGCCCCGGCGAGGCCCTCGTCCTGGAGGCTCGTGGGCCGCAGCTCGAACATGAGCCGGCGGGTGCGGTCGGTGGCGGCGGCCAGCGTCCGCCGGGCCGCGCCGACGGCGGTCGAGATCCGCTCCGGGTCCGTCGCGTCCGCCGCGTGCCCCAGGCGGTCGAGCACGACCAGACAGGCCGTCAGCACCTGGACGGTGTCGTCATGGAGCTCCGTGGCCAGGCGGCGGCGCTCCTGCTCCTCGGCCCGGAGCAGGCGCTCGATCGCCTGGCGGCGCTCGCGGTCGGTGCGGCGGACGCTCTGCTCGAGCCGGCGGCAGCGCTCGCGCAGACGTGCGACCTCGAGCTCCGCGATGCCGTCGCCAAGACCCGCCGGCGCGCCCGCGCCGACCGTTTCGTCAACGTGCGGTGCCATTCGCTAGGGAGTCTCCGCGATGCCCCGGTCGACCGCGCCGAGCCCGTTCCACAGGGCCTCCAGCGCCGCCTCGAGGTTGCCCGATCGCTGCTCGACCAGCGCGAGCACCTGGTTCGCCTCGGCCACGTAGTGCGGAGCGGTCGTGTGCTCGAGCAGCTCGATTGCCCGGTGACACAGGAACCGCGCCTCCTCGAGCTCGCCGTCGTGGAGCGCCGCCCGGGCCAGGACGAGCGTCGCCGCGCCGGCGATCCCCGGCTCCGTGGCGGCCGTCTCGGTCAGGGCCCGGCGGGCCGCCTCCCGCGCCCCTTCGACATCCCCGGCGATCAACGCCGCCCGGCCGCGGTCCGCGCTCAGCGTCGCGAGCTCCGGCGCCGCCCCCGCGTCGCGCATGAGCTCGCCTGCCCGCTCCAGATGCGCGTCGGCCTCGGCCGGCCGGCGCTGGTCGACGAGGATGCCGCCGAGGACGGCGTGCGCGCGTCCCAGCAGCAGTGTGTGCTCCGTTGCCTGGAGCTGGGCGACGACCTCGCCCATGTACCGCTCGGCCAGCCGCAGCCGGCCCTGCTCGGCGTAGGTGCGCGCGAGCGCCCATGCGAGCCGCATGCGCGCGATCGGGTCGGCGAGCGACTCCTCCACCTCGAGCACGTCGGCCAGAACGGCCTCCGCATCGGCGAACCGGCCCTGATCCGTGTACGCGCTCGCCAGGTAGACCCCGAAGCGGATCACGTCGCGGGCGTCGACCGGCGGCGTGCGCGCCTCCTCGAGGGCGGAGCGCAGCACCGAGATCGCGCGCGAGAGGTCGCCGGTGCCGGCGTACGCCCGCCCCAGCGACTCGTACAGGCCGGGACGCAGCCGCGCGGTGGCCGTCGGCTCGAGCGCGCGCGCCTCCTCGAGCAGGCTGACGGCGCGGTCGTCCTGACGCTCCTCGATGGCCAGCTGGCCGAGGCCCTCGATCGCCCGGCTGAGCGCGTGCATGTCGCCGCACGCGCGGGCCTCGTCGGCCAGCCCCTCGAGCATCTCTGCTGCGTCCGGCGACCCCATCCGCACCGACATCTCGGCCAGGCCGATGCGCGCCGGGAGGATCGTCCCCCCGGCGGCTCGACCCGCCAGCTCGGCGGTCGTGACACCGAGCCGGCGGGCCAGCTCCGCCAGGATGCGCGGCGACGGCACCCGCTCCCCGGCCTCGATCCGGCAGATATACGCCGGAGAGCATCCCGGGAACGCGAGCTGCTTCATCGACAGACCGCGCTCGGCTCGCACCGTACGCAGCCGCCGGCCCAGTGAAGACGGGTCGTCGACGTGCGTCGGTGCAGGGCGGCCCACGTTCACAGAATATCGTGAAAAGGCCGTTCTGTCGATGGCAATTGACGAAACGCCCCGGCGTCGGTACCGTGTCCCCTCCCGGGGTCCACGCGAACAAGGAGCGCCGAGATGTACGGCGGCAGGATCTGGCCGTAAATCGTTAGAACGTCCGGCGCCCGCGGTCGCGCGACCTGCGGGGCGCGACGAGACCTGGGGCCGCGGCGGGCAGGCCGCGGC
>JAICJM010000289.1 GCA_025928435.1 Thermoleophilia bacterium
CAACATCCGCGCGCTGGCCGTCGTCCGAGAGGGCGTGGTAGGGGACATGCGAGTACCCGTGGTGGCCCAGGTCGTGCCCGGCGGCCACGATCGCCTCGACGGTGCCGGGATAGCGGTCGACCGTCAGGCCGGGGACGAAGAAGCTGCCCGTGACGCCGTTTCGCTCCAGCATCCGCAGGATGCGCGGCACGCCCACCTTGGGGCCGTAGGCCTGGTGGCTCATCGTCGTGAGCCGGCGGGCGTACCCCGGGTCGACGGCCACGATCGCGGACTCGGCGTCGACGTCGAAGGTGAGCGCCAGGGCGGCGCGGTGATCACCGGGCCAGGTGAACCCCCCCATCGGCGCGAGTCTCACGGATCGAGCCTCGCGTCACAATGGTCGAACCCTGCAACGTTGTACGATCGCGGTTAGAGGATCATCCAATGGCGATGCGCGTCAGCGAACTGCTTGCGGTACCCGGTCTCGCCCTCGAAGTCGTGGTCGGCGGCGACCTCGAGCGCGTCATCCGCTGGGTGCACACGACCGAACTGGCCGATCCGACCCGCTATCTCCAGGGCGGCGAGGTCATCCTGACGACCGGCGTCTGGCGCGACGCCGGGACGACCAGCACCGGCTTCGTCGCGCCGCTCGAGCTCAGCGACGTCGCGGCGCTCGGCTACGGCCTGCCCCAGCCCGACGCCGTCCTGCCGCCCGGCCTGATCGAGGCCTGCGAGGCGGCCCGCCTGCCACTCTTCACCGTCCCGTTCGACGTGCCGTTCATCGCGGTGTCGCGGGCGTTTGTCGACCGCGTCTACGGGCAGCGCGAGGAGGCGCTGCGCGAGCGCGTCCTGCGCAACGACCGGCTCGTGCACGCGGCCGGCCACGGCGAGGGGCTCGCCGGCATCCTGGACGTGTTGGGCACGCGCCTGCGGCCGTGGATGCTCGGCCGCGGCCGGCACGTGATCGCCGGCTCCGCCACGGCCGGCGACGTCGCATGCGTGTGCGCGGCCCGCACCGCGCCCTGCGGGCCGCAGCCCGTGGCGGCGAACGGCTGGATGGCGTTCCCGATCGTCGCGGTCGGCCGCACGGAGGCCCACCTGGTGGTCTCCGCCGGCGAGTCCGGCCTGGGCGACGACGACCGGGCGGCGGTCGACCAGGCGCTGCCGTTCCTGGGGCTCGAGCTGGCGCGGCTGCAGGTGCTGCGCGAGAACGAGCGCCGGCTGGCGGCGGAGCTGATCGACCTCATCATGGCCGGCCAGGCGCAGGCGCGGGCGACGGCGGCGCGCCTGGCGACGTTCGAGCTCGACGCCTCCTCGCCGCTCGCGGCGGTCGTGTGCGAGTGCGAGGACGGCGACGTCGGCCTCGACCGGCTCGAGACCGCGCTGGCAGACTCCGAGGTCGCGTTCGTCGCGGCGGTGAAGACGCGCGAGCTCGTCGCCGTCGTCGGCTGGCCGGGCGACGAGGGCGGACTGGCGGGGCTCGCCGGCCACCTGCACGCGCGGATGGAGGAGCCGGTCGGCGTCGGCGGGCTCGCCGCCGACTCATCCGGACTGCGGACGGCGGTCGTCGAGGCCCGCCACGCGTGCCGGTTCGCCCGCCTGCGCCGGGACGCGGGCTGGGCCACCCACGACCAGGTCGGCTCCCACTCCCTGCTCCTGGCGCTGCAGGACGAAGAGGTGCTCGCGGCGTTCCGGCGGGCGCTCCTGCGCCCGCTCGAGGAGCACGACGCCCGGCGCCGGTCGCGCCTCGTCGAGACCCTCGACCGCTTCCTCTCCTCCGGCTGCCGCTGGCAGGAGACGGCGAGCGCCCTGCACGTGCACGTGAACACGCTCCGGCACCGGCTCGACCGCGTCGAGCAGCTGACCGGACGCGACCTGGGCTCGATGGAGGACCGGGTCGACCTCTACATCGCGCTGCGCTCGCGCCCCTGATGTGGGGACAGTCCCCGTCCGGGGACTGTCCCCGGGATTCGGCTCGCGGTTGCCTCTCTACCCGACCTCTTCGGGCTCCTCGTACCAGCGCACCTTGTCGCCGACGCGGTTTCGCATCTTCCAGCGGCCGGACTTGGGGGCATCCTCGATCGCCTGCCACAGCCGCTCCAGACGCGGCTCGGCCACCTCCCGCACGTCCGGCGCGCCGGCTTTCAGGGCCTCGCGCGTGCGCTCGGTGTTCATCTTCGTCGTACGCCACAGGCCCCAGTCGGCGGCGCACAGCGCGGCCACCCGCTTCGCGTTGATCGTCCCGTCGTCGCCGTCGTTGACGTCGTGGTGGTAGAGCATCGTCACGATGTCAGACTGATCCTTCGCGTTCAGCTCCACGATCTGCATCTTCGTGAGCATCAGCTCGGCCAGCGGGACCGCCGTCGGGTGGATCTCGATCCGCTCGGTGATCGGGATCGAGTGGCACATCTCGAACGCGCCGACGAAGACGTCCACCTGGCGCTGGTGGGGGACGTCGTAGTAGAGCAGCCGCCGGTGCCCGTTCGTCGTGTTGAACACCCGGTCCGGTTCGTAGCCCTGCTCGGCCATGAAGGCCGAGACGGCCCGGCCGCGGCCCTTCAGCGTGACGAGGTCGATGTCCTTGTACTCGCGGGTGATGACGGGTTCCGTCCCCGCCGGCAGATGTGCCCGCACGGCGAGGCCGCCGACGAGACGGACCGGCACGTCGGCCGCGGACGCGGCCCCGAGGAGGCGGTCTGCCTCGAGCACGATGTCGGCGTTCGGGGTCGTGTCGGCCACGTTGTCGGCGGACAGGGTACACTCGCGCCCTATGAAGATGCAGGCAGCGGTGTTGGAGGAGTTCGGGGCACCGCTCGTCATCCAGGAGGTCGATCTCGCCGACCCCGGTCCCGGCGAGGTGCTGGTCCGGCTGGAGGCGTGTGGCGTCTGCCACACCGACCTCTACACCGCATCGGGCGCGGACCCCTCCGGCTACGCCCCCACCGTGCTCGGGCACGAGGGCGCGGGCGTCGCCGAGAAGGTCGGCGAAGGGGTGACGCTGGTCGCGCAGGGCGACCACGTCGTCACGTTGTTCTCGCCCCAGTGCGGCAAGTGCATCCACTGCCTCAGCCCGCGCACGAACCTGTGTCTGGCGATCCGCGACATGCAGGGCAAGGGGTACCTGCCCGACGGCACCACCCGGCTCTCGCGCGGCGGTGAGCCCATCCGTCACTTCATGGGCACGTCCACGTTCGCGGAGTACACGGTCATGCCGGAGATCGCGCTCGCGAAGATCAATCCGGAGGCGCCGCTCGACCGCGCCTGCCTCTTCGCCTGCGGGCTGTCGACCGGCCTGGGCGCGGCGATCAACACCGCCAAGGTCGAGGCGGGCTCCTTCTGCGTCGTCTTCGGCGCGGGCATGGTCGGCCTCGGCGCCGTCGCCGGATGCCGGCTGCAGGGCGCCGAGCGGATCCTCTGCGTCGACATGTCCGCCGACCGACTCGAGCTCGCGAAGGGCCAGGGGGCGACCGACACCATGATCGGCGGCCCGGACGCGGTCGAGGAGATCGCGGAGATGACCGGCGGCTTCGGCGCCGACTACACGTTCGAGGCCACCGGCAACGTCGCCGTGATGCGGCAGGCGGTCGAGGCCGCCCGGATGGGCTGGGGCCTCGCCACCGTC
>JAICJM010000329.1 GCA_025928435.1 Thermoleophilia bacterium
AGTGAGAACGTTATCTCAGCCGCCCGGATATCCCGTCCGCCAAGTGTCGTTTCGCGCGTGTGCCCCAGGGGGTATGTCCGCGTCACGCTGATTCCCGGCCACACACGCGATGGGGGCTTCACGACGAGGCTCATGCGCCGCACGCACCCCGGCGTCCTCCCGACGGCGGGTTCGTGCGGCCGCATGGTGGCGCCCGCCTGGGCCGCGTACCCGTGGGGGACCTAGCGGCGTTGCAGACACCCGAGCGCCCGGCCGTCCAGCGACGGCCGGGCGCGGGCTGCCGTTTTCCGGCGCCGATGTCCGGGGTATTTGCACCGCGACGAACCCCAATCGACGCAAAGGTGGTGCAGACATGGGTGACAAGCTGCAGGGCAAGGTCGACCAGGCCTCCGGCAAGATGAAGGAGGCCGCGGGCAAGGCCGGAGACGACCAGAGCCTCGAGAACGAGGGCCGTCGCGAGCAGTCCAAGGGCGACCTGCGCGAAGCCGCCGGCAAGGTCAAGGACGCGGTCAAGCGCTAGCTCCTCGCCGTCCCGGCCGGAGCGGCGCCCGCCCCCGGCCGGGACGGCATGATTCGGTCCATGGCGGCCGCCCCCCCTCGCAATTGGCGCTCGGCGTGGATGCCGGTTGGCGTGCCGGGCGGCCCCCGGCCGGCCCTCGCCACGGCCCATCCCCAGCCGTCCGGCCCGGCGGCCGAGTCCGCAGCCGCCCGCGTCGCCCGCCTGGGCGGCGGCCTGCCGGCGCCGCTCCTCATGGTGGCGGCGATGCTCTCGTTCCAGCTCGGGGCGGCTGTCGCGACCGGACTCTTCGACCGCGTCGGCGTGCCGGCGACGGCCTGCTTCCGCCTCGGCGTCGGCGGCCTCCTGCTGCTGGCGATCTCGCGGCCGAACCTGCGTCGGCCGGCCTCGGAGCTCGTGTGGCTGGGCGCCTTCGGGGCCGAGCTCGCGGTGATGAACTTCGCCTTCTACGAGGCGCTCGCCCGCATCCCGCTCGGAGTCGCGGTGACCGTCGAGTTCCTCGGCCCGCTGTCGGTCTCCCTCGTGCAGTCGCGCCGGCTGCGCGACGTCCTGTGGGTGATCCTGGCCGGGATCGGGATCGCGATCTTCGCCGGCCCGACGTCGCAGGGCCTCGACGCCGCCGGGATCGGCCTCGCGCTCCTCGCGGGCGCCGGGTGGGCGGCCTACATCTTCACGGCCCAGCGGGTCGGCCGTGCGTGGAAGGGCAGCCAGGGCCTGGCCTGCGGGATGGTGGTCTCGGCGATCGTGCTCGTCCCGTTCGGCGCCGGCGGCGCCGGGTCGGTGGCCGCGGGCAGCGGCCTCGAGATCATCGCCCTCGGCGTGCTTTCGACCGCCCTCCCCTTCTCGCTCGAGATGGCGGCGCTGCGGACGCTGACCGCGCGCGCCTACGGCGTGCTCGCGAGCCTCGAGCCCGCCATCGCGACCGTGGTCGGCGTCGCCGCCCTGGGGCAGTCGCTCCACGCCGCCGACGTCGTCGCGACGCTGCTCGTCGTCACGGCCTCGGTCGGGGCAACCTTCGACACCTAGCTATAGCCAGAGCTGGATGGTTGATCCCGAGCCCCGTGATGTCCTGGGCGGCGAGAACCGAGTAGCGCAAGGACGCCGGAGCGACCCGTGCTTCGCACGCAAGCGACGGAGGACGCGGCGATGCGACGGTTCGCAGCCGCAGCCCGCCGGCGACCCGAACCTGTGTGAGAAGCTGGTGTCCAGGCGCGCGGGCGCGGGATCAACCATCTTCAGGCGGGGTGGCCGGGCTCGATCTCGGCCAGGTCGCGCTCGGTCAGCTGGACGATCGGCCCGCCCGCGTGCGAGCGCGCCGGCTCGAGGACGCAGCCGACGTGGTCGCCGAGGTCGATCCGATCGACGACGCGCCCGAGGAACCAGGCCGGGGAGTCCGACAGGAGCGGCGTGCCGTCGTCGGCCGGCGTCCACCGGCAGTGGGCGAACTTGTCCACCTCGTCGCCCGTCTCGCCCCCGAAGAGCTCCGCCAGGCCGCGCTCGCTCTCGGTCACGGCGTGCACGGCCAGCCGCGCGGCCGCCATCGCCACCGGGAACGTCGCGTTCGCGCGCGAGATACAG
>JAICJM010000059.1 GCA_025928435.1 Thermoleophilia bacterium
ACCCGGCGGCCGACCTCGCTGCCGTGCGCGACCATGCCGCCGGGCTGCTCGCGCCCTTCAAGGTGCCGCGCTACATGGAGGCGACCGCCGAGCTTCCGCATACGCCGACCGGGCGGGTGGCCAAGCACGAGCTGGGCCGCGAGCGCACGCCCGGGGAGATCGACTTCGAGAGGAGAGCATGAGCACGAGCGACTGGCTACGCACCGACATCGGCACGACCACTGCCGACGCGATCACCGTCCGCGGGCACGACCTCGCCGGCGAGCTGATGGGCCGCGTCACCTTCACCGAGCTCGCGTTCCTGCTCGTCCAGGGACGGATGCCCGCGCCGGGCGAGACGATGCTGCTCGACGCCGTGCTCGTCTCGCTGGCCGACCACGGCCTCACCCCCACCGTGCTGGCGGCGCGACTCACGCACACCGGCGCGCCCGAGTCGCTTCAGGGCGCGGTCGCGGCGGGCCTGCTGGGGGCCGGGACGGTGTTCCTCGGCGTCGTCGAGGACGCGGCCGTGTTCCTGGCGGACATCGCCGGGCGGGCGCGGGACGACGCCGGCCTGCGGACGGCCGCCGACGCGGCGGTCGCCGCCCGGCTGGAGGCGGGCCGTCGCGTCCCCGGCCTCGGCCATCCGATCCACAAGGTCGAGGACCCGCGCACGCCGCGCATGTACGCGATCGCCGACGAGGCGGGCGTTCTCGGGCCGCACATGCGCGCGCTGGAGATGGTCGCCGCGGCCGCGGCGGAACGGACCGGCAAGGCGCTTCCGATCAACGGCGCCGGCGCGGCGGGGGCGGCGCTCGCCGACATCGGCTTCGCGCCGCGGATCGTGCGCGGGTTCGCGCTGCTCGCGCGCACGGCCGGGGTCGTGGCTCACCTGGCGGAGGAGATGGAGCGGCCGCTGGGGATGCCGCTCTTCCGCGACATCGACGAGCGGCTGGCCGAGGGACGGCGATGAGCGGCCGTGTGGAGGGCAAGACGATCGCCATCACCGGCGCCTCGTCGGGGCTCGGCCGGGCGATGGCGGTGCGATTCGCCGCCGAGGGCGCCCACGTCGTGTGCGCCGACGTGCGGGCCGACCCGCGCGAGGGCGGCGAGCCGACGGTCGACGTGATCGCGGCGGCCGGCGGCAGCGCCGAGTACGCGCAGGCCGACGCGTCGCGCTGGGACGACATCGACCGGCTCGTCACGACGGCCGCCCGGCGGTCGGGGCGGCTGGACGTGATGGTGAACAACGCCATCGTCGCCGGACCGCACTCAAAGGGCCTGCTCGAGACGGAGGAGGACGACTGGGATGCGATCATGGCGGTCGGCCTGCGGGGCGTCTTCCTATGCTGCAAGCGGGCCGTTCAGCAGATGCTGACCCAGAAGCCGGTCGCCGAGGCCCGCGGTCGCATCATCAACATCTCGTCGCAGCACGGCATGATCGGCGCCCCGGGCCACGTCGCCTACTGCACGGCCAAGGGCGGCGTGGTCAACCTCACCCGCCAGGTGGCCGTCGACTTCGCCCGGCGCGGGATCATCGTGAACGCGATCGCGCCGGGCAAGATCCTGACCCGGCCCGCCGACGAGCCGGACTCGCCCGAGGTGCTGGCCTACTCCCACTCGCGCACGCCGTTCTCGCGCCTGGGCCGTCCGGACGACGTCGCGGCCGCCGCGCTCTACCTGGCGTCGGACGAGTGCGCCTACGTCAGCGGCACGAATCTGCTCGTCGACGGCGGCTGGATGGCGTACTGAGGAGCCCGCGGGTCATCTGGGTCGACCCGGCCGCGACGGACTTCGTCGGTACGCCGGTCGAGGCCTTCGCCGGGCGGCTCCGCGACCGGTTCGACGTCGCGCTCCTCGGGCTGCGCGTGTGGGGCCTGGCCCCGGGTGACCCGTACGACATGGAGGTCGAGGTCGCCGCCGTCGCCGAGGCGTCAGGGTCGGAGCCCGTCCATCTGGCCGGGTTCTCCGCGGGCGCGACGGTGGCGCTGGCGGCCGCGCTCGCGCTCGGCGACGCGGTCAGGAGCGTGGCGCTGCTCGAGCCGGCGTTCATCGGCGACGACGATTGGCACTCCGCGGAGGCCGGGTGGCGGGCGGCGATCGGGTCGCTGCGCTCCTCCGGCCCGCCGGAGCAGGTGGAGGCGTTTCGCGAGATGCTGATGGCCCCCGGCGTGACACCCCCGACGTCCCGCGGACCGGCCGCCTGGGACTTCCGCGACGACCTGCTGGGGACGATGCTCACGACGGGGACCGGCTTCGCGAGCCCAGACCTGGCCGGGCTCGGCGCGCCCGTCATCCTGATCCGCGGTGGGCAGAGCGCGCCCCGGTTCGGCCTCGTCGCCCGCCGGCTTGCACAGATGTCCCCCCAGGCGTCCGAGCACGTCTTCCCGGCCCTCCACCACTTCGCGCCGCCCTACCGCGACGAGCCCGAGGAGCTCGCGCACCTCCTGCTCGGCTTCTGGTCACGTAACGACTGCGATAACGTGTAACTCTTCGGTGCGTCTATCTACGCACGTTGGTAGTGCAACCGGAAAAGCAGGGCGGACGCACCGATCTCGGGACGTCGCCGGCCAAGACGGGTCGACACGTCCGCCCGGGTTCTCCTAGTGGTGGGTGAGCGTGAACTGCGTACCCGCCTGCACGGCGCCCGGCGGTGGCGGGTTGAAGGCGATCTGCCGGAAGTGCGAGGGACCGCTCAACTGGATGCCGATCGTCTCGCTCGGCGCGGTCGTCCCCTGATTGTCCGGCGCGCCGTACCGGTACTGCACGTTCTGCGATCGCTCGTGGAAGATCACCTGCGCCAGCACGGCGTACGCAGCGTTGTTGAACGCCCTGCCCTGCCAGCTAATGGTGAACACCCGGTGCGGAGCCTCCCCCGTCGTCCTCGTGAAGATCCCCTGCTGGAAGGGGAGCGACGTGTTCGCCGGGTCGATGAAGAGATCGTCCCAGAAGGGCAGCATCGTCGGCGCGGTGAAGTCGCCCGACGGCAATGCCGTATTCGTGAACGCGGTCGACCCGCCCGTGGCTCCGAACGTCATGTTGCCGTTCGAGGAGACCTGAACGGTCGCAAATGTCCTCCCGTACGCGGGCAGGCGGAACGGAAGGTGTGCCGCTCCCGACGACGACCTCGACAGCGTCGTGAGCGTGTCGTCGGCGGCCGAGGTGAGCAGGTTGTGGTTCGCCCCGGAGATCAGGTGGAACGTCTTGCCGCTCTGCATCGTGATGATGTAGAAGCCAGGGACGTTCGCCGCGGCGGTTGGTGCTGCGATGAGCGCAATCGCACCGACGGCGCATAGCGCGAGTAACCATCTGCAGCGGTGCATCATCGGAGTCCTCCCTCTCTCGATGTGGCCGGCGGGTTGGGTATATCACGTTTTGTGACGTGTCGTACAAAACTGACCGCTATAGCATGCTGGCACTGATGAGCTGCTGTGAAGCTACCCCTCGCCGTGGTACGGACAGGAAAATGCCGTACCCCCATGCTCCGGGAGGGCCGCCGTCCGCTCGTCGTCGATCGAAAGCTTCCGTCCCCTGCCGGTGATGCACACGCCGTCGCCGGGACACCCGCCGTTCACGGTCTGGGCGACCGACCGGTCGATCTCCCCGTCGGTTTGCACGTTGCACGTCGAGGGGTGCTCGGCGTCGATGAAGTCGACCGGCTCGCCACAGGGGGACGGCTTCCCGAACGCGAGGCTCGCGGCGCGGCTGACGGTCACCCTATCCGGCTGGGGCGCAGGATCGACCGAGGTGACGAGGCCGACCCAGATCGCACGATCAGACCGATCGCCAGCCCGCGACGAGATAGATGTCACGCCGGTTCATGCGCCCATTCTCCGGAGCGTCCCGCCGGTCTCGCGTCGGGGAAACCCCCGGGTCAGGCCCCGGGTGTCAGCAGCACGCGGCCGTAGTGGTCGCGGGAGGCGAGCAGGGCCTGGGCGTCGGCGGCCCGCTCCAGCGGGAGCTCGGCGGAGATCGGCGGCGGGGCGACGCGGCCCTCCGCCAGCAGCCGGAACACCTCGACCAGCTCCCGGCGGGAGCCGTCGCTCGATCCGATGATGGACACCTGGCGGGCGAACACGTCGACCAGGTCGAGAGTCGCCTCCGGGCCCGAGGACGCGCCGCACAGGACGATCCGGCCCCGGTTCGCGAGCGTCGCGAGCGCCCCCGGGAAGGCGGCGCGGCCGACGTGGTCGACGGCGACATCGACGCCGCGGCCGCCCGTGAGCGCCCGCACCTCGTCGGGCCAGCCGTCGCCTGAGTAGTCGATCGCGTGCTCGGCGCCCGCCTCCAGCAGGCGCGCACGTTTCTCCGGGGTCGACGCCGTCGCGATCACGCGGGCGCCGGCCATCCGCGCCAGCGCGATCGCCGCGCCGCCGACGCCCGAGCCGCCCGCCGTCACGAGGACGGTCTCGCCCGGGCGCAGGCCCGCGCGGGCGAAGAGCATGTGGTAGGCGGTCAGGTACACAGATCCCGCCGCGGCCGCCGTGCGCGCGTCCAGCCCGTCCGGGAGCGGGAAGATGTTGCGGGCCGGCGCGAGCACCAGCTCGGCGTACCCGCCGTCGCGCTGGACGCCCATGACCTCGTAGGCGTCGCAGGCGGCCTCGTCGCCCTCCAGGCAGTAGGCGCAGCGGCCGCACGAGTAGTCGTAGTGGACGTACACGTCCTGGCCGACCGCGACGTCGGCGACGCCCTCGCCCACCGCGGCCACCTCCCCGCCGGCGTCGTAGCCCGGGATCACCGGCAGCCGGGCCGCGTAGGCATGGCCCACGTCCTCGCGCACCCAGATGTCGAGCCGGTTGACGGCGACCGCCCCGACGCGCACGACGACCTCGCCGGCGCCCGGCCGCGGATCGGGCCGCTCCGTGAGCTCGAGCACCTCCGGCCCGCCCGCGCGGGTCATCACGACGGCGCGCATCGTCTAGTAGGCCATCCAGCCGCCGTCGACCATCAGGTTGGCGCCGCTCGTGTAGCTCGCCTCCGACGCCATGTAGGCGACCGCGGCGGCCACGTCCTCGGCCCGGCCCAGGCGCGGGAACGGCGTCCGCGACTGCACGTAGGCCAGCCCCGCGTCGTCGGCGCTCAGGTCGCCGGGCGTGCCGGTCACGATCTTCCCCGGCGAGACGGAGTTGCAGAGGATCCCGTCCGCGCCGTGCTCGACCGCGATCTGGCGGGTCATCTGGATCAACCCGCCCTTCGACACGGCGTACGAGAAATGGCCCGGCGCGCCCACGAGCCCGTGCTGGGAGGTGATGTTCACGATCCGCCCCCGCACCTCGTCCCGCAGCGGCTGCGCCAGCATCTGCCGCACCGCCGCGCGCGAGAGCACGAACGCCCCCCGCAGGTTGACGGCCATGACCGCGTCGAAGTCGGCCACCTCGGTCTCGACCAGCGGCTTCGAGTGACGGCCGGCGATGGCCGCGTTGTTCACGAGCACGTCGAGCCGGCCGGCCCGGTCGACGGCGATCGCGACCAGGCGCTCGCAGTCCTCCGGCAGGGAGACGTCGGCGTCGACGTGCAGCGCGCTCCCGCCCGCGGCCGCGATGACCGACTCGGTCGGGTCGCCGCCGGCGATCGGGTCCCTGCGGACGTCGGCGCACACGACGTCGAAGCCGTCGGCCGCGAGCCGGATCGCGATCGCGCGGCCGATCCCCGAGGCCGCCCCCGTGACGATGGCGCCGCGGCCGCTCACCCCGCCACCGCCAGATAGGCGCCGCGGTGCTCCTCGCCGATGAAGCTCCCGTCCTCGACCACGCGGACGCCCCGCGCCAGCACGTGTCGGATCCGGCCCGGCAGCTCGATGCCCTCGTACGGCGTCCAGTCGAGCCCGTCGCCCAGGCCTTCGAGCGTGATCGTGCTGGGCGCTGCCGAATCCCACACCACCACGTCGCCGTCGTTGCCAGGGGCGATCGCCCCCTTGCGCGGGAGCCCGAAGATCCGCGCCGGCGCGGCGCAGGCCACCTCGACGAGCCGCTCGACCGTGAGCCCGTCCTCGCCCGCGAGCGCGAGCCCGATCGGCAGCCGCGCGGCGAGGCCCGGAACGCCGGTCGGCACCTTCGTGAAGTCGTCGGCGACGGGGGCCTTGTCGCGATCGAGGCGCAGGTGGCAGTGGTCGGAGGCGTACGTGTCCAGCCCCCCGTGGGCGAGGCCGGCCCGCAGCGCGGCCCGGTCGCCGGGCGACCGCAGGGGCGGTGTCATCACATACCGGAGGGCGTCGTCGCCGTGGTGGCACGACTCGTCGAAGAGCAGGTGGTGGACGCAGGCCTCGCCGTAGACCGCCTGGCCGCGCCCGCGGGCGGCGGCGATCTCGCCCATCGGCCGGCTGCCGGTCACGTGCACCACGTAGGCCGTCGCCGAGGCCACCTCGGCCATCGCCAGGAACCGGTGGACGCACTCGGCCTCGAGGGCGATCGGGCGGCTGCGCGGGAGCGACCCGAGCCCCATCTCGCCGGCGGCGACGAGCTCGCGCGTGAGCACGTCGACGACCCGCCCGTTCTCGCAGTGGGCGAGCACCACCATGCCGAGCGCCGCCGCCTCCTGCATCACCGCGAAGGCGACGTCGTCGTCGGCCATGATCCCGAGCTCGATGTAGGCCAGCCACAGCTTCACGCTGCCGACGCCGAGCGCGTGGACGTCACGCATGTCGCCGGGCCGGTACGCCTCCGGCTCCCAGATCACGGTGTGCAGGGCGACGTCGGCGTGGGCCCGGGGCAGCTCGTCCGCGATGGTGCGCCGGGCCGCCTCGACCGGGCGCTCGCCCGGCTCCGCGTCGACGAAGGCGAGCATCGAGGTCGTGCCGCCGAGCAGGGCGGAGCGGGTGTCGTCGGCGACCGCCCCGAAGATGTGCGTGTGCACGTCGATCGCCCCCGGCAGCACCAGGCAGCCGGACGCGTCGACGACCTCGGCGCCCGTGCGGTCGACGTCCCCCACCGCGACGATCGCGCCGTCGCGGACGAGCACGTCGCCCGCGACCGAGCCCGACGGGGACACGATCGTCCCCCCGACGACGGCGGTGGTGGTGCTCACAGGGCGCCGTCGGGAAGGCAGGGAGCGGCGGCGAGCAGGCGCCGGGTGTAGTCGTGGCTCGGCTGCGCCAGCACCTCCGACACCGTCCCCGTCTCGCACAGCGAGCCGCGGTCCATGACCAGGACGGAGTCGGCGATGCACGCGACGACGCCCAGGTTGTGGGTGATGAAGAGCATCGAGAGCCGTAGGTCGCGCTGCAGCTCCTGCAGCAGCTCGAGCACGGCCGCCTGCACCGAGACGTCGAGCGCCGAGGTGACCTCGTCGCAGATCAGCAGGTCGGGCCGGGCGGCCAGGGCGCGGGCGATCGCCACCCGCTGGCGCTCGCCGCCGGAGAGCTCGACCGGGAAGCGGTCGCCGAGCCGGGCCGGCAGCTTCACCCGCTCGAGCAGCTCGCCCACCTCCCGCTCGGCCTCCGTCCGCGACAGGCGACGCAGGACCCGCAGCGGGCGGATGATCGACGAGCGCACCCGCTGGCGCGGGTTGAGCGACTCGAACGGGTTCTGGAACACGATCTGGATCCGCCGCCGCACCTCGAGCGGGCGCTTGCGGGCGGTGCCCGCGATGGGCACGCCGTCGAAGCTGATCGTGCCTGCGGACGGCACGTGCAGGCCGGCGATGCAGCGCCCGATGGTCGTCTTGCCGCTGCCCGACTCCCCCACGAGCGCGACGCAGCGGCCCTGCTCGACGGCGAACGACACGTCGGCCACGGCGGGGCCCTCCGACCGGCTCGACCGGTACGTCGCCTCGAGGCCTGAGACCTCGAGCAGGGGCGCCGGCTCGACCGCGGCCCCCGGCGTCCGGCCGTTGTCCCGCTCGCCGGCCTGGAGGTCGAGCTCCATCCACCGCAGGCAGCGGACGTGATGGCCGGGCACGGTCTCCTCGAGCACGGGCACCGTCTCGTGGCAGCGCGTCTGCTCGTATGCGCAGCGGGGGGCGAAGGCGCATCCGTTCGGCCACTCGCCAACGCCCACCGAGACGCCGGTGATCCCCCGCAGCGCGCGCGGCTTGCGGAAGTCGGGGATGGCCTCGACCAGCGCGCGCGTGTACGGGTGCCGGGGACGCTCGAGCACGTCGGCGGCGAGGCCGTTCTCGACGACGCGGCCCGCGTACATGACGATGATGCGGTCGGCCAGCTGCGAGACGACCGCCAGGTCGTGGGTGACGTAGACCATCGCCATGCCGTCCTCGTCGCGCAGCCGGCGCAGCTCGGCCAGGATGCGGTCCTGGGTGAGCACGTCGAGGCCGGTCGTGGGCTCGTCGAGGACGGCCACCGGCGGGTCGCACACGCACGCCATCGCGATCGTCACCCGCTGCTGCTGGCCGCCGGAGAGCTGGTGCGGGTAGCGGCCGGCGAAGCGGGGGTCGCGGCCCAGCTCGACCCGCTCGAGCGCCGAGCGGACCGACTCGCCCGCCGCGCCGCCACGGCGGTGGGCGCGCAGCACGTCCAGGATCGCGTCGCCGACCCGCATCGACGGGTTCAGCGCCCCGCCGGGGTCCTGCGGCACGTAGGAGACGGTGTTGCCGCGCAGGCCGCGCAGCGACCGCCGGTCGCGGCCGAGCACGCTCTCGCCGCCGACCTCGACCGTCCCGCCCCGCACGACGATGCCGCGCCGGGTGTAACCGAGCAGCGACAGCGCGGTCGTCGTCTTGCCGCTGCCGGACTCGCCGACGAGGCCGACGATCTCGCCCGGGGCGACGCTGAAGGTGACGCCGTCGACCACCGGCTCGCCGCTCTGCAGGCCCAGGCACAGGTTCTCGACCCGGACGACCGGCTCGACGGCCACGGCGCTCACGAGGTGACGCTCCGGGTGGTGCGGGGGACGTAGGAGCGGCCCAGGCTGCGGGCGATCGCGTCGCCGGTCAGGTTGATGCCGATCGTGAGCAGCCCGATCATGCCGGCCGGCACCAGCACCGACCACGCGTTCAGCTGGATGTAGGTGCGGTTTTCGCTGATCATGAGCGCCCAGTCGGAGTTCGGCGGCTGCAGGCCCAGGCCGAGGAAGTTCACCGAGGCGATGATCAGGATCGAGTAGGTGAACCGCAGCCCGGCGTCCACGAGCACGGGCGCGAGGATGTTCGGCACCACCTCCCGGCCGATGACCGCGAAGGCGCGCTCGCCGCGGGCGATGCCCGCCTCGACGTAGCCGCGAGTGGAGATCTCGAGGGTCGCGGTGCGCACGATGCGGCTGATGGCGGGCGCCTGGATGGCCGCCACGCCGATGATCAGCACGGTGATGCTCGTCCCCGCGCCCGCGATCAGGACGAGCAGGAAGAGCAGCGGCGGAAACGCGAGCATGACGTCGACCGAGCGCATGAGCACCGGGTCGGCGACGGAGCGGGTGTAGCCGGCGACGAGCCCGATCGCCATCCCGACGAGGTAGGCCAGGACGGTGGCAGCGGCGGCGTACCCGATCACCGAGCGGCCGCCGCAGAGGACGCGGCTGAGCACATCGCGGCCGAGGAAGTCCGTGCCGAGCCAGGCGTGGCTGGACGCGCCCGTGAGCGGGATCCCGATCGGCGCCGCGGGGTCGTGCGGCGCCAGATACGGCCCGAAAGCGGCGACGAGCACGACGAAGAGCACGATCCCGCCGCCGATCGCGCCGGAGGGCGTGCGCAGGAAGCGCAGGCGGTCGCTCACGCCGGCTCCCGCAGCTTGGGGACGAGCAGCATCACGACCAGGTCGGCGAGCAGGTTGAGGAGGACGTAGACGACCGCGATCAGCATCGCGACCGACTGCACGACGGTCACGTCGCGGTTCTGGACGGCGTTCACGAGCGCCGTCCCGATGCCCGGGTAGGCGAAGACGCTCTCCGTGATGATGATGCCGCCGATCAGCCACTGCAGGTTCTGCGCCAGCACCTGCACGCTCGGGGCGAGGGCGTTCCGCAGCGCGTAGCGCCACAGCACCCGCCGCTCGGCCACGCCGTTCAGGCGTGCGGTCTGGACGTACTCGGTCTGCAGCACCTCGGTCATGCCAGCCCGCACCATCCGCACGCCGGCCGCGAGCGAGGCGAAGAGCAGCGTCAGGACCGGCAGCACGAGCTCGGACGGCTTGTCGAGCGGGTTGCCGCCAGGCGGCACGATCGCGACCGGCGGCAGCCAGTCGAGCCCGACGAAGAACACGCCGATGAGGAGCGACCCGGTCACGAACTCGGGCAGGGCGATCGCCCCCAGCGACAGGATCGAGATGGCGTGGTCGACGGGCTTGCCGGAGTAGATCGGGCCGATCACCCCGAGGCCGATCGAGAGCGGGATCATGAAGAGCGCCGCGATCGCCGCCAGGATGGCCGAGTTCTTGAGCGGCCCCGAGATCTGGTGCCACACCGACTCGTGCTGGCCCTGGGCCAGGCTGACCGCCGAGGTGCCCAGGTCGCCGTGGACGAAGCCGCCGAGCCAGTCGGCGTAGCGGGTCGCCGCCGGCCGGTCGAGCTGCATCCGTTTCGTCAGCACGGCCTCGGCCTGTGGCGTGGCGTTGCGGCCCAGGATGACGCTGGCCGGATCGCCCGGGAGGACGTTCAGCGCGGCGAAGATCAGGATCGACGCGACGAAGAGCGCGACGAGCCCACCGAGGAGGCGGCGGCCGAGGAACGCCAGCACCGGCGGAGTCTCCCGCCGGACGACCCGCGGCTCCGCAGCCGCGGTCACCGGCCTGCTGCGGTCGTCGTTACGTCAGCCACGCGTTCATGAAGAGGTAGTTGCCGAGCGCGCCGGCGGCGTGCGGCTTCAGGCCCTGCACGTTCTTCGACACCGCGTCGACCCAGTCGGCGTTGACCCACTGCAGGTAGCCGCCGGTGTCGTACTGGATCTGCTGCACCTGGTTCCAGTGGTCCTGCGCCTTCGTCTTGTCGAGCTCGCCGATCGCCTTCGCCAGCGCGTCGCTGAACGCGGCCGACTTGAAGTGGGTCTCGTTGTACGGCGCGTTGGCCGAGAGCGCCTGGAGGTAGAAGTACTTCAGCGACAGCATCGGCCACTGCGTCTCGGCGAAGGCCATCTTCAGGTAGAGCAGGCTCGGGTTGTAGTAGGAGTCGGCCGGCTCCTGCTTGAGCTTCACCGTCACGCCCGCGGCCCTCGCCTGCTGCGCGAACAGGGTGGCCGACTCGATGAACCCCGGGAAGATCGCAGAGGTCTGGAACTCGACCGTCAGGTTCTCCTGCCCGGCCTGCTTCAGCAGGCTCTTGGCCTTGTCGATGTCCTGCACCCGCTGCGGCAGCGAGGTGTCGTAGTACGGCAGCCCCTTGCCGACGGTGTCGTTGCCGACGGTGCCGAAGCCGGAGATGGCGCTCTCGACGAGCGCCGGGCGGTCGGCGATCAGGCGGAAGGCCTGCCGCACCCGGTTGTCCGAGAACGGCGCCTTCTGCGTGTCCATGTAGAACATCATCGCCTGCGGCGACGGCGCCACCAGCACGTTGATGTCGCCGGTGGCCTGATGGGACTTGGCCTCCTGGAACGGGAGTTGCGCCATGCCGTCGATCTGACCGGCGACGAGGGCGTTCAGGCGGGCGGTCGGGTCGGTGATCGACGTGATCTTGAGCGAGTCGACGTACGGCTTGCCCTCGACCCAGTAGTTCGGGTTGCGCTTGAAGACGCTCTGCGAGCCGGGCGTGAAGGACTCGAAGGCGAACGGCCCGGTGCCGACCGGGTTCTTGAAGTCGCTGAACCCGGCCGGGACGATCCACGTGTTGTAGTAGGTGAAGTTGGCGGCCAGGTCGCCGTCCGGCGCCTTCAACGGGATCCGCACCAGGTGTTTGTTGATCGCCTTCATGTTGGCGACGTCGATGCCGGACACGAAGGGGTAGGAGCCGAAGTTGGCCGGCTTGGCCATCTGCTGGATCGAGTAGATGACGTCGTCGGCGCCGAACGACTTGCCGTTGTGGAAGACCACGCCGTCGCGGAGCTTGACCTCGTAGACGGTCCCGTCGGAGTTCGGGTTCCACTCGAGCGCGAGGCCGGGCGACGTCGTGAGGTCGGGGTTCACGATGACGAGCGGGTCGTACAGGTTCTGGATCCGGCCCTCGTCGATCGGCGTCACGCCGATGAAGGGGTCGACGGTCTCGGCGGTGCCGCCGCTGACGAAGCCGAGCTTCAGCTGGCCGCCGCGCTTCGGCGCGCCGGCGGACGTCGAGGCCGGCGCGCTCGAGCTCGAGCCGCCGCCACAGGCTGCGGCCAGGAGCGGCGACATACCGATGCCGAGAGCAGCGGCGCCCTTCAGGAGGCCGCCGCGCGAGAAGCGGCCGCCGAGGAGGTCGCGGCCGGGGCGTTGGTCGTCTGAGCGGTCGGTCACCGTGTCCTCCAGATGGGTTCGTGGACGGTCGCATCCAGGCAGATCGGGACACCCGCGGGCGTGCGCGCGCAGGCGGACGGGCGCGCGCGAAGATCGCGTCGGCGGGGGCGAGGGCCGGCCCCGGTTCCGGCTCCGCGAAGGGCGACGGGACGGGGTGGCATCAGGCGCGGGTGTCGAGGCATGCGGGCCAGTATCTCAACGGGCCGACCCCTTGTCAGCCCCGCTTCCCTGCGGCTGCGACGACCATTACATTGTCCCCCCACTCGCGCCGGCCAGACATACCGGCACCCGGAATCCGGGCCTGGTATGCGATCATACCGGACTCACCCGCCGAAAGGATGTTCGCCGTGGATGCAACGCTGCTCGCCTCCGATCTGGGCTTTCCCGAGGGCCCCGTTGTCATGCCCGACGGCGCAATCGTCTTCTGCGACGGGAACACGGGTGAGCTGCGCAGCTGGAAGGACGGCGCGCTCGGCACGTACGCCGTCACCGGCGGGTCGCCGTGGGGAGCCCTGCTCGGCACCGACGGCGCCGTCTATGTCACCCAGGGCGGAAACGTCCCGGGCAGCGGAGACACGAGCGCGGTCTGCGGCATCCAGCGGGTGAACGCCGACGGGTCGGTCGAGCTGCTTGTCTCGAACATCGGCGGCCACGACCTGGCGGGGCCCAACGACCTCGCGTTCGGCCCGGACGGCCGGCTGTGGTTCACCGACTCCGGCACGGAGCAGGACGACCGCTTCGCGCCCGAGGACCGCGCCCCCGGACGGCTCTTCGTGCTGGGTTCCGGTGGCCAGAGCGAGTTCGTGATGGAGCGCCCCAACGTGTACCCGAACGGCATCGCGTTCGACGCCCAGAAGCGGATGTACTGGACCGAGTCCGCCGCCCATCGGGTGTGCCGGCTCGACGACGGCGAGGCCACGACCTGGTGCCGGCTCTCCGACGGGCACGTGCCCGACGGCATGGCGTTCGCGGCCGACGGCCGGGCGTTCGTCTGCACCACCATCTCGGGCGGCGTCACGGTGATCTCCCCCGACGGCGAGGTGCTCGAGGAGATCAACCTCGACCAGCACGCGACGAACTGCATCTTCGACGGCTCGGCGCTCTACGTCACCGCGACGGCGACGGCGGAGATCCACGCCGACGAGCGCACCGGCACGTTCTGGCGGGTCGAGACCGACGCCACCGGCCTCGACCTGATCCCCGGCCGGCTCTAGGCATTCACGGGGACAGTCCCCGTCCGGGGACTGTCCCCACCTCCACTTCGGCGCCCGTCGCGATCGCCGACTCGCAGGCGAGCGCGACGGCCAGCGTCCCGAGCGCGTCGTGCGGCGTGCACGCGACGGCGGCCGGGTCGCCGCGCTCGACCGCGGCGAAGAAGCGCTCGTGGGTGCGCAGGCGGGCGTCGACCGTGTCGGCGGCGGCGACCATCTGCCCCTGCGCGCGCCCGGTCAGCGAGGGCGCCTTGCCGAGGTCGAGCGCGAGGGTGGCGTCGGCGGCGAGCACGTCGAGGGTGTAGACGCTCGGCGAGCCCTCGGCCGACCAGCCGACCTGGATCGTGCCAATGCCGCCGTCCCGGAAGTGCAGCGCGACGGAGACCGTGTCGTGGCGGCCGGCGGCGTCGCGGCCCGCCAGGGCGAGCCGGCCGGCAGCGGCCGTCGCCTGCACCGACTCCACCTCGCCGGCGAGCGCCCGCTGGACGTCGATGTCGTGGCTGCCGAGCTCGAACAGGATCCCGCCGCTCTGGCGCGGGTCGGAGAACCACGAGCCGGCCGCGGCCGCGTCGAGGTCGCCGCGGGCGGGTTCGGTGCCGCCGAAGCTGCGACTGACGAGCAGGCCGGGCGGCGACCCGGCGAGCGCGTCGCGGGCGGCGGCCACCACGTCGAGGCTGCGCCACTGGTAGCCGACGGCGCACACGGACCCCGACGCCTCCCACGCCGCCACGATCTCGCGGCCGTCGGCCGGGGAGCGGGCGAGCGGCTTCTCGAGGTAGACGGGGATCCCGCGCTCGAGCGCCGCGCGGGCCGGCGCCGCATGGGTCGCGGGCGGCGAGCACACGAAGAGCGCATCGACGCGAACGGCCGCGAGCATCCGGCGCCAGTCGGCGTGCGCCTCGGCGCCAATTGGCGCAGCCAGCGCCCGGGCCCGCTCCGGAAGCGGATCACACACGGCGGCGACCTCGTGCCCGAGCGCCCCCAGGTGGCCGAGGTGGGTGCGGGCGATCGCGCCCGCGCCGACGATCGCGACCCTCACGGGGCCGGGCGGCGCAGGAACTGGTACTGCACCCCGCCGCTCGTTGCCGCATCCGTCCAGATCATGGCCGCGTCGCCCGAAGGGAACGGCGGCCAGGTGACGTCGACCCCGCGCTCGGTCAGCGTCCGGTGCACCGCCTCGAGGTCGTCCACCTCGATCGCGATGTGCTCGATGACCGCCTCGGCCCCCTCGGGCAGCCGCCGCGCCCGGGCCTCGTCGTCGTGCACCTCGATCAGCTCGATGCTGGCGTCGCCGCAGGGGAAGTAGTGCCCCGTGCTCTCATCGTTGCGGTTCGAGCGCGCGAGCTCGAGGCCGAGCGAGCCGAGCAGGTCGGCCGGGTCGGCCAGCCCTCGCACGACGATGCCGACGTGATCGATGCGCCGCAGCTTCACGAGACCGAGACGACCGTCCCGCTCTCGAGCGCCCGCTCACAGGCCAGCGCCACGCGCAGCGTCTCGAGGGCGTCGGCGGGCGTGCAGAAGACGCCGCGGGGATCGCCCGCCCGCACCGCACCCAGAAACCCGGCGATCGAGCGGTGCATCGGCTCCCCGTACTCGGCGGCGAGATCCCGGTCGCCCGCGCGGCCCGTGATGCGGAACCGGTCGGGGCCGAGCTCGAGCGCGATCGTCGCGTCGGCGGCGAGGATGTCGGCCGCGTACAGCTCCGGCTGCCCGTCCCGCGACCAGGCGGTGTGGACGCAGCCGAGCGCGCCGCTCGCGAAGTGGAAGAGCAGCGTGATCGCGTCGTCGATGTTGCCGCGCGGCCCGTCGGCCTGGGCCAGCCGCACGGAGGCGGCCGTGGCCTGCACCGCGTTGATCTCGCCGGCGATCGCCCGCTGGAGGTCGATGTGGTGGCTCCCGCGCTCGAGCAGCTGGCCGCCGCCCTGGGCCCGGTCCATGAACCAGGGCCGCCCGCTCACCGGGCCGAAGTTGCGGCCGATCAGCATCCCGGCCCGCTGGCCCTCGAGCGCGCGGCGGGCGTCCTCGAGCAGCTCCGTCGCGTGCCACTGGTAGCCGACCGCGCAGACCGTGCCCGGCGCGGCGGCCGCAGCCGCCACGATCGCCTCGGCGTCCTCCACCGTGCGCGCGATCGGCTTCTCGAGATAGACGTGGATGCCGGCCCCGAGCGCCGCCAGCGTGGGGGCGCGGTGGTGGAGGGGCGGCGTGCACACCCACACGACGTCGAGCTGCTCCCGCTCGTACATCTCCTCCCAGCTCGTGTACGCCCGGCCACCGCGGGGGCCGGCGAGCGCCTCGGCCCGCGCGAGGTCGATATCGCAGGCGGCGACCAGGTCGACCCCCTCGGCGGCGTCGATGGCCGGCGCGTGGACGCGGGTGATCCAGCCGCCGCCGATCATGCCGGCCCGCAGCGACATCAGCCGCCCCGGTCGGCGAGGTCGAGCAGCACCTTCCCGAACTTGCCGGGGGCGCGGACGTGGTCGAGGGCGGCCACCGCGTCGTCCAGCGGGAAGGCCCGGTCGACGATCGCCCGCACCTTGCCGGCGGCCATGGCCGGCACGATCCGGCGCCCGAATTCCTGCACCAGGTACGCCTTCTCCTCCAGCGGCCGGGTGCGCAGGGTCGTCCCGATCAGGTGGCCGCGCCGGCTCATGAGGTCGCGCAGGACGACCGCCGCCTCGTCGCCCGGCTTCGCGCCGACGACGATGATGCGCCCCCCGCGGGCGAGCGACGCGACGTTGCCGGCCATGTGCGGCGCGCCGACCAGCTCGAGCACGACGTCGGCGCCGCCCTCCTCCTGGACGTGTGCGAACGCCTCGTCGCCCCCAAGCGCGGTCGCGCCCAGCTCGGCGACGCGCGGGCGCAGCTCCTCCGAGCGCACGTTGGCGACCACACGCGCGCCCAGGTGGACCGCGATCTGCACCGCCGCCGTCCCGACGCCGCCGCTGGCGCCGTTCACGAGCAGGGTGTCGCCGGAGGCCAGGCCGGCCTGGAGGCAGATCGCGTCGAACGCGGTCAGGAACGCCTCCGGCGCGGCGGCCGCCGCCCGGTCGTCGAGCGCGTCGGGGACGGCGAAGAGCTCACGCTCGTGCGCGATCACCCGCTGGGCCAGGCCGCCGCCGCCGACAAGGCCGAACGCGCGGTCCCCCGGGGCGAAGGCGGTCACGCCCTCGCCGCACTCGACCACGCGGCCGCCGACCTCGAGGCCCGGCACGTCCTTCGGCGACCCGGCCGGAACCGGGTGCTTGCCCTCGCGCTGGAGGACGTCGGCGGGGTTCACGCCCGCGAAGGCGGGCTCGATCGCGACCTCGAACTTGCCCGGCTCCGGGTCGGGCCGCTCCTCGACCGCGACGACCTCCGGCCCGCCGACCCCGTGATAGGCGACGCACCTCATGCCGGCGGGTAGCGGTCGAGCCACCACCGGGCGATGTCCGCCCGCCGCATGAACTTCACGCCGGGGATGCCCTGCGCGTGCTCGATGAATTGGCGCACGACGGCGGCGCGACCGGCCTGGCCGCTCCAGCGCGCGTGCACCGCGAAGGTCATGAGCGACGGCCGCTCCTCCGCCTCGCGGGCCAGCTCGTCGATGCCCCAGACCGCCGTGTCGAGGAAGTCGCGGGGGCTGGAGAAGCCCGGGCTCATCAGGTAGCGGGAGTCGTTGTAGGTCTTCGAGTACGGCACCACCAGGAACGGCTTCCCGCCGATCGGCTCGTAGTAGGGCAGGTCGTCGGAGTAGCCCTCGGAGTGGTACAGGAACCCGCCCGGTTCGAGCAGGAGCTCGCGCGTGTTCTCGCTCGGCCACGAGCGCGAGTTCCAGCCCTCCGCGGGCCGTTCCAGCACGCGCTCGTAGGTCTCCACGGCGCGGGCGATCGTTTCCCGCTCCTCCTCGCGGCTCATCGTCCACGGCTCGTTCCAGCGCCAGCCGTGGCCGAGCAGGTCGTGGTCGTGCTCGCGCATCCACTCGGCCACCGCCGGGTTCAGCTCGAGCGCGACGGCCGCCGCCGACACGGTCACGGGCACGTTGGCCGCGTCGAAGATGCGTGCGAGCCGCCACACGCCGGCCCTGCTCCCGTACTCGTAGTGCGACTCGGTGCCGGGGTCGCGGTGGGGCGGCTGGACGCCGGGGTCGGCGTACTCGCCCCAGCCGTCGTTGCGATCGTCGCCCCAGAGCACGGAGTACTCCGAGCCCTCCTCGTAGACGAGCACGAGGTTGACGACGACGCCGGCGCCGTCCGGCCACTCGAACCGCGGCGGCGTGCGGCCGTAGCCGACCAGGTCGCGCCTGCGGACCGGCTCCGGGATCACGCGGGCTCCATCGCCGAGAAGGCCGGGCGGGCCGTGACGGTGTCGCGGAGCAGTGCCACCCTCGGCCAGGGGTCGAAGGAGAGCGGCATCTTGTACCAGCGCCACAGCACGGGCGCGAAGGCGATGTCGGCGAGCGTGAACGTCCCCACCACGGTTCCGTTGTCGGCCACGAAGGACTCCATGATGTCCCACCGGGGACGGGTGGCCTCGATGGCCGCGGCCAGCTCGGCCTGGTCGGCGTCCTCGGGCCGGCTGCCGCCGTCGTCGATCGGCTTCGCCATGAGGCCGATCCGCTCCGCCGGAAAGAACGCGCCCCGGAACTGCGTGCTCCACGCGTCGAGCGCCCAGTCGACGGCGGCCCGCGCGGCCGGCTCGGACGGGTACAGGTCGGTGCGGCCCTCGCGGTTGGCGAGGTAGCGCAGGATCGCGTTGGACTCGCCCAGCTCGAGGTCGCCATCCTCGTAGAACGGGACGGTGCCGAACGGGTAGCGATCCCGGTACCAGTCCGGGCGCGGATGCGCGAGCGGGACGCGCCGGCGCTCGTAGGGGAGCCCGAGCTCCGCCAGCAGGAACCGGACCTTCATGGCATTCGCCGAGGCCGGATTGTCGTAGAGCACGATCCCCATCAGCCCTCCCGAGGCGGGTCGCCCAACCGGTATGCCATCCTACCCGGTCGCCGCGGCCCGCCGCACGGTCATACCGGGATGACGTCGGCGGTGACGTGCAGGGCCACGCTGCCCGAGATCGCCTGGCAGACGGGGCAGTGGCGGCCGGCGTCGTCGACCAGCTTGCGCACGTCGTCCTCGCGCGCGGGGGTCGCGATCACGGCGTGGAGCGTCGCATCGGAGAGGTGATGATGGGTGTCGTCGTCCCAGGCCAGCTTCGCCGAGACGGTGGTCTCGATCTCGGCCAGATCGAGGCCGCGCGCCCGGGCCATCCCGGTCAGGGTCGACGTGAAGCAGTTGGCGAGCGCCGCCGAGAAGAGCTCCTCCGGGTTCGACTCGCCGCCGGGGCCGCCGAGCTCGGACTGCGTCGCGGTCGCCACCGAGAGCGACCCCGATCCGCCCTCGATGCGGCCGCGCAGGCCCTCCCACCGAAGCGTCGCCGTTGCGCTGAGTGATTCCATCGCCCGAGTTTACCGTGGTAGGTTTGCCGCATCGAGCACCAGGAGCCCACCGACCCTGCGAGCGTGTTCGCGGCCGTCGATCGCGACGCGCGGCTGTCGGACAAGGTGACCGAGGCGATCCTCCAGACGATCGTGTCGAACAGGCTCAAGCCCGGCGACGCGCTCCCGCCCGAGCGCGAGCTCGGCAAGCAGTTCGGCGTGTCGCGCACCGTCATCCGGGAGGCCATCCGGGCGCTGCACGCCAAGGGCCTGCTCGAGGTCCGGAGCGGCAGCGGCGTGCGCATCGTCGCCGTCGACGCGAAGACCGTCCGCGAGTCGATGCGCCACTTCGTCAAGGGCAGCATGCTCGAGTACGTCAAGGTGGACGAGGTGCGGCGGGTGCTCGAGGTGGCGGCGGCCGGGATCGCCGCGGAGCGGGCGACGCCGGAGGACATCGAGCGCATCGACGCGACCCTCGCGGAGATGGGCGAGAGCGTCGACGATCTGAAGACCAGCATCGAGGTCGACCTCGCCTTCCACCGCGCGATCGCCGCGGCCACCCACAACGAGCTCTTCAACGTCCTGCACGACTCGATCGGCGAGATGCTCGTCGAGGTGCGGCGGCGCAACCTCTCGATCGGCCCCGACGAGCGCCGGCGCGTGATCGACATGCACCGCGCCATCCGCGACGGCGTCGCCGA
>JAICJM010000010.1 GCA_025928435.1 Thermoleophilia bacterium
ACGCGATCGAGCACGGCGGCGGCGCCTGCCGCGTCCGCATCGGGGAGCACGCACGCCGCTTCGAGGTCGTGGACAGCGGCCCCGGCATCCCGGCGGAGCACCTGGGGCGCATCTTCGACCGCTTCGCGAAGGTCGACCCGGGTTGGGGGACGTCGCCGTCCAGGTGTAGCGGATCGATGCCGTCCCGATGACGACGCTGATGTGATGACCCGTCGCCTCGCGTTCCTGCTGACGCTCCTGCTGGCGACCGCGTCCGGCTGCGGGTCGGAGTCGCTGACGCCCACGGAACGACTCCAGCGGCGGTCAAGGCCGCGCAGGCGGCGTTCGATCCCGACTCCGCCGGCGGCACCGGGTACGGCAACACGCCCCGCCTCGTGCGCCGGATGGGCCGGGGCGCGTACGGGACGCCGCGGCCGTTCCCGGATGACCTCGCCTTCCGGCCCGGGGTCGTGTACGCCGGGATCTTCGGCACCAACAACCAGGAAGCCATCATCTGGGTGGTGGACCCGTCCGGCCGGGCGCTGGACGCGTATCTCGACGGCCCGCACAAGGTCGTCTACGAGTCCCGATCCCGAGCCGATGGGATCAGGAACGGCATGACGGTCATCCGCCCGGGAGTGCTCTCCGGCGACATGGTCCGCGCAGCCTTCGCGCGGGCCGGCTTCGCGCGGATGCAACTGAGCCCCCAGCCGTCGGGCTACGGTTACAGCGCCGTCATCCGGGGACATACCGACGAGGCGGCGTCGCAGGATCAGGAGATCCTCTTCACGGTCTTCCCCACGGTCCCCCAGGCGCGCAGGCAGGTGGCCGAGGAGCATTCGGTCCCGGGCGCCCGGAGCGTCGTGATCGGGAATGCATGGGTCTCCGGCTGGTGGAGGCCCGGCGGGCCCGACCGGTCGCAGGCGTTCGCAAAGGCGGTTTCCGAGCTGCGGCGGGAAGTCCGTACGGAGTGACCTGTAGCATCTGCCGCATGCGCATTCGCCTTGCACTCCTCGCATCTACCCTTCTCGCCGCCTCGCTCGCCGCGGGCCCGGCCGCCGCCGCCCCCGACGCCGGCTCCCGGATGACGGTGCAGGTCTGGCTCGAGCGCGCCGCGGGCAAGATCTGGGTCACGAAGCGGACCGTGCCGCGCTCGCCGGCGGTTGCGGCCACGGCCGTCCGGCTCCTGTTCCGCGGGCCGAACGCCGCCGAGCGGGCGGCGGGCGTGCGCACCGCCATCCCCGCGGGGACGCAGCTGCGCGGCATCTCGCTCGGCAACGGCACGGCGACCATCGACGTCAGCGCCGCCTTCGCAGCCGCAGCTCCGGGCACGCAGATCCGGATGCGCCTCGCCGAGCTCACCTGGACGGCGACCCAGTTCGCGACGGTGAAGCGGGTGCGGCTCGAGGTGGGCGGCGCGATCGTCCACTCGATCGCCGGCGCGCCGGTGCCGCAACCGGCGGCGCGGCGCGACTTCCTGGGCCGGCTGCCCGCGATCCTCGTCAACCGGCCCGCGATCGGCGCGCGCGTGCCCGCCACGGTGACCGTCGCCGGGACGGCCGACGTGTTCGAGGCGGCGCTGACGGTGCGGGTGCTGAACGAGCGCGGACGCCTGCTGGCGCGGCGCCACATCCTGGCGTCGTGCGGCACGGGCTGCCGCGGCCGCTACCACGTCGCGATGCCGTACCACGTGATCCGCCGCCAGCCCGGCACGATCGTGATTCTGGACTCGGGCGGCAAGGTCGCCCATCCGCACGTCGTGCGCGTGCCGGTGAAGCTCAGCGCGTCCTAGCGACCGCCCGGGCGACGGCCGTCTCGACCAGGTCGTCGCCCGGGTCGCGGTCCCACACCGGGCTGCCGATCTCGGACAGCAGCGCGAACCGCACGCGGCCGCCGCGGGCCTTCTTGTCGTGCGACATCGCGTCGACGATCGCCGCCGGGCTGACGTTGCGGGCGGCCACCGGCAGCCCGTGCCGGCGCAGGAGATCGCGCACCTCCTCCTCGACGGCAGGGTCGAGCCCCTCGGTCTGGGCGGAGAGCCACAGGGCGGAGAGCAGGCCGATCCCGACCGCCTCGCCGTGCGCGAACGCCTTGTAGTCCGTCGCGACCTCGATCGCGTGGCCGATGGAGTGGCCCAGGTTGAGTACGGCCCGGCGGCCGCGCTCGGTCGGGTCGGCGGCGACGACGCGCACCTTGTAGGCGGCACAGCGGCGGATCAGCTCCAGGCGCTGCTCGGAGCTGCCGCGGCCCGGCTCCCACTCGCGCACCATGTCCCACAGGCGGCCCCCGGCCAGAAGCGCCGTCTTGATCACCTCGGCGAACCCGCACGCCCACTCGCGCACGGGCAGCGTCTCGAGCACACCCGGGTCGGACACGACCCACTCCGGGAGGTGGAACGCGCCGACCGCGTTCTTCGCCGCCGGCAGGTCGATGCCGGTCTTGCCGCCGATGCCGGCGTCCACCATCCCGACGAGCGACGTCGGCACCGCGATCCAGGGGACGCCCCGCAGGTAGCTCGCGGCGACGAACCCGGCGGCGTCGGTCGCAGCCCCGCCGCCCAGCCCGACGACGACGTCCCCGCGCTCGAGCCCGAGCTCGGCCAGGCGCGTCCAGGCCTGGCGGGCGACCGCCACCGTCTTGGCGTGCTCGCCGGCCGGCAGCCGCACTGTCACGAACGGCTCGAACGGGGCGCCCACGACGCGCAGCACGTTGCGATCGGCGACGAGCGCCGCGCGCCGGGCGCCGATCAGGCGCGGCAGCTCCCCCAGGGCGCCGGGCCGGGAGATCGGCGCGAGCAGGGCCTCGTCGCCGTGCACCTCCTCGGCGTCGACGAGCGCGTCGGCAGCGGTGTGGTAGAGGCTCTGGCGGGCCTCGTAGAGCTCGGCGAACCCGCGCGCCTCGGCGGCCAGCGGCCGGTCGCCGGCGCCGGCCTCGATCCGCCGCCAGGCCGTCTGCGGTGAGACCTCGAGCAAGACGGTGAAGGACCCGTCGCGCAGGCGCTCGCGGATGAGCGGCGAGGTGACCGCGCCGCCGCCGAGCGCCACGACGACCCCGGTCTGGTGCAGGAGCCGCAGGCACACCCGCTCCTCGAGCGCCCGGAAGGCGGGCTCGCCGTCGGTCGCGAAGATCTCCTTGATCGAGCGGCCGGCCTCGCGCTCGATCTCGGCGTCGGCGTCGACCGCCCGCCAGGCCAGCCTGTCGGCGATGGTCGCCGCGGCGGTGGTCTTGCCCGAGCCCATGAACCCGATCAGGGCCAGGTTGCGGTACGGCCCCGGGATCACGCCCGCGAGATGCGCTCGAGGTAGGCGGCGTGGGCGGCCACGAAGTCGCCCACCGCGTCCCCGCCGAACTTCTCGGCCGCCGCGCGCGCGAGCTCCCAGGCGACGGCGGCCTCGGCCACGACGGCAGCCGCCGGGAGGACGGTCACGTCGCTGCGCTCCACGTGGGCGTCGCGCGGCTCGTGCGACCCGAGCTCGACGCTCTTCAGCGGCCGCATCAGCGTCGGCAGCGGCTTCCAGATCGTGCGCACGACCAGCTCCGCGCCGTTCGTCATCCCGCCCTCGAGGCCGCCCGCCGCGTCGCTCTGGCGGTGGTAGCCGCGCTCGTCCGAGTGGAAGATCTCGTCGTGCACGCGCGAGCCGCGGCGGGTCGAGCTCACGATCGCGTCGCCGATCTCGACGCCCTTCGCCGACTGGATCGAGAGCATCGCCGCCGCCAGCCGCCCGTCCAGGCGGGCCCCGGCCGAGACGTGCGACCCCAGGCCCGGCGGCACGCCGTACGCGCGCACCTCGGTGACGCCGCCGAGCGTGTCGCGCTCGCGCTTGGCCTGCTCGATCTCCTCGATCATCGCCGCCTCGGCGTCCGGGTCGAGGCAGCGCACCTCCGAGGCCTCGGCGCGGTCGAAGTCGCGCTCCTGCAGCCAGGCCGGCGGGGTCGCCCGGACGGTGCCGATCTGGAGCACGTGCGAGCGCACCGTGATCCCGATCGTCCGGATCAGGGCCTTTGCGACCGCGCCGGCCGCGACCCGCCCGGCGGTCTCGCGCGCGCTGGCCCGCTCGAGCACGTTGCGGACGTCGTCGTGGCCGTACTTGAGGACGCCGGCGAGGTCGGCGTGCCCGGGCCGCGGCAGCGTCACCGGCTGCCCCCGCCAGCCGTAGCCCTCGAGCTCGGCCTCGTCGACGGGCCACGCGCTCATGGGCGCCGTCCAGTTCTTGTGGTCGCGGTTCTGGATGAAGAACGCGAGCGGGCTGCCGAGCGTCCGGCCGTGGCGGAGGCCGCCGCGCGGCTCGACGTCGTCCTGCTCGAGCTTCTGCCGCGGGCTGCGGCCGTAGCCGGCCTGGCGGCGCGCCAGGTCGGCCCGGATCAGCTCGTGGTCGAGCTCGAGCCCGGCCGGGAGGCCGGAGACGACGACGGTGAGGCCGGGGCCGTGCGACTCCCCCGCGGTGATGTACGTGAGCTCCATGCGGCCATGGAGGTTACCGGGCGAGCGGCGGCTAGCTGGTCGGGCGGAGGCGGGCCAGGCCGGCCGAGTAGGCGACCAGGTAGAGCGGCATCCAGGCGGCGCAGAGCAGGAGCTCGAGGACGGGATCGCCGAACGCCATCATCAGCGAGTAGACGACCGCGGCGCCGAGCAGGCCGAGGAAGGCGATGACTGCGGAGCGGCGCAGCATCATGCCCCGACGTACCACGCGTTCCAGAGCTGCGGCCCCCACAGGAGCGCGACCATCGCGCCGGCGGCCAGGAACGGGCCGAAGGGGAACGTCGTCTTGCGTCCGCGCAGGCCCTGGGTCAGGAGCACGCCCGCCGAGAACACCGTCGAGATGGCGAACGCCGCGAACAGCGCGACCGCGACGTACCTGCCCAGCGCCAGCCCGATCATCAGCACCATCTTCACGTCGCCCTTGCCCATTCCTGCCGGATAGATCTTCCAGGCGATCCCGAGGAACAGCATCGCCGCCACGCCGCCGATCAGGAGCTCCGCCCAGCGGTCGGGCTGGGCCACGAGCGCCGTCAGGTAGACCGCGAGCGCTCCCGGCTTGTTGATGAGGTCGGGGATGATCCGGTGGCGCAGGTCGATCACCGACGCCGGGACGATCAGGGCGGTCAGGAGCAGCGCCGGCGCGAGCCGGGCGTGAAATCCGACCTGCACGGTCACCGCGGCGAACAGGAACGCCGTCACCCCGGCGACGACCCAGCGGCGGCGCGACGACGGCTCGCTGCCCTTCCCCCGGGGGAAGCGCTGGATCAGCCACTCGATCGGCCAGCCGAGCGCGAAGCCGGCGCCTGCGAGGGGAAGGACGAACTCCATGGGGCCGTTATCGGCGGGAAGGGGGCGGGACTGTAGGCTCCGCCGGATGCCCGACGTCGTCGTCATCGGAGGTGGGGTCGTCGGGACGATGGCCGCATGGCTGCTGGCCGAGTCGGGCGCCGAGGTGACGCTGCTCGAACGGGGCGCGCTCGCGTCCGGCGCGACGTCGAAGAGCCAGGGCCTCGTCCTCCCGCCCGACCACGCCGAGCTCGTGCCGCTGTGGCAGGAGAGCATCGCGATGTACACGCGCCTGCACGACGGGGGTGCCGAGTTCTGCTTCGACCGCGACACGCCCATCGGGACGCTGCTCCTGGCCCGGCACGAGGGCCAGCTGCACGGCCTCGCGGCCGCTCCGGTCGCCGGCGAGATGCTCGACGGCGCGGGCGTCGCTGCGGCCGAGCCGTCCCTCGCCGAAGGGATGGCGGGCGGCCTGCTGATTGACGAGGGCCGGCGCACCGACCCCGGCGCGCTGGCCGCGTCGGCCGCCGAGGCGGCGGCGAGGGCCGGCGCCGACGTCCGCCCGCACCTCGAGGTCAAGCGCCTCGGGGCCGGAGCGGTCGTGACCGACGCCGGGCGGATCGCGGCCGGGCAGGTGCTCGTGGCCGCGGGCGCGTGGACGCGGCGGCTGGGCCACGCGCTCGGCGCCGACATCCCGATCCGCCCCGTCCGCGGGTGGCTGGCGCTGCTCGCGCCCGGCCCGCCGATCCTGCGCCACGCCATCCACGAGGCGGCCTACGAGCCCACGCCCGAGCCCGCGCCGGCGCGCCCGGTCAGCCTCGAGCGGCTCGCGCTGGGCACCCTCGCCCGTGACGGCGCCGACGCCGCCCACGCGCTCGGCATCCACCAGAACGCCGACGGCAGCGTGCTCGTCGGGGCGTCCCGCTCGGCCGCGCTGCACGAGGGGCCGGAGAGCGCCGAGGCGCTGCGCGACAACGCCGCCCACGCGTGCGACCTGATCCCCGGCCTGGCCGGCCGCGAGGTGACGGCGGCCTGGACCGGCCTGCGCCCGTTCTCCGAGGACGGGCTGCCCTACATCGGCCGGCTGGACGAGCACACCGTGGTGTGCGCCGGCCACGGCAGTGAGGGCATCCTCACCGGCGGCGGCTCCGCCCGGCTCGCCGCCGACCTGATCCTCGGGCGGGCGCCGTTCACCGATCCGGCGGCGTTCGACCCCACGCGGCGGCGCGCATGACGTCGACCGGCGCGGGGAGGCCGGTGAAGAGCTCGAAGGCGGCGATGCCCTGGCCGACCAGGACGTCGAGCCCGTCGACCGCTCGCGCGCCGCGGGCGGCCGCGGCCTCGATGAGCGGCGTCGGCTTGCCGTCGCCGCGATAGGCCAGGTCGCACACGATCGTCCCGGGGGTGATGAGCTCGACCGAAATGGGGACTGTCCCCGATCCCCCGGGGACAGTCCCCGCTGTTTCCTGCCCCACCGGCGTCGCGTTGACGAGCAGCTTCGCGCCCCTCGCCGGCGGCCATCGCTGCACAGCTACTCCGAGCGCGTCGGCCGCCTCCGGCCTGCGCGCGCTCACGGCGACCTGCCAGCCGGCGTGCGCAAGCGCCGTCACCGCCGCCCGGGCCGCTCCGCCCGCACCGAGCACGAGCGCATCGGCCGGCTCGACGTCGCCCAGCGCCCACAGCAACCCGAAGCCGTCGGTCGTCTCGCCGCGCAGGCCCCCGTCCCGCACGAGCACGGTGTTGACCGACCCGGCCCGGCGGGCCTCCTCGGAGACCTCGTCGCAGAGCTCGAATACGGCCTGCTTGTGGGGGATGGTGACGTTCACGCCGGCGTATCCGCCCGCGTCGAGCCCGGCGACGAAGGCCGGCAGGCTCGCGGGCTCGACCTCGATCGCGGTGTACTCCCAGTCCAGGCCGAGTGCGCGGTAGGCCGCCGTATGCATCGCCGGCGACCGCGAGTGCCCCACCGGATGGCCGATCACGGCCGCCCGGCGGCGCGGCTCAGCCGCCATGCGCCTTGAAGTCCTGGTAGCTGTCCGTGAAGTACTGGGCGGACTTGCCCGGGACGGCGACGTAGTACAGGTAGTCCTTGTGCGCGGGATGCGCGGCCGCCTGGAGCGAGGCGAGGCCCGGGTTGCAGATCGGCGTCGGCGGCAGGCCCTCGTGCCTGCGCGTGTTGTACGGCTCCGGGTCGTCGATGTCCGACTGGTGAATCGTCGCCGTCCACGACCCCAGGTGGTAGAGGATGGTCGCGTCGATCCCGAGCGCCATCCCCCGGTGCAGGCGGTTGTAGATCACCGCCGAGACCTTGGCGCGGTCGCCCGGCACCCTGGCCTCGCGCTCGATCATCGAGGCGATCCGCAGCACGTCGTACCGGGTCAGATTCTTCGACCGGGCGTAGGACATGTCGACCTGCGAGAAGGCGTTACGAAACGCGGCCAGCTGCTGGGCGACGAGCGCCGCGGCCGACTCGTGCGGCCGGATCTCGTACGTGGCCGGGAACATGAACCCCTCCATGTTCGCGTGGTGGCCGAAGCCCGCCGGGGGCACCGCCGCGCTGGCCGCCTTCGCGTACGCCGACTTGCTGATGCCGAGGCCCGCGACGGCGTCCTCGATCTGCGTGATGCGGTAGCCCTCGGGGATGACGAGTCGCGAGGCGCCGGCGTTGGGGCCCCCGTTCAGCTTCCCGATGATGGTGTCGTACCCGGTGCCCGCCTTGAAGGCGTACGTGCCGGCCTGAAAGTTCGAGCCCTGGCCCTGGGCGTTCGCGTAGTCGCCGAAGCGGCCGGAGTCGTCGATGATGCCCCGGTCCTGCAGCACCTCCGCGATGGCGGAGGCGTCGTCGCCCTTGGGGATCACCACGGTGATGGCGGCCCCGTGCGGGTCGGCCGCGGGCGCCGTCGTCGGGCTCTTCGACGTGTCGAGCAGCCAGCCGCCCGCCCTCACGAGCCCGACCACGGCCCCGATCAGGATGAGGATCAGGATCAGCCGGCGAGCCTGTGCAGATACCCCTCGAGGAGGTGGGCGGCGGCCACGGCGTCGTCCGTCCGGCGGCTCCCAGTCGAACCGCGCTCGGCCATCGTCGTCGTGAACCGCTCGTCGTACGTCTCGATCGGTATCGCGCATCGAGCCTCCAGCTCGTGGATGAAGTCCTGCGTCTCCGCGGCCTGGCGGCCGTGCTCCCCCCGGAGCGTCAGCGGCATACCCACGACGATCCTATCGGGCTGGAGCTCCGCGATCTGCCGGAGCATGCGTCCCATCCCCTCCCCGGAGCGGACGCGCTCGACCACCGTGACGGGCCGCGCCAGCACGCCGGTCTCGTCGCTCACGGCCAGACCTGTGCGCGCGCGGCCGTAGTCAACCGCGAGCACCTTCATCCGGGCGTTCCCGCCAGCTGCTCCCGGATCCGGTCGGCGGCGGCCCTGACCGCGGCCTCGAGCTGCGACGCGTCCGAGCCGCCGGCGCGCGCGAGCGCCGCCTTGCCCCCGCCGCCGCCCGAGACGATCGGCGCGACCTCGCGGATGACGTCGACGGCCGAGAGCCCGCGCTCCTGGGCGCCGGCGTCGAAGGCGGCCAGCAGGTGCGCCTTCCCGCCGGCGTTCCCGCCCAGCACCGCGGCGGCCGGCGACAGCCTGGAGCGCACCCTGTCGGAGAGCTGGAGCAGCCGGTCGGCGTCGGCGCCGTCGATCACGTCGGCCACGATCCAGACGCCGGACTCCTCCGAGGCGCGGTCGATCAGCCCGTCGTCACCGCCGTTGGCCGACGCGGCGGGCGGCGCCTGCCGGGCGGCCTTGCGCAGCTCGGCCTCGAGCTCGCCCACGCGGGCACGCAGGCGGGCGGCCTCGGCGGCCTCGTCGCGCAGGTGCTCGAGCGCCGCGGAGGCGGTGAGGGCCTCGATCCGGCGCACGCCCTGGGACGAGCTCGTCTCGCGCGTCAGCACGAAGGCGCCGATCTCGGCGGTCGAGCGCACGTGGGTGCCGCCGCACAGCTCGCGCGAGACCTCGGGGATCTCGACGACGCGGACGTGCTCGCCGTACTTCTCGCCGAACAGCATCATGGCGCCGAGCTCGCGGGCGTGCTCGTGCGTGGTCACGAAGATGTGCAGCGGGTGGTTGGCCACGATGTGGTCGTTCACGATCGCCGTGACGCGCGCGACCTCCTCGTCGGTCATGGGAGCCCCGTGGCGGAAGTCGAAGCGCAGCTTGTCGGGGCCGACGTAGGAGCCGGCCTGGGTGACGTGGTCGCCCAGCACCTCGCGCAGGGCGGCGTGCAGCAGGTGGGTGGCCGTGTGGTTGGCCATCGTCGGCCGCCGTGCCTCAGCGTCGACGTGCGCGCGAACGCGCTCGCCGGGGTGCAGGTCGCCCTGCTCGAGCCGGGCCACGACCACCTGGTCGTCGTCGACGCGGACGACGTCCTCGACCACGGCGCGGGCGGCGTCGGTCTCGATCCAGCCGTGGTCGGCCACCTGGCCGCCGCCGCGGGCGTAGAACGGCGAGGAGCGCAGCTTGACGAGGGCGGAGCCGTCGCCGCGGTCGTGCAGCGCCCCCACCTGGGTCGTCACGTCCAGCCGCTCGTAGCCGACGAACTCGGCCGTGAAGTCGCTGCGCAGCTCGGAGGTGTCCACCCGCCCCCCGGCGGCCGCGCGGGCGCGGTCGCGCTGCTGGTCCATCAGCTCGGCGAAGCCGGCTTCGTCGACGGCCTTGCCGTGTTCGGCCGCGATCTCGACCGTCAGCTCGATCGGGAAGCCGTAGGTGTCGTGGAGGCGGAAGGCGTCGGCGGCGGGCACCTCCGAGGCCGTGTCGGCGAGCAGCTCGTCGAGCAGCTTGCCGCCCGTCTCGAGCGTCCGCGAGAAGCGCTCCTCCTCGGCCTCGAGCTCGGCGGCGACGCGCGCCTGCTCGCGGCGCAGCTCGGGATGAGCATCGCCGAGCAGCTCGACCACGCGCGCGTGCAGGCGGCTGGCGAACCGGTCTTCGAGGCCGATCCGGCGGCCGTGCTGGACGGCGCGGCGGATCACCCGCCGCAGCACGTAGCCGCGACCCTCGTTTGACGGCTCGATGCCGTCGGTGGCGAGGAAGCTCATGGCCCGGCCGTGGTCGGCGAGCACCTTGAGCGCCTTCGTCTCGGCGGCGGTGCGGCCGTACTTCGCCCCGCTCCAGCCCTCGACGACCTCGATCAGGTCGCCGAACGCGTCGGTGAGGTAGGCGCTTTCGACGCCCTGCGCCAGCATCGTGACGCGCTCGAGCCCGGCGCCCGTGTCGATGCTTGGGTGCGGGAGCGGCTCGAGCGAGCCGTCGTCGAGCATGTTGTACTGCATGAACACGAGGTTCCAGAACTCGATGAAGCGGTCGCAGTCGCAGTCGGGTCCGCACTCCGGCCGGCCGCACCCGAACTCGGCCCCGCGGTCGTAGTGCAGCTCCGAGCACGGGCCGCAGGGGCCCACGGGGCCGGCCTGCCAGAAGTTGTCGCTGCCGAGGCGCAGGATCCGCTCGGCGGGCACGCCGACGCCGAGCCAGAGGTCGACGGCCTCGTCGTCGGCCGGCACCTTGTCGTCGCCCCGGTAGACGGTGGCCCACAGGCGGTCGGGGTCGAACCCGAAGCCCTGCGGCGAGGTGACGAGCGTCCAGGCCTGGTCGACGGCGAAGTCCTTGAAGTAGTCGCCGATCGAGAAGTTGCCGAGCATCTCGAAGAAGGTCAGATGGTGGGCGGTGCGGCCGACCTCGTCGATGTCGACGGTGCGAAAGCACTTCTGCACGGTCACCAGCCGCCTGCCCGGCGGCTCGTCGAGGCCGAGGAAGTACTGCTTGAGCGGCTGCATCCCGGCCGTGGTGATGAGGACGCTCTGGTCCCAGTCGGGCGGGACCAGCGACCCGCTCGGGAGCTGCTGGTGCCCCGTGGCGCCGAAATGGTCGACGAATCGCCGGCGGATCTCGTGGGAGCGCATCTGCGAGGCCATTCTACCGGGGGGTATCCTTACCCCATGCACGGCGACGACACCCTGGAGCGCTTCGAGCACGCCCACAGCGGCGGCCCGGGATCGATCGAGCCGCTCGACCATTTCGTCCTGGTCGAGCCGGTCGACGACGAGACCGAGACGAACGCCGGGCTGATCATCCCCGCGAGCAGCGACGCGTCGTGCGTGTCCGGGGTCGTGGTGGCGATCGGCGAGGACGTGCACGGCGTCGCGCCGGGCGACAAGGTGCTCTATCCGCGCGGCGCGGGCTTCGAGCTGGCGCCCTCGGGCGAGCCGAAGCGGCTGATCGACCGCCGCGAGCTGATCGCCCGCATCACGGACTGACGCACCAGACGGGTCAGACCCTCTTGGCGGGTGGATCCACGTGAATACAAGGTGCCTGGCACCGGTTATGCACCGCCGCCCTGAATAAACGGGGTCTGACCCCGTTTATTCAGCGGTTAGGGGTTGGCGGCCTGGCGGTAGTCCTCCTCGACCTCGGCCGAGCGGCGCTCGGCCGCCTGGCGCCCCTCGTGGGCGGCGGCGCGCAGGTCGTCGGGGAGGGTGCGCAGGTCTTCGGAGAGACGTCCCGGCAGCTCGCGCAGCACCTCGCCGACGCTGCGCTGCTCGGTCTCGGCCACGTTCTGGGCCCGCTTGTAGAGCGCCGCCCCGGCCGCCGACAGGACGACCGAGAGGGCCAGTCCCCGCCTCAAACCACGCCCCCGCGCTGGTCGCGCTTGTTCTTGAAGACCCCGAAGCCGTGCGAGATGCCCGCCGTCACGCCCGACACCGCCCGGAAGGGCTTCGAGATCGCCTCGGAGACCGTCCGCACGGTCGCGTCGACCTTGGCCGTCGCGTCCGTTGCCGAGTCGGTGATGCGGCCGACCTTGTCGAGCTCCTCGTTCACGTGGTCGAGCGAGGTCGACACCTTGGCGAGCATCGGGACGAGCTCCTTCATCAGCCCGTCGATCATCGCGTTCACCCGTCCGAGCGTCGACCCGGCCCGGATCAGCGCGAAGCACAAGCCCACGCCGGTGAGCACGAGAAAGAGGGCCAGCGCGTAGCGCCAGACGTCGGACGAGGTGGCGAGAAGGGCGATGTGCATGCGGCTCCCTGAGGTCGGGGGGAACCTATCCTATCCGGCCGTCAGGGGGCGATCACGCCCGCGCCGACCACCGCGTCGTCGTCGTAGAGGACCGCGGTCTGACCCGGCGCGACGCCCGCAACGGGCTCGTCCAGATCGAGCGTGAACCCCTCCCCGCCGGGCCGCACGGTCGCCCACACCGGGTCAGTGCGGTAGCGCAGCTTGGCCTGCACCCGCGAGGCCGGCGCGAGCAGCCGGCCGGGCGTCACCCGCACGGTGCGCCGCTCGAGCTGCGCGCGCGGGCCGACCACGACCCGCCCCCGACCGGCCTGCACCTCGAGCACGTAGAGCGGCCCGCCCGCGGCGACGCCGATCCCGCGCCGCTGGCCGGGCGTGAAGCGGTGCACGCCGGCGTGCCGCCCGAGCGTGCGGCCGCCGGTGTCGACGATCTCGCCCGCCCGGCCCGCGCCTCCGTGCCGCTCCAGGAAGGCGCGGTGGTCGCCGCCGCCGACGAAGCACACGTCCTGGCTCTCGGGCCGCCGGGCAGCCTCCAGGCCGGCGGAGCCCGCCTCGGCCCGCGTCTGGGCCTTCGTCTGCTCGCCGAGCGGAAACCAGCACCGCTCGAGGATCTCCGCCGGCACCGACGCGAGCATGTACGACTGATCCTTGGCCGGATCGGCGCCGCGGGCGAGCAGCGTCCGCCCGTCCCGCCGCCGCACCCGCGCGTAGTGGCCCGTCGCGACCCGGGGAGCGCCCACCCGGTCGGCGAACCCGGCCAGCGCGGCGAACCGGAAGCCGCCGTTGCAGCGCACGCACGGGTTCGGGGTGAGGCCGGCCCGGAACCCGCCCAGGAAGTCGTCGACGACGTCGCGCCGGAACTCTTCGCGCAGGTCGAGCCCGAAGTGCGGCACGCCGAGCGCATGGCACGCGGCCCGGGCCGCTCGCACCGACCGCGGCGAGCAGCAGGCCCGCTCCCCGTCCGGCGCGCCCGGGTCGATCCACAGCCGCAGCGTGACGCCGACCGGCTCGAGCCCGGCCTCCACCGCCTTCAGGAGCGCGACGGCCGAATCGACCCCGCCGGACATGGCGACGGCGACGCGGCCCTCGGCGGCCGGAACCTCGGCCCGGGCGACCGCCGCGGCCAGCGCCGCGTGCAGGGCGTCGACCGCGACGGCGACGCACGCGCGGCTGCCCTCCGGCGGCGCGAGCTCCGCCTCGAGCTCGCTGCACCCGATCGTCGCCGCGGCGAGCAGGTCGCGGCCCTCGGCGAGCCGGCAGGCGAGCTCCGCGGCCGCGGTGCCGTGCGGGCACGCGAAGGTGCGGTGGCGCGCGGCGGCGATGCGGGTGCCGGCGAAGGCGAGCTCGATCCGGATCGCGTCCCCGCACGCCGGGTTGCCGGCCTCGCCGGCGATTCCGCCTGGCGCGGCGCCTGCATGGCGCGGCGACAGGGCAAGCTCGACGGCGGCGGCCGAGTACACCGTCACACCGCCGCGGCGACGCCCTCGAGGCCGCCCCGGCGCAACCGGCCGGCGCAGGCCCTGAACGCGGCCGCGAACCCGTCCACCTCGGCCTCGGTCGTGCCGATGCCGAGCGAGACGCGCACCACGCTGCGGGCATCCTGCGCCGACATGCCCTGGGCGACGAGGACGTGGCTCGGCTCCGCATCGCCCGCCGCGCAGGCCGAGCCCGCGGCAACGGCGTAGCCCTCGCGGTCGAGCGCCAGCACGAGCAGCTCGGCGCGGATCCCGGGCACGAGCGCGAGCAGGTGTCCCGGGAGCCGCTCGGCGCCCGCCGACACGACGGTGATCCCGTCCGCGAGCGCCGCCTCGAGCCGCGCGCGCAGCGCGGCCCGGCGGTCGTCCGCGGCCCGCGTCGCGGCGAGTGCGGCCGCGAAGCCGACGGCGCCGGGGATGTTCTCGGTGCCGGAGCGCAGGCCGCCCTCCTGGCCCCCGCCCCACACGAGCGGCGGGATCCGGCCCGGGCTCCGGGCCACCAGGCAGCCGACACCCTTCGGGCCGCCGAGCTTGTGGGCCGACAGCGCGAGCGACTCGGCGCCCGACGAGCGCAGCCCGACCGGGAACGACGCGGCCGCCTGCACGGCGTCGCAGTGGAACGGGACACCGCGCTCGGCGGCGGCCGCCGCCAGCCGCTCGACCGGCTGGACGGCCCCGGTGACGTTGTTCGCCCACATGACCGCCGCCAGGCGGTCGCCGGGGCGCAGCAGGCGCTCGAACTCGTCGGCGGCGACCACCCCATCGCCGTCGACCGGCGCCCAGGCGACCTCGAACCCGCGCCGCTCGAGCTCGCGGACCGACTCGCGCACGGCCGGATGCTCGATCGCGCTCACGACCAGCCGGCCCGGCGCCGGCCCGGCCAGCCCGAACACCGCCTGGTTGTCCGCCTCCGAGCCGCCGGAGGTGAGCACGACCTGGGCCGGCTCGGCATCGAGCAGCCCGCCGAGGGTCGCGCGGGCGTCGTCGAGCGCCGCCCGCGCCGCGCGGCCGTGGGCGTGCGGCTCGGACGCGTTCCCGAACCGCTCGGACAGGTACGGCTCCATCGCCTCCCGCGCCTCGGGGCCGAGAGGGGTGGTCGCCGCGTGGTCGAGGTAGACGCTCACGGTGGGAAAACCGGGGACTGTCCCCGGCGGGCGGGGACAGTCCCCTTGAACGCCGGTGCCTGGGGCTCGGCTATCGGCCACTCTCTGGATGCTTCGACCGCTTCGACCTCGCCCCGGCGCTGGAAGTGTTCGCACGACGAAAATGTGGTGCGCGGTACGAAATGGCGCCGGCGTTCACAGCGTAGCGGGTCCGTCCGGATCCGTCACCACCCGGATTCCGTACAGGCGCAGCTCCGCCGGGGTGGCCGGCGTCGGCGCGCCGGTGAGCGGGTCGAACCCGCCCTGGCCCTTGGGGAAGGCGGTCACGTCGCGCAGCGACGCCGCGCCCGCGATCAGCATCGCGAGCCGGTCGATCCCGAACGCGATGCCGCCGTGCGGGGGCGCCCCCATCTCGAGCGCGCGCAGCAGGAACGAGAACTTCGCCTCGGCCTCCTCCTCGGAGATCCCGAGCAGCCGGAACACGCGCCCCTGCATCTCCGGGCGGTGGTTGCGGATCGAGCCGCCGCCGATCTCGTTCCCGTTCAGGACGAAGTCGTACTGGCGCGCGCGGGCGGCCGCGGGGTCGGCGTCGAAGGTATCGGCGAACTGCGGCTCGGGCGCGCTGAAGGGATTGTGCGCGGCCTTCCAGCGGTTCTCGTCGGGCAGCCACTCGAACATCGGGAAGTCGGTGATCCAGAGCGGCTTCCAGCCCTGCTCGATCAGGTCCAGCCGCTCGCCGAGGTGCAGGCGCAGCGGCCCCAGCACCCGGACGGCGGCGTCCACCGCGTCGGCCACGAGGAGGATCGTGTCGCCCTCGCCGGCGCCGACCCCGGCCACGATCGCGGCCACCTCGGCCTCGCTCAGGAACTTGCGCGTAGGCGAGCGCACCTCGCCGCCCTCGCCCACCTGCATCCAGGCGACGCCCTTCCCGCCCCAGGTGCGGGCAAACTCCACGAGCCCCTCGAAGTCCTTGCGCGAGAAGTCCATCGCGCCCGGCACCGCGAAGCCGCGCACGACCCCTCCGTCGTCGATCACTCCGCGGAAGGCCTTGAACTCGGTGCCGCGCAGCGCGTCGGTGACGTCGGCGATCTCACACCCGAAGCGGGTGTCGGGCTTGTCCATCGCGTAGCGCAGCATCGCGTCGTCGTGGGTCATGCGCGGGAACGGGATCGGCAACTCGTCGTCCATGAGGTCGCGCCAGATGGCCCCGAACATCCCCTCGATCAGCGCGAACAACTCCTCGGGCTCGATGAAGCCGAGCTCCATGTCGAGCTGCGTGAACTCGGCGGTGCGGTCGGCGCGGGTGGCCTCGTCCCGGAAGCAGCGGGCGATCTGGTAGTAGCGCTCGAAGCCGGAGATGACGTAGAGCTGCTTGTACGTCTGCGGCGACTGCGGCAGCGCGTAGAAGCGGCCCGGGTGCGAGCTCGTCGGCACCAGGAACTCGCGCGCGCCCTCCGGGGTCGACTTGTAGAGGATCGGCGTCTCGAGCTCCCAGAAGCCCCTGTCCTCCAGGTAGCGGCGGATCGTCTGGGTGAGCTTGAAGCGCACGCGGATGTTTCGGCGCATCTCCTCGCGGCGCAGGTCGAGGTAGCGGTGGCGCAGGCGCAGGGTCTCGTCCACGCCGTCGTCGTCGAGCTGGAACGGGAGCACGGGCGCGGTCGACAGCACCTCGAGCCGCTCGACGTGCACCTCGATCCGGCCCGTCGCGAGCCGCGGGTTGACCGTCTCCGCCGAGCGGGCGCGCACGACGCCCTCGGCCTGGATGACGAACTCCGACCGCAGCCCATGGGCCGCCGCGTGGGCGGCCGGCTGCTCGTCGGGGTTGAAGACGAGCTGCACGAGGCCGGCCTGGTCGCGCAGATCGACGAAGACGAGGCCGCCGTGGTCGCGGCGACGCGCCACCCAGCCTGCGAGCGTCACGCGCGTGCCCTCGTCGCCCGCGCGCAGGTCGCCGCCCAGGTGGGTGCGCCAGCTCACCGGGCGAGCGCCTCCACGAGCCCGTCGAGCGCGACCCGGCGCTGCTCGCCCGAGCCCATGTCGCGCACGCTGGCCTCGCCCGCCCCCCACTCGTCCTCGCCGACGATCACGACGGTGCCGGCGCCGCGGCGGGCGGCCAGCTCGAGCGTGCGCTTCAGCCGCCGGCCGCCGTAGGCCGCGTCGCTGCGCAGGCCGGCGGCGCGGGCGTCGTCCATGAGCGCGTGCACCCGCGGCCGTGCGGCGTCGTCCAGCACCGCGAACATCACGTCGAGGGCAGGCTCCGCGTCGGCGGCGCCCATCTCCTCGAGCGTCAGCACGAGCCGCTCCACCCCCGCGCCGAAGCCGACCCCGGGCGTGTGCGGCCCGCCGAGCTGCTCGGCGAGGCCGTCGTAGCGCCCGCCGCCGGAGATGGCCGACTGGGCGCCGAGCGCCGCCCACTGCCACTCCCAGGCCGTGCGCGTGTAGTAGTCGAGCCCGCGCACGAGGCCCGGGTCGAGCTCGTAGGCGACCCCGCGGGCGTCGAGCTGGGCGCGGACGGCGGCGAAGTGCTCGCGGCACGCGTCGCACAGGTGATCGGTGATCTTCGGCGCGTCGGCGAGCACGGCCTGGCAGGACGTGTTCTTGCAGTCGAAGACGCGCAGCGGGTTCGTGTCGCGGCGCTCGCGGCACTCCTCGCACAGCTCGTCCATGTGCTCGTCGAGGAAGGCGACCAGGAGCGCGACGTAGGCGGGCCGGCAGGTCTCGTCGCCGATCGAGTTCAGGAGCAGCGTGAGGCCCGTCACGTCGACGTTACGGTACCAGCGGGCCTGGAGGGCGATCAGCTCGGCGTCGAGCCCGGGATCGTCGCTCCCGATCGCCTCCGCGCCGAACTGGTAGTGCTCGCGGAAGCGGCCCTTCTGCACCGCGTTGTAGCGGAACATCGGCAGCTCGTACCAGACCTTGACGGGCTGGGGCTGGTGGTGCAGACCGTGCTCGAGGTAGGCCCGCATCACGCCCGCGGTGCCCTCGGGGCGCAGCGTCAGGTCGCGGTCGCTCCGGTCATGGAAGCTGTACATCTCCTTGCGGACCACGTCCGAGCCCTCGCCCGACGTGCGCCGGTAGACGCCCGTGTCCTCGAAGGTCGGCGTCACGACCTGGCCGTAGCCGGCCGACTCGAACACCGTCCGCGCCCGGTCGAGCACCGACCGGCGCAGCGCCGCGCGCGGCCCGTACCAGTCGAGCGTCCCCCGCGGCGCCTGGAAGTCGCGGCTCATGCCCGCAGCGCCCCGAGGAAGGGGTTCGTGGCGAGCTCGTGCCCGAGGGTGGTCGCCGGGCCGTGGCCGGGCAGGACGACCGTCTCCTGCGTGTAGGCGTCGACCAGCCGGCGGATGCTCGCAAGCAGCGTCGACATGTCGCCGCCCACGAGGTCGGTACGGCCGACCGAGCCGGCGAAGAGCAGGTCGCCGGAGAACAGGTGCCCCTCGGCGTGGAAGGCGATCGAGGCGGGCGAGTGGCCCGGCACGGGCGTCGTGTCGAAGTCGATCCCGGCGACGGACACGAGCTCGCCGCCGTCGAGGAGGTGGTCGGGCTCGTACGGCCCCGCCGCGAGGGCGCGCAGGTCGCCGGCCTCGCCGCGCGGCATCCACACGTCGACCCCCGCCGCCTCGGCGACGCCCTTCACCGCTCCCAGATGGTCGTGGTGGCCGTGCGTCAGGAGCACGCCGGCGGCCTTCCAGCCGCGGTCGGCCAGGACGGAGAGCACCGTGTCGGGCGAGTCGCCGGGGTCGATGACGGCCGCCCCGGACGCGCCCTCGCGCGCGACGAGATAGCAGTTGGTCTGATACGCGCCCAGGGGCAGCTGCACGATGTCCAGCATTGAACCGGGCAGCCTAGACGCTGGGGTCAGCCGGACCCGCCGTGCTTCTTCTGCCACCGCCGCCAGGCGAAGGTCTCGGTGATCGTCCCGATCGACCAGAAGAGCACGAACATCACGACCGCGTTGAACGCCTTCACGCCGTTGGTCATGTTCCCGCCGAGCGACGTGTAGCTGATGGCGATGTAGAAGAGGACGGCGAAGATCGCCGCCCGCTTGGCAGCCCGGACTGCCGAGGGCTGGGGCGGCTCGCCCCGCCGGCGCGCGGGCCCGCTCGAGCCGGCGCCCTTCGCGCTCGTCTCGGGCCGGCCCTCCTGATCGCCGAAGACACGCCCGCGGCCGACCGACCGCTGGTACTTGCGCTTCTGCTGCTTGCGATTCGCCATGCAGCCATTCTACCGGGGGCGGGGCGTTCGCGATGACCGCTCACGGCCGCTACCCTGGGAGCCTCAACGGAGTTCCAATTGGCGTCGGGCAGGCGGTGCCAATTGCCGCATACCGCAACCGCCGCCCACCCGCCTCTCCGCTCTGCGTCGCCCAGCCGTCCCACTCGCCGTCCTGCGGTCTGTCGCCCTCGCAGGCCTCGCTGCTGCCGTCTCCGTGGCGGGGCTCGCCGCTCCCGCCCGGGCCGACGCGCCCGCCGTGCCGTCTGTACGCGTGCTCTCGGCCGCGCAGACGATCACGGGGTTCGGCGCCTCGGGGGCGTGGTGGCCCAACGACGCGGACGGCTTCTCCGCGTCGACACGGGCCCGGATCGCCCAGCTGCTCTTCGACCGCCGCTCGGGACTCGGGCTCTCGATCTACCGCTACAACATCGGCGGCGGCGGGGCGGGCGTCATCGCCGGGCCGCGGGCGCCCCGCTCGTTCCTCTCGGCGCCGGGCAGGTACGACTGGAGCGCCGATCCCGGCGGCACGGCCTTCCTGCGCCAGGCGGCCCGCTACGGCGTCCGCCGGCTGGTGGGCTTCGCGAACAGCGCGCCGCCCTTCTTCACGACGAACGGGCGCAGCTGCGGCGGAGAGCTGCGCCCTGGCCGGGTCGCGAACTACGCCTCCTATTTCGCGCGCGTGGCCGCCCACATGCGCTCCACCTACGGCATCCGGCTCGCGACCGTCAGCCCCATGAACGAGCCGACGAACAGCTTCCCCGACTGCCACCAGGAGGGCATGCACGTGCCGGCCGCGCAGCGGGCGACGGTGATCCACTCGGTCGCGGACGCCCTCGCGGCGCGCTCGCCGGGGACGAGGGTGAGCGCCGACGAGTCGACGACGACGGTCGCGCTCGGCGCCGGCCTCACCCGCTGGATCGACCCCGATGTGTCGACGGTCTCGTTCCACGGCTACGACTTCCCGACCGTCGCCCGGCTGCGCGCCGTCGCCGGGATGGTGCGCGCCCACACGGCCGCGCTGACCGAGGTGTGCTGCTCGGCCGGGGCCGGCTACGCCCGCGGGTACAACCCGGGCATGCGCGCGGGACTCTGGCTGGCCGACACGATCTGGCGCGACCTCTCCGCCGGCCGCGTCTCGAGCTTCAGCTGGTGGACGGCCCTCTCGCCCGAGCTGGGGTGCGCGCCGGGATCCGACCCGGCCTGCCCGACGGGGTCGAACGCGCGCGGCTGGAACGACGGGCTCCTCTATTACGACCCCGACTCCGCGCCGACGGGAACCAGTCGATCTACTTCACCCGCCGCTACTGGGTGCTGGCGAACTTCAGCCGCTACATCCGCCCCGGCGCCGCGCACTTCCGGGTCACCGGCGTCCCCGACCATGTCCACGTGCTCGCGTTCCGCCGCAACATGTGGCGCTTCGTCATGATCAACGACGGATCCGGGCAGCGCAGCGTGCGCGTGCGGCTGCCGCCTCCAGGGCGCCACCACTACCGCGCCCCGTCGGCCTACACGACGAGCGCGACGCGGAACCTCGCGCCCACAGGTGCCGCGTCCCTGAAGGGGTCGACCCTCACGACGGCGCTTCCCGGGCGGAGCGTGACGACGGTCATCGTCCCCTGGTGACCCCGGGCGACACCGCCTCCGGGCCGGCACGAGCATGTTCGACTTCCGCTACCTGCTCCCGGCGCTGCCGCTCCTGCCCGCCGCCGGCGCGCTCGGCGCGACGACGCTCGCGGCCCGCGCGCGGTCATGGCTGCCGTCAGCGGCAGCGCGACGCCGGCCGCGGCGAGTGTCAGCGTCTCCGCGCGCATCGGACGCCCGTCCCCGGTGCCGCCGACGGCAGATCAGCGCGGCGCTCGTCCACTCGGTCGCCCGGGCGATCCGGCTCGAACCGAGCATCGGCGCCACGAACAGCATGAGCGCGGCCAGCGAGGCGAGGTCGAACGCCCGCTCGACGGCCACGGTCGCCGCGGCGCGCGCGGCCGGCACCCCGCCTCCCTCCGCAGGGCGACGACCCGGGCCGCCTCCCCGGCGCGGGCGGGCAGCAGGTTGTTGAACAGGTACCCGATGTTCAGCGACCAGAACACGGCCCGCCGCGGCGGCCGCCGGCCGCGCGCGAAGAGCAGGTGCCACCGCTCCGAGCGCATCCAGACCGCAATTGCGAGCAGGACGAGCGCGACGACGAGCCACGCGGGACGGATCTCGCCCAGCGACCGGCGCACCGCATGCCACGAGACGTCGCGGATCGCGAGCCACCCGAAGCAGAGCGAGATGGCGAGCCCGGCGAGGGCGTGGATCCAGCCCGAGACGCCCCGCCGTAGCACACGCCGAAACGCCACGTCTCGTCCTTTCGGTCGCCCGTCAAAAACCCGAGCGGCGGCAGGTTAGGGAACGGGTATTGGCGAACTCTTCGACGCGGAGTTGCACCCCCACCCATTCGGGCTAGTCTGGGAAAGGCAATGAGCACGTCCCTCTCATCGATCGCCTCACTGCTGCCTGCGGCGAGCGTGATCATCACCGGCGTCATCGTGGGCCTGTTCCTGGCGCGGCTCGACAACCGGGCCGAGGAGCGGCTCGACCCCTAGGGTCACATGGCGACGATGACCACCACCGCGGTCGCGCGGCGCCGAGCGCGCGCGCTGCCGTCGTCGACACTCCCGGGCTGGGCAACGCCGCCTCGGGGCTGGCAGCCCTACGCGATCTTCCTGGGGCTGCCGCTGTGGTGGCTGGCGGGCTTCTCGTTCTTCATGTGGCCGCTGATCGTGGCGCCGATCGTCTACCCGCTGCTGCGCCGCGGCGAGCTGCGCGCCCCGCGCCGGTTCGGGATCTGGCTCCTGTTCGTGGGCTGGATGATCGCCTCGGGGATCGAGCTGCACAGCGCGTCACGCGTGATCGCGTGGTCGTGGCGGCTCTCGTTCTACCTGTCGGCGACGGTGCTCTTCCTGTGGATCTACAACGCGTCCCGTGACCGCGTCCCCACCCGCGCGGTCATCAACGGCATGGCCGGGTTCTGGGTGTGCGTGATCTACGGCGGCTGGCTGGCGGTGCTCTACCCGACGCTTCAGGTGAGCAGCCCGGCGGAGTACCTCTTCCCGCACTCGCTGCTGAACAACACTTATTTCTACGCGCACGTGCACCTGCAGGTCGCCGAGGTGCAGCGCTTCCTCGGGTTCGAGGAGGGCCGGCCGCAGACGTTCTTCGCGTACACGAACGCCTGGGGGTCGACGTGCGCCATGCTGACGCCGATCGCCCTTGCCGCCATGACCGCCAAACCGGGCCCCGTCTGGGGCCGCGTGCTCAAGATCACGCTCGGGCTCTCGGTGGTCCCCATCATCTTCTCGCTGAACCGGGGCCTGTGGCTGAGCCTCGGCTTCGGGCTCGCCTACGCCGCCGTGCGCTTCGGCGCGCTGCGCGACGTCCGGCGGGTGATGCGCGTGCTCGGCGCGGTGGTCGTCGTGGGTGTGATCATCGCGTTCTCGCCGCTCGGCGGGCTCGTCTCCGGCCGCTTCACGCACCAGACCGGCGACACCAGCCGGCTGGCGCGCGACCAGGCCGCGCAGACCCAGATCGCCGCGAGCCCGGTGCTCGGCTACGGCGCCCCGCAGCAGAACACCGCCGTCACGCACACCCAGAAGAGCGTCGGCACCGAGAGCGAGATCTTCATGCTCCTGTACTCCCACGGCGTCCCCGCGCTGTTCTTCTTCGGCACGTGGATGGCCTACACGATCGTGCGCACCGCCAAGACGCGGTCCCGCGACTCACCACCGCTCTTCTGGGTGCACGTGGCGCTCATCGTCGCGTTCGTGCAGGCGCCGTACTACGAGCTCACCGAACGCATCCCGTTCATTCTGGTGTTCGCCGCCCTGCTCTACCGCGACATCGCGATGCAGAGCGAGCTGCGCTTCGAGGACCGCGCGCGGAAGCGCCTCCGCGGGTGGCGGATCCGGCGTCCGCCCGCGCCGGGGCTCTCGCTCGGCGGCGACTGATCGCGGCGTCCGGCCTCATTGCCACAATTGCTGTCTGCGCATACAATTGCTGGTGAGAAACTTGAGGGAGCAACCAGAGTTCTTCGTATGAGCGCGTCCGCCACAGACGCCCCCACACCCACGCCCGGACGCCTCGCCGAGCTCGATGCCTGGGTCGGGTTGCTGCGCGCACACGCCGCCGCGACGCGCCGGTTCAACCGCGAGCTGATGGCGAGCCACCGGCTCACGATCAACGACTTCGAGGTGCTCATGCATCTCGCCCACGCGGACGGCGGCCGGCTGCGGCGGGTCGACCTGGCCGAGCGCGTCCTGCTGACGGCGTCGGGCATCACCCGGCTGCTGGATGGGCTCGAGCGGTCGAAACTCGTGTGCAAGGCCTCGTGCGCGGCCGACGCGCGGGTCACCTACGCCGAGATCACACCGGCGGGCCGCACGCTCCTCGCCGACGCGCGTGAGTCGCACGTCGAGGGTGTCCGCGCCCTCTTCGCCGAGCGCTTCACCCCGGACGAGCTGCAGGAGCTGACCGGGCTGCTCGACCGCCTGCCGCTGGCGCCGCAGAGTGACGTCTGCCCGGGCGCCGACCCGACCTGCTGAGGCGGATCGGGGTCTTACCCCGGGCTAGTGGGCGATGAGGTGGCCGCGCTTGTAGACCGCCGCGATGTCGCGGCCGGCCAGGTGGTACGCGACGTGGCGCCAGTCGGGCGCATCCAGCAGCACGATGTCGGCGTCGTAGCCGGGGGCGAGCCGCCCCAGCCGCTCCGACCGGCCCAGCACCCAGGCGGCGTTCACCGTCGTCGCGCAGAGCGCCTCGCCGGCCGACATCCCGAGCTGGGTGCAGGCGAGCGTCATCACGACCGGCAGCGAGTCGCAGTAGGCGCTCCCGGGGTTGAAGTCGGTCGCGAGCACGACCACGGCGCCGCGGTCGATCAGCGCCCGGGCGGGCGGCATGCTGCGGCGCAGGTAGAGCGCCGCCACCGGCAGCAGCACGGCCGCGACGTCGCTCTCCGCCAGCCGGTCGACGCCGTCCCCCCCGGTCGCCTCGAGGTGGTCGACGGAACGGGCGCCGAGCTCGACCGCGAGCGGGATCGCGCCCGACTCGGTGAACTGGTCGCCGTGCAGTCGCAGCGCAAGCCCGTGATCTGCAGCGGCCCGGAGGTAGCGCTCGGCCTGCTCGGCGGTGAACGCGCCCCGCTCGAGGAAGACGTCGGCCGCATCCGCCACCCGCGCCGCCTCGGGGAGCACCTCGGCGAGGGCGTAGTCGAGGTACTCGTCGCCGTCGCCGAACTCGGGCGGCACGCTGTGCGCGCCCAGGTAGGTCGGGACCGTCTCGATGGCCTCCACCGCCGCGACCGCCTCCAGGCTGCGGAGCTCGGTGTCACGGTCGAGGCCGTAACCCGACTTGCCCTCGGCCGTCGTCGTGCCGTTCGCGGCCATCCAGCCCATGTGCCGGGCGACGGCGGCCCGCAGGCCGGCGGCGTCCAGGCCCCGCGTCGCCCGAACCGTCGCGGCGATGCCGCCGCCCGAGGCGTGGATGCGCTCGTAGTCGGCTCCCTGCGCGCGCAGGTCGAACTCGTTCGCCCGGTCGCCGCCGAAGGCGGGATGGGTGTGGCAGTCGATCAGTCCCGGGATCGCGACCCGGCCGCCGCCGTCGAGCGGCTCGAGGTCGGGATGGGCCGCCCGCACCTCGGCGGGCGCTCCCACCGCCGCGATCCGGCCGTCGACGACGGCGATCGCCGCCGGGGCGACGTCCAGCACCCGGCCGAAGTCGCCTCCGCGGAGGGGCGCAACGGTCCCGGCGGGCGACGCGGCGGCGGCGAGGTGCTCGAGCCGGAAGCTCGGGCCGCCGTCAGGCGCGGCCATACGCCGGGATCATGCCGCCCGAGAGCGGCGCGGAGTCGTCGCCGCACAGCCACTCGACGACGGCGGCGAGCTCGGCGCCGGTCGTCCACCGGGAGAAGTCGGCGTCCGGGTTGTCGGCCCGGTTGCGCGGCGTGTCCACGATCTTCACGACCACGGTGTTCGCGCGGATCCCCTCCGCCCGCACCTCCGCGTCGACCGCCCGCATCAGGCCGGCGAGGGCGGTCTTCGAGACGATGTAGCCGGCGGCGCCGGGGAACGGCCGCTCGGCCGCCGACGAGCCGATGTAGACGACCGAGCCGCGGCCGGCGGCCCGCATCGGGCCGAGCACGGCGCGGGTCATGTTGTAGGCCGTGTCGAGGTTGACGGCGAGCTGCGAGCGCCACACGTCGACCGCCGCCTCGTCGATCCGTCCCCCCATCGCGAACCCCCCGGCGATGTTCGCGAGCGCGTCCACTCGCCCGAACCGCTCGAGCGCGGCAGCGACGACCGCCTCCGCCGACGCCGGGTCGGTCAGGTCGGCCTCGACCGGGAGCACGCCGGCCGGGAGGTCGCCCGGGGCGTCCCCCCGGTGCGTCGCGGCCACGTCCCAGCCGCGCTCGACGAACCGGTCGAGCACCGCCCGGCCCCATCCGCCCGTCACGCCCGTGAGGACGGCGGCCCGGTCGCTCACGCCCCGTACTCGCTCATCGGCAGGCGGACGCCGCGCTCGCGGGCGGTGCCGAGCGCCACCTCGTAGCCCGCGTCCGCGTGCCGCGCGACGCCGATGCCAGGGTCGTTCGTCAGCACGCGCTGGAGCCGCTCGTCCATCTCAGGCGTCCCGTCGGCGACGATCACGAGTCCGGCGTGGATCGAGTTGCCGATGCCGACGCCGCCGCCGTGGTGCACCGAGACCCACGACGCCCCGGACGACGCGGACAGGAGCGCGTTCAGGATCGGCCAGTCGGCGATCGCATCGGAGCCGTCCTGCATCGACTCGGTCTCCCGGAACGGCGACGCCACCGACCCCGTGTCGAGGTGGTCACGGCCGATCACGATCGGCGCCGACACCTCGCCCCGGCGGACGAGGTCGTTGAAGAGCAGGCCGGCGCGGGCGCGGTCGCCGTAGCCGAGCCAGCAGATCCGTGCCGGCAGGCCCTGGAACGCGACCCGGTCGGGCGCGAGCCGCAGCCACCGCTGCAGCAGCACGTCGTCGGGGAACTCCTCGAGCAGCGCCAGGTCGATGCGGGCGATGTCGGCCGGGTCGCCCGAGAGCGCGGCCCACCGGAACGGCCCGGCGCCGACGCAGAAGAGCGGCCGCACGTACGCGGGCACGAAGCCGGGGAAGTGAAACGCGTCCTCGAGCCCGGCATCCTTGGCTTCGGTGCGGAGGTTGTTGCCGTAGTCGAACACGTGGCTGCCGGCGGCCTGCATGTCGAGCATCGCCTGGACGTGGCGGACGGCGGTCTCCCGGGCCCTGCGCACGTAGCCGTCGGGGTCGCGCTCGCGCAACTCGAGCGCCTCGGCCAGGCTCATCCCGTCGGGCACGTAGCCGTTCAGCATGTCGTGGGCCGAGGTCTGGTCGGTGACGAGGTCGAAGCGGACGCCGCGGCGGTGCAGCTCGGGGAACACCTCGCCGGCGTTGCCGAGCAGGCCGACCGAGACGCCGCGGCCGTCTGCGGCGTGGCGCCGGACGCGGGCGACGGCGTCGTCGAGGTCGTCCGCCACCTCGTCCAGGTAGCGGGTCTCGAGCCGGCGCTCGATCCGGTGCGGGTCGACCTCGACGCACAGGCTGGTGGCGCCGGCGAGCGACGCGGCGAGCGGCTGCGCGCCGCCCATGCCGCCCAGGCCGGCGGTCAGGATGGTGCGGCCGGCCAGGTCGGGCGAGCCCCAGTGGGCCTCGCCGGCGGCGGCGAAGGTCTGGTAGGTGCCCTGGAGGATCCCCTGGGTGCCGATGTAGATCCAGGAGCCGGCCGTCATCTGGCCGAACATCGTCAGGCCCTCGGCCTCGAGGCGCCGGAACTCGTCCCAGTTCGCGAACCGGGGCACGAGCAGCGAGTTGGCGATCAGGACGCGCGGCGCCCCGGGATGGGTGCGGAAGACGCCGACGGGCTTGCCGCTCTGGACGAGCAGCGTCTCGTCGGACTCGAGCGCGAGCAGCGCCGCGACGATCGCGCGCAGCGCCTCGTGGCTGCGGGCGGCGCGCCCCGAGCCGCCGTAGACGACAAGCCGGGTCGGGTCCTCGGCCACCTCGGGATCGAGGTTGTTGCAGAGCATCCGCAGGGCGGCCTCCTGGTGCCAGCCCTTGCAGTGGAGCTCGGAGCCGCGCGGGGCGCGCACCGCGGACAGGTCGCCGACGAGCGATTCGACCAGGGTCTCGGCGGCGGCGGCCATGCCGAAACGCTATCAGGGCTGTGGCCCTCCGACCCCGTTCCCCGGCAGAGGATGATCTAGCATGGCCGGGTGGGTCGGCGCCTTGCCCTCGTTGTCCTGGCCATGGCCGTGGCCTCCGCCCTCGGGTGTGCGGGCTCGAGCTCGCAGGCCTCCGGCGCGGTGCGGCTGCAGCGGATCATGCACGGGCTCTCGAACCCGGTCTACCTGACCTCGCCGCGGGGCGACACCCGTCTGTTCGTGGTCGAGAAGTGCGGCGTCATCCGCATCGACCGGGCCGGCCACGTGCTGCGACGACCGTTCCTGAACATCACCCGCCTCGTCAGCTGCACCTCCGAGGAAGGGCTGCTCTCGATGGCGTTCGATCCGAACTACCGCAGGAACGGCTTCTTCTACGTCGACTTCGTCAACAAGGACGGCGACACGCGGGTGGCCCGGTACCGGGTCGAGGCCAAGCACCCGAACATCGCGAACCCCTTCTCGAAGGTCATCCTGGCCAAGGTGAACCAGCCGCCGTTCGCGAACCACAAGGGCGGACAGCTGCAGTTCGGGCCCGACGGCAAGCTCTACATCGGGCTCGGAGACGGCGGCAGCGAGGGCGACCCGAACAACCGCGGCCAGAGCGGCGGCCCGCTCGCGGCCATCCTGCGCCTGAACGTGCGCGTCCCCGGCGCGCACTACCGCGTGTACGCGTACGGCCTGCGCAACCCGTGGCGGTTCTCGTTCGACCGCACGACCGGCGACATGTGGATCGGCGACGTCGGCCAGGACAACTGGGAGGAGGTCGACCACCTCAAGAAGGGCGCGCTCCCCGGCACGAACTTCGGCTGGAGCTACTACGAGGGCACGCATGTGTTCAAGGTGCAGCCGATCAACCGCACCCACCTCAAGTTCCCCGCGTTCCAGTACCCCCACTCCGTCCCCTCCGGGCCGGGGAACTGCGCCGTGACCGGCGGATACGTGTACCGCGGGACGGTGCTGAAGAAGCTGCGCGGCTACTACATCTACGGCGATCTGTGCTCGGGCCGGATCTGGAAGCGGCGCGCCGCGGGCGGCCGGCCGGTGCTCATGACGCACATCAGCTTCAAGGTCTCCGAGCTCGACTCCTTCGGCGAGGGCCAGGCCGGCGGGCTCTACGTGATCTCGCTGGACGGCTCGATCTACAAGCTCAAGCCGGCCTGACCGGGAGCGGGGCCAGGCCCCTTTTCGCGCAAGAACGTGGGGACAGTCCCCGCTTGTCGCCTAGAGCAGCGGGGCCGAGCCGGCCTCGACGGCGGCCAGCAGCGCGCCGTCGCGGATCCGGCCGGCGACCGCGTCGATCTCGGCCGCCAGCGAGCGGTCGCGGTCGACGTGCGGCGACAGCTCGCGCACCGCGGCATGCGCCGCGCGCACGGCCGGGCCGGGACGCTTCGGCGCCAGGAAGTCGACCCCCTGGGCGCCGCACAGAAGCTCGATCCCGAGCACCCGCTCGACGTTCGCGCACACGTGCCACAGGTGCACCGCAGACGTCGCACCCATCGAGACGTGATCCTCCTGACCGGCGCTCGTCGGGATCGAGTCGGCGCTGGCCGGGTGGACGAGCACCTTGTCCTCGCTCACCAGGCTGGCGGCCACGTACTGGGCGATCATGAAGCCGGAGTTCAGGCCCCCGTCCTCGGTCAGGAATGCCGGCAGCCCGTTCGAGAGGGCCGGGTTCAGCATCCGCTCGATCCGCCGTTCGCTGATCGAGGCCAGCTCGGCCAGCCCCAGCTTGAGCGTGTCGAGCGCGATCGCGACCGGCTCTCCGTGGAAGTTCCCGTTCGAGAGCACCTCGCCGCGGTCGGCCAGCACGATCGGGTTGTCGGTGGCGGCATTCAGCTCGATCGCGACGACCCCCTCGGCGTAGGCGACCGCGTCGCGCACGGCGCCGTGCACCTGCGGCGCGCAGCGCAGCGAGTAGGCGTCCTGCACGCGGCCGCACCAGCGGTGGGACGCAATGATCTCGGAGTCATCCAGCAGCCGGTAGAGGTTCGCCGCCGAGGCCACCTGCCCGGGATGCGGCCGCAGCGCCTGCAGCTCGGGCGCGAAGGGCGTCCGCGACGCGCGCAGCGCCTCGAGCGACTGGGCCGCCGCGACGTCGGCGAGCTTCACCAGCCGCCGTGCCCTGGCGAGCACGAGCGCGCCGATCGCAGCCATGAACTGCGTCCCGTTGATGAGCGCGAGCCCCTCCTTGGCCGCGAGCACGATCGGCTCGAGCCCGGCCCGGGCGAGCGCGTCGGCCCCTGAGAGCGTCTCGCCGCCGAAGCGCGCCTGGCCCTCGCCGACGAGCACCAGGCCGAGGTGGGCCAGCGGCGCCAGGTCGCCGCTCGCGCCGAGCGAGCCGCGCGACGGGACGACCGGCACGACGGCTGCAGCCAGCAGGTCGAGCAGGAGCTGCACCGGCTCGACCCGCACGCCCGACGTCCCCTTCGCGAGGGCGTTCGCGCGCAGCAGCGTCGCGGCCCGCACCACCTCGTCCGGGAACGGGTCGCCGACCCCGCAGGCATGGCTGCGCAGGAGGTTCAGCTGCAGCTGGGCGGCCTGCTCGGGGGCGATGTGCACGTCGACGAAGCGGCCGAACCCGGTGTTGACGCCATAGGTCGGGGTGTCGTCGGCGACGACGCGGTCGATCAGCGCCCGCGATGCCCGGATCTGCTCGAGCGCCTGCGCGCCGAGCTCCGCGGTCGCACCGGCGACGGCGACTCGCTCGACGTCGTCGATCCCCAGATCGTGTCCGTTCAGCTCGATCGTGGCCGCCACGGGCGCGCAGCCTACAGTCCGAACTCGCCGCCGGCCGCCACCTCGAGCACGCGATCGGCGGCCATGCCGTCGATCCGCAGCGCGGAGCCCGCCACGGCCGCCGCGGTCGCGGCGGGCATCAGCCCCACGAGCTCCCCCCGCTCCACCGCGACCCCCTGCTCCGCCGCCAGGCGGGCGACTTCGGCGACGACGAGGTGCAGCGGCGTCGCCCCGACGTCGATCAGGTTCATCGACACCTGCGCCCGGCCACTGCGGCCCAGCCGCAGCCCGAGCGCCTGGACACCGGGCAGGCCGCCGTCGCGCTCGCGCACCGCCGCCGCGATCGCCCGCGCCGCCTCGACGTCGTCCGTGCCCAGGTCGACGTTGAATGCGACCAGCGGGGGCCGCACGCCGAGCAGCACGGCTCCTGCGGTCGGGTGCAGCTGCGCCGGGCCATAGAGCGGGACCGCGTCCCCGGCGGCCAGCTTCGCGGCCAGCCCGTCAGTGCCGCCGGCGCGGAAGTGGGCGGGCCGCCGGCCGTCGCCGAGCTCGGCATAGCCAAGCACCGGGATGCCCAGCCGGCCGATCCGCTCGCCCAGCGCCCGCGCGACCCGGGCCGGCTCGGGATCCCCCGCCCGGAAGCGCACGACCGGCACGACGTCGGCGGCGCCGACCCGCGGGTGGACGCCCTCGTGGGCGCGCAGGTCGATCCGCTCCGAGGCGGCCGCGATCCCGGCCGCGAGCCCCTCCACGAGCCCGTCCGCGTCGCCGACGCAGGTGAACACCGACCTGTTGTGGTCGGCGTCGGCGTGGACGTCGAGCACCCGGGCATGCGCCTCGATGGCGCCCCTGATGGCGGCGAGGACGTCAAGGTCGCGCCCGACCGAGAAGTTCGGCACCGCCTCGAGGAGTCCGCGCATGCCGGGGATTATGGCGGCGGGGAATTCTCGCTGGCGGGCCTCTCGTGAGGCCCGCCCGCGGGACCCGAGGTGGCCGTTCTGGGGGGGGATGAACGACCCACCGCGTCCTGGCCTCGCGCTCGTAACGTGCCCACAAAAGAGGACGGATGCCAGGCGCGCGAAGTGTCCTACAGTCTGGCGAGGGCTGCTTCCCCCTTTCGGGGGATTCGCCCGTCGATCCGGTCTGGAAGGGGGTTCCAGAGCGCTCGGCTACCCAAAAAGGGGGAGAACATTCGCCCCGTACGAGCGACGCCAACGGTCGATGGGTCGCCGATGATGTGGTCAACGGATCGATAAGGGCAAACTCACCGCGAGGTGAGCACGCAAAGCCAGAGGTCTCCACGGAGACGGCTCGGCTGCCGAAACCGGGAACCGCTCAACATGCGGCGTCCGCACCGGGCTCTCAGATGCCTCGGGTGCGGATCCCGCGGGTGGAACCCCCAGCAATGGACACCATTGCGCAACGCGCCTCCGAGGGTAGGCACCGAGGACGCGCAACCTCGATCCGAATCGATACGGGATGCGGACGGTGGACGCTGCGGGGGGCAGTGCCACTTGAGATGGCAGTGAGGTTCGCCGTCCGCTCCCGTCACTCCCGCCCGAGCCGCCGCTCCTCGAACACCGAGGTCGCCTCCTCCGCCCCGGGCGGTTGCAGCAGCCCGTCGGCGTGCTCGTCGGCCTCCGGGAAGCCGCTCGCCCGCACCCGGGCCGCCGCCGCCTCGAAGTCGTAGGCCGTCCGTCGCAGCTCGACGCCGGGCCCGAGCAGGCACCAGCGCGCGCCGGGCTCGTCCTCGTAGGGCATGCCGACGCTGCCGGCGTTCACGACCCGCCGCCCCCCGACCGCGCGGTCGAACTGGACGTGCGTGTGGCCGCAGACGACGGTCGGCTCGGCGGCGACCAGCATCGCCTCGACGTCCTCGGCAGGCGTGATCGCCGTGAAGATCTCGGAGTCGTCCCGCGGCGTCGCGTGGCAGAACCGGGCCGGGCCGAGGCCGTCGACCTCCACGGCGACGGTGGCGGGCCAGTGGGCGACCCGGCCCAGCTGGTCCGCCGTGAGCTGCGCCGCGACCCAGGTGTCGCGCCGCTCCCAGACGTCGCCCTCGTCCGGGTCGGCGCCCTGGCGCTCGAGCACCTCGCGCTCGGCGTTGCCCCGCACCCACAGCGCCCGCTCGCCGAGCCCCTCGAGCAGCGCGAGCGTCTCGGCCGGCATCGGCCCCGCCACCGCGTCGCCGCCGATCACGACGACGTCCGCGCGAGCGACGTCGGGCTCCCCCAGCACCGCCTCGAGAGCCGGCAGGTTGCCGTGGATGTCGTACAGGGCGGCGACCTTCACCGGTGGGTCGTCAGGCAACGTTCGCCGGGTTCCGGCGGCTGCAACCCATCGCATCGCGGCGTCCTCGGTAGCTCGCGTGCGAAGCACGCGTCGCTCCCTGCGTCCTTCCGCTGCTCGGGTTTCGCTCGCCGTCGACACCAACAACGTTACCTGACGACCCACTGCCACGATATCTTGCCCCGCATGCTCGACCGCCTCTTCTCGCCGCTCGAGCTGGGCCCGGTGACGATCCCCAACCGCGTGGTCTCGACGTCGCACCAGACGACGCTCGTGCACGACCACCTGCCCACGGACGACCTGATCGCCTACCACCGGGCGCGGGCGGCGGGGGGCGCCGGGCTGATCGTGATCGAGGCTACCGCGATCCACTCGACCGGCCTGCTCACGCCGCACACCCTGGGCGGCTACCTGCCGGAGATCGTGCCCGTGTACCGGCGGCTTGCGGACGCCGTCCACGAGCACGGCACCCGGCTCGTCTGCCAGCTCTTCCACGGGGGCCGCGAGATCATCACGTCCGGCCCGCGCCCGCCGGCCGTGTCCGCCTCGTCGATCCCGTCCGCGCGCTTCATGACCGAGCCGCGCGAGCTCAGCATCGCCGAGATCGAGGAGATGCTCGAGGGCTACCGCCAGGCGGCGCTCCACGCCCGCGAGGGCGGCCTCGACGGCGTCGAGGTGTGCGCCGGGTTCGGCTACCTGCCGACCCAGTTCCTCTCGGCCCACGCGAACGCGCGCACCGACCACTACGGCGGCTCGTTCCCGAACCGGCTTCGGTTCCTGCGCGAGGTGCTGGCGGCGATGCGCGAGGGGATCGGCCCGGACGGCGCCGTCGGCTGCCGGCTCACGGACGAGAGCGGCTCGTTCGACGGCACGGACGAGCCGGACGTGATCGAGGCGGCCGGCGTCGTCGCCGACGAGGGCCTGGCCGACTACATCTCGGTCGCGCTCGGCGGGTCGTCGACCTATCGCGGCTCGACCTGGATCGTGCCGCCCTCCCCGGCCCGCCGCAACGCCATCGAGGCGTTCGCGCGCCGTTTCACGCCGCGCGTGACCGTGCCGCTGATCGCGGCCGGACGGGTGCTCGACCCGGCCGAGGCAGACCGGATGATCGGCGAGGGCGTCTGCGACGCCGTCGGGATGACGCGGGCGATGATCGCCGACCCGGGCCTCGCCCGGAAGACGCGCGCCGGCGAGCGGGTGACCGCCTGCATCGGCTGCAACCAGGGCTGCATCGGCCACTACCACGCGGGGATCGAGATCGCCTGCACCGTGAACCCGTGGACGGGCTTCGAGGCCCGCCTGCCACGGCCGCAGCCCGCCGAGCACGCCCAGACGGTCGTCGTCGTCGGGGCAGGGCCGGCCGGGTGCGCAGCCGCCGCCGCGGCCGCGGCCTGCGGTCACCGCGCCATCGTGCTCGAGCGCGGGACGGCGCCGGGCGGCCAGATGCGGTTCGCCCTGAACGCGCCCGGGCACCGGGAGGTCGCGGAGGGCCTGATCGAGGTCCTGACGGGCTGGCTGGACGCCGCCGACGTCCGCTTCGGCGTCGACGCCCGCGCGGAGGACGTCCTCGCCCTCTCCCCCGACCGTGTCGTCGTCGCGACGGGCGCCGGCCCCTACCGGCCGCCGCTGGCCGGCGAAGGGGTCGCCGTCGTCCACGCCTGGGACGCGCTCGCGGGCACCGAGGTCGGCGGGCGCGTGCTCGTGAGCGACTGGGGCGGCGACTGGACCGGCCTGGACGTCGCCGAGGCCCTGGTCGCCCGCGGCGCCGAGGTGCGGCTCATGACCTCGGCGGTCGCCTTCGGGGCGGCCGTGCACCAGTACCAGCGCAACCTGTACCTGGCCCGCCTGGACGAGGCCGGCGTGGAGCTGATCCATCACCTGCGGCCCGTCTCCCTGCGGCCCGGCGCGGTGGAGTGCGCGAACGTCTTCTCCCACCGGCCGACCGCGATCGAGGGCGTGGACACGCTCGTCGTGAGCGCCGGGCGGACGGCCCGCAACGACCTCCACGACGCGCTGCTCGCCGCCGGCGTCCCCGTCGAGCGGGCCGGCGACACCCTGAGCCCGCGGTCGTTCGAGGAGGCGATCCGCGAGGGCACGCTGGCCGGCCTGGGCGTCGCCGAGCCGGTCCCCGCCTGAGCGGGGTCAGGCCGGCGACACGAGCCGGCGACGCCGCAGCGCGAGGCCGCCCGCGGCGAGGCCGATCGCGGCCGGCACGCCGAGCGCGAGCGGGAGGATGCCACCCGCGTCGAGGGTGCGCCGCTCGGCCACGGTCACCCGCACCGTGCCCCCGACCGACGGCGGGCGGCCGGCGGCGTCCGCGCCCAGGACGGCGACGTACACGGCGAACTCGCCGGCGTTCACGGCCTGGAGGCTCCAGCGCACCGTCGCCGTCCCTCCGGCCGGGATGGGGTCGAGGTAGCGCGTCCGGCTGGTCGACCAGTCCTCGGGGTCGACGTACACGTCCGGTCGCATGCTGGCGATGTTGAGATGCGCCACGAGCCCGCGGGACGCGCCCGGCCCGGGGTTGGTGAACGTCGACCGGAACGTGAACCGCTTCCCGAGCCCGGTCGCCACGCCGGTGCGGTCGACCGTGACCGACACGTCGCCGGCCGCCGTCGGCGGGCCGGCCAGCGCCACCGCCACGGCGGTCGCCACCGCGAGCACCCGTCTCACCGTGCACCCTCGGGCCGCAGGGAAAGCCGCCCGGAGACCGCCAGCACGACCGCGGTGAGGGCGATCACGGCGACCGCGGGCGCGACGAGCAGGTCGGCGTCGCGGCCGAAGCTGTGCCCGTCGACCAGCACGCGGCCGACGTAGTGGACGCCGGCGGTGAGCGGGTTCGCTCGCAGCATCAGGTCGCCGGCCCAGCCCTGCTGGGCGCCGGCGGAAAGCTGGGTCGGCGCGAACAGGGCCAGCAGGACGAACACGCTCAGGGCGAGGCTGACCCGGTTCGAGCCGGCGAAGAGGCTCAGGAGCAGCCCGAGCGCGCCCAGCTCGAGCGCGAGCAGGGTGCCGACCAGCAGGCCCACGAGCACCGCGTCGCCGACGACGCCCACGCCGCGGCCGAGAAACCACACGTACGGGAGCGCGACGAGGAAAGCCGCCGGCCACAGCGAGAGCGCCGCCGCGAGCTTGCCGGCGGCGATCTGGCGCCGGGGCACCGGCGCGAGCAGCAGCGCCTCCAGCGTGCCCCGGTCGCGCTCGCCGCTGACGGCGTCGGCGGCGGCGATCACGACCAGGAGGCCGCCCATCGCGACCGAGACCTGCACGATCAGGCCGACGGCCTCGCGCTGCTCGAGGAAGTTCAGCGCCGTGTTCGTCGCCACCAGGTAGGCGACGGCCGAGAGGATGAGGCTGAACGCGAAGGCGAGCGCCGGCCCGCGACCGCCGAGCCACACGTCGCGCAGCTCCTGCCCGAGCACCACCCACCACCCGGGAGCCGCCCGCTCGGCGTTCATGCCGCGCCCGTCATCTCGAGGAAGGCGTCGCTCAGCCGCGCCCCCTCGACGTCGAGCCCGAGCGGCGCGATCCCCGCGTCGAGCAGCGCCTGCAGCGCCGCACCGGGGTCGGCGGGCTCCGGCCCGGCGCCCGCGAGATCGACGCGCAGCTCGCCCGGGCGGTCGGGCGACTGCTCGGCGCGGCCGACGCCCGCCGCCGCGACCAGGGCGGCGACCGCCCGCCAGGCGTCCTCGGGCGCGACCCGGACGACCGCCGTCCGCGGCGCCGCGGCCTTCCGGACGACCTCGGCGACGGTGCCCGCCGCGACCGTGCGCCCAAGGTGCAGGATCAGGACGCGCGAGCAGCAGGCCTCGACGTCGTCGAGCAGGTGGGTCGAGAGCAGCACCGCCGCCCCACGGTCGGCGGCCACCGCGCGCACGTGGTCGAGCACCGCCCGGCGCCCGGCGGGGTCGAGCCCGAGCGTCGGCTCGTCGAGGAAGACGACCGCGGGGTCGTTCACCAGCGCACGGGCGATGCCCAGCCGGCGGCGCATACCCAGGCTGTAGGCGTGCAGCGGCGTCCGCGCCCGGTCGCCGAGGCCGAACTCCTCCAGGAGCGCACTCGCCGTCGCGCGCGCCGACGCACGCGACGCGCCGTGCAGGCGGGCGTGGAAGACGAGGTGCTCCTCGCCCGTCTGGCGGCCCGGGTAGCCCCCGCTCTCCGGCAGCACGCCGATGCGGCGCCGGATCTCGTCCGGGCGCGTGTGCGGCACGCCGGCGATCGCGAAGCTTCCCCTCGTCGGCGCCGCGATCGTCGTGAGGACGCGGATCGACGTCGTCTTCCCGGCGCCGTTGCGGCCCAGCACGCCGACCACGTCGCCCCGCGCGGCCTCGAAGGAGAGGTCGGAGACGGCGCACACCGGTCCGTAGTCCTTCCCGACCCGCTCCGCCACAACCCCTGCAGCCACGGCTCGCCCACCTCGTGTCGATCGACGCGAAGACGCTACCCGATCCGCGGGCGTGATATGATTGATCGCGCAACCATTTTGACCATCAGACCCGAGGAGGTTCGCGATGCACCTCGAGGGCATCCACCACATCACCATGATCACGGGCGACGCGCCGGGGAACGTCGACTTCTACACGCGCGTCCTCGGCCTGCGCATGGTCGCGAAGACCGTGAACCAGGACGATCCGACCGTCTACCACCTCTTCTACGCCGACGAGAAGGGCTCGCCGGGCACCGAGATGACGTTCTTCGAGTACCCGGGCGCCCGCCCCGGCCGCGCCGGCGCAGGCATGGTGCACACGCTGATCTCCCGCGTCGGGAGCGAGGCGGCCCTGGACTTCTGGGCCGACCGGCTCGCCGCCGAGGGCATCGCCACCGAGCGCGACGGCGACCGGCTGCGGTTCGCCGACCCCGAGGGCCTCGGCCACGAGCTCGCGGTCGACGCCGGCGCCGAGCTGCACTCGGCCGAGCATCCGCAGATCCCCGCCGAGCACGCGCTGGGCGGGCTGATCGGCGTCCGCGCCTACAGCATCGACGAGGACGGCAGCCGCCGGGTGCTCGAGGACGTGCTCGGCGCGACCTCCGTCGCGCCCTCGAGCTGGGAGCTGCGCGGCGACGAGCGGGCCGCCACGATCACCTTCGAGCGCGCCCCGGCCGCCGGCATCCCCGGCGCCGGCACCGTCCACCACGTCGCCTGGGGCACGACCCAGGCCGAGCATCCGCGCTGGCTCGAGCGCCTGGCGGAGCGCGGCGTGCGCTCGACGCCCGTGATCGACCGCCACTACTTCCACTCGATCTACTTTCGGGAGCCGGGCGGCGTGCTCTACGAGATCGCCGACGACGGACCCGGCTTCACGGTCGACCTGCCGCTCGACCAGCTCGGATCCAAGGTGATCCTGCCGCCGTGGCTCGAGTCTGACCGTGAGGCGCTCGAGGCGCGGCTGACCCCGCTCCCCGACCCGCGGGCGAGCTGGACGACGGCGTAGACAGCACTGTGGGGACTGTCCCCGAGAAATCGGGGACAGTCCCCGATTCTCGCCGTCAGCCGGCCTGGCCGAGCCGCGGGCGACCCGTCGCCGAGAGATCGATCGGCTCGATCGGCGTCCACACGGCCTCGTCCCCGCAGCCGGGGCAGTAGCGCGGCTCGGAGGCGTAGTGGTTGGGCTGGCGCAGCGACTCGCGCACCAGCCGCGACTCGACGTCGAACACCGCCTCGCCTGTGCGTGTCCCGATCCGGTGGGCCTGCTCGTGCAGCAGGTTGGCGTCGTAGCCGAGGGTGATGCGGGTGCCGCAGTAGCCGCACAGGGCCATCTGCGAGCGCAGCGGCACCACCTCGGGCTTGATCTCGTCGTGGCGCTTGATCGCGAACCAGAGCGCCACGCCGAGGCCGATCAGCGGGATCTTCAGCATGAGCGCGAGGAACACGAGCGCCCACACATCCCCGGAAAACATCGCTAGCAGCATCGCCTGCACCAGCATATACCCGTGCCTTCGCGGCTACAGTGATCCGGCGGGCACGCCGATTACTAGAGGGATGTCGACCCCCGACCCCGCCGTGCTGGTCCAGCTTGCGCTGGGCGTGTTCCCGCCCCTTCCGGCAATCGTCGAAGTCCTGTCGGAGGACGGCGGCGGCTACGCGCTGCGCATCGTCGCCTGCGAGGACGGGCTCCTGCACGCGTTCGCGCCGCGGACGCAGGTGCGCAAGGATCTGCGGCTGCTGGCCCGCATCACGGACGCGCAGCGCGGCCGCTACGAGGTCGAGTTCGAGATCGCCGAGATCTTCTACCACTCGGCCGCGGACGCGCTCGTGCACATGGCCGTGACCGGCGTCCAGCACCGCAAGATGCGCCGCGCGGCGCCCCGGGTCTCGGTCAGCGAGCGGGCCCACGCCCGTGTCCTCTTCTGCCGCACGCTGCCGCGCGACACCCGCCTCGACCTGCGCCTGGCCGACATCAGCGCCACGGGGGTGGCGTTCACCGGCACGAGCGCCCTCGACCCGGGCGACCTGCTGCTCGTCTCGACCCGGATCGGCGGGATGGCCATTCACTTCGAATCCCGCGTGGTGCGCTCCGACCCGGCGCCGTACGGGCGCTTCCGCACCGGCTGCGAGATCATCGAGTTCGCCGCCGATGCGCGCGAGAGCATCTCCGCCATGGCGGAGTCGACCCCCGAGGGCGGCTCCGAGGAGCAGCGCCGGCCCGAGACGATCGAGGCGATGCAGCAGGTGCGCGCCGCCGAGACCGGCCTCCTGGGCCGCATCCAGCGGGATTAGTCCCGCGCCCAGAGATCCCACCGAAGGGGGATCGCACCCCTCCTCGCTCCCCCACATACTGGAAGCAGGACGTGCACGCCGTGCGTGCATCGAAGTACGACAAAGGGGTCGTTGTGAGGGTCTACTCCAGCGAGCGGGGAAGCGTCGCTTCCGAGCTCAGCTTCGGCGTCATGGTGGTGGGTGTGCTCGTGCTGGCAGGGCTGTACATGATGGCCCAGCTCGAGGGCGTCTCCTTCTCCGTGCTGCTGCACCAGCTCGGCCACTAGAGACGAGTGAGCTGATCCGGCCGGGCGCCCCTGCGCTCGGCCGATAACCTGCGGGGGATGACGGTCCGTCGCCTGTTCGGTTTCCTGCGCCCGTATCGCGGCCAGGTGATCGTCTCGACGCTGCTCGCGATCGGCTCCCAGGTCGCGGTGCTCACGATCCCCTACCTGACCGGCCGCGCGATCGACGCGACCCGGGCCGGCCACCGCGACCGCAGCGCGCTCATGCTCGACGCGGGGCTGATCGTCGCCGCGGGCGCCCTCCAGGGTGTGCTCATGTTCTGGCGCCGGTTCCTGGCCGGGCGGCTCTCGCTGGCCGTCGAGTACGACCTGCGAAACGCGATGTACCGCCACCTGCAGCGGCTCTCGTTCGGGTTCTACGACCGCCACCAGACCGGTCAGCTGATGTCGCGGGCGACCGTCGACCTGCAGTCGGTGCGCTTCTTCCTGGGCTACGGCCTGATCTTCTTCTCGCAGAACGTGATCACGGTGGTGATCGTCGTCGCCGCGCTGGTCGCCATCGACTGGCAGCTGGCGCTGATCGCACTCGCCATCTCTCCGGCCATGATGGTGGCCGCCTACCGCTACTCGCGCATCAGCCACCCGGTGCTGAAGGACGTGCAGCAGCGCATCGCCGACGTTACGACGCACGCCGAGGAGAACATCGTCGGGGTCCGCGTGGTGAAGGCGTTCGCCCAGGAGGAGCGCGAGACCGGGCGCTTCGCCGGGCTGGCCGGGCGCGTGTTCGACCAGGCCGTCCTGGCGGCCCGCATCCAGGCCCGGTATGTGCCGATGCTGCAATCGCTGCCGAACCTCGCCATCGCGGCGGTGCTCCTCGTCGGCGGCTACGGCGTCATTCACGGCACCCTCACGCTGGGGTCGTTTTTCGCCGTGAACGGTTACCTGCTCCTGCTGGTCGTGCCGCTTCGCAGCGTCGGCATGTGGGTCGGCCAGTACCAGCGCGCCGTCGCGTCGGGCGAGCGGATCTTCGAGGTGCTCGACTTCGACCGTGACATCGTGGAGCGGCCGGGCGCGGCGCCGCTCCCCGACGGCCCGGGCCACATCACGCTCGAGGGCGTCCGGTTCGGCTACGAGCCCGACCGCCCCGTCCTGTGCGACGTCGCCCTCGATGTCGCCGCCGGGAGCACGGTCGCCCTGATCGGCCCGACCGGCTGCGGCAAGACGACCCTCACGGCGCTCATCCCCCGCTTCTACGACGTCGACGCCGGCCGGATCACCGTCGACGGCCGCGACGTGCGCGACGTGACGCTCGACTCGCTGCGGGCCGACGTCGGGATCGTCAGCCAGGACACGTTCCTCTTCTCCACCACCGTCGCCGAGAACATCGCCTACGGGACGCCCGACGCGACCCCGGAGGAGATCGTGCGCGCCGCCCGCCAGGCGCAGGCGCACGAGTTCATCTGCGACCTGCCCGACGGCTACGAGACGCGCGTCGGCGAGCGCGGCCTGACCCTCTCCGGCGGCCAGCGGCAGCGGATCGCGATCGCGCGGGCGCTGCTGATGAACCCCCGCATCCTGATCCTCGACGACGCCACCGCCTCGGTCGACGCGACCACCGAGGCCAAGATCAAGCTCGCCCTGCGCGAGGTGATGAAGGGGCGGACGACGCTGATCATCGCCCACCGCCTGAGCACGATCTCGCTCGCGGAGCGGGTCGTCGTCCTCGAGGCCGGCCGGATCGTCGCGCAGGGCACCCACGCCGAGCTCATCGAGGCGAGCGACGTGTACCGCCAGATCCACAGCCACGGGCTGGTCGACCGCACGTTCGTCGACATGGACGGCGACGCGCCCGTGGCCGAGCGGCGGGCGGCGGCCGCCGCCCCGCGGAGGCTGCCGTGACGGCCCCGGAGCCGCGGCGAGGGCGCTTCCGGCGGGGACGCACCCTGGCCCGCTTCGCGCGCCCGTACACGCGCCGGGCGATCGTGGCCGCGTTCACGCTCGTCGTGGCCACCGTGGCGAGCGTGGCCGGGCCCGTCATCGCCAAGGAGGTGATCGACTCGGGCATCCGCACGGGCGACTACGACAGGGTCGTCCTGTGGGTGGCGGCGTTCCTGGTCGTCGTCGTGGCGGGCTGGATCGCGATCGCGGCCCAGAGCTACCTGACGAGCTGGGTCGGCGAGCGCGTGCTGGCCGACATCCGCGTGGCCGTGTTCGCGCACGTGCAGCGGCTCGACCTCGGCTTCTTCGAGCGGACGCCCGCCGGCGTCGTCATCTCCCGCCTCACGAACGACGTCGAGGCCATGAACAGCATGGTCACGGACGGCCCGACGACACTGCTCCAGAACACGCTGACCCTGATCGGGTCGGCGGTCGTGCTGCTCGTGCTCGACTGGCGGCTCGCCCTCGCGACGCTAACCGTCTTCCCGGCGATGGCGATCGCCACGGCGATCTTCCGCCGCTACTCCGGCCGCGCCTACCGGCGCACGCGGGAGCGCATGGGCGACGTCACCGCCAGCCTGCAGGAGGACATCTCGGGCGTGCGCGTCGTGCAGGCC
>JAICJM010000328.1 GCA_025928435.1 Thermoleophilia bacterium
ATCGCAAGCGACGGCCGCTCGTTCTTCGCCGAGGTCTATTCGAAGGCTTTCTCCGGTGTCGCAAGTATCGCGGCGAAGACGGGCGCCCTGACCCGAATCAAGGCATTCCCCGATCCGCGATTCGACCAGGCGTGGGCCGCGGTCGATGGTCGCTGGCTCGTCTGGAACGAGTACCACGGGTTCGACAGCTTCAACGACTTCACAACCTGGGCCTGGGACACTCGCACCCGCAAGCTCACCCAGATCGGTGCAGCGACCCACGGTCCGAGCGGTCGATTCTGGGACAGCCCGTGGCGCGGTCCCGACGTCCGCGCCGGGATGGCGGCGTGGGTGCAAGGCGTCGGACCGGATCAGCTTGGCGACGTCCACACCTACGATCTGCGCCGCGGCCGCGACCTCGTCGTCCGCGAGGGTCATCCAGGCGGAGCGTTCCTACTCGACCATCGCATCGTGGTCTGGGCGGAGGCCTCCGCTCCGGGCGTCCCGACGAGGATGCACGCTGCGTCTGCGGTGACCGGGGCGCACGTGGGCGTTGCGCGGGCGTTACAAACCCTGCGCAACGTCACGGGCCTCCACACCGACGGGCGTCGCATCGCGTACCCCGACGCTCGCTACAAGTCGCTGTGGTGGGCGCCGGCGCCGGGTGCCGAGCCTCACGAGGTCGTGCCGACACGGCATCTCCACCACGTGGACAACTCTGTGCAGGTCGGGGGCGGCTACGTCGCGTTCGGGATCTATCCAAGCTTCTTCATCGCGGACACGAGGTTGCACCGGTACGTCGAGGTGAGCAACCGCGGTGGGTTCGGGTGGGTGAACTCGGCTGCGCTTCTCCTCTCGTACGGGACGACGAAGAAGGTGCTGCACCCGGTGCTGCGGACGGCCTTCGTCCCACTTCGCGACCTGCCGCCGATGCCCGCCTGCCCCTAGCCGGACGCCGTTCGGAGCCCCGGCTATGCTGGCCCCGCATGTCCGTCACGACGGCGCCGCAGACCCTCGTCATCGAGGGCGGGAACGAGCTCAACGGCCGCATCCGGGCCTCCGGAAACAAGAACGGCGCACTGCCGATTCTCGCCGCGTGCCTCCTCGCGGACGAGCCCCTCACGCTCGCGAACGTCCCGCGCATCCGCGACGTCGAGACGATGCTCGATCTCCTCTCCGCGATGGGCGCGAGCGCGGAGTGGATCGGCACGAACGACGTCCGAGTCGAGCCGCAGGGACTGTCGTCGTACGAGGTGGACGCCGTGCTCGCGGAACGGATCCGCGCATCGTTCCTCCTCGCAGGCCCGCTGCTCGCGCGCCTCGGTCACGCCAGTGTCCCGCCGCCGGGTGGCGATGTGATCGGCCGCCGCCGGCTCGACCCGCACATCCACGCATTTCAGCGTCTCGGAGCGACCGTGGAGTTCGACACCCGCTATGAGATGGAGGCCGAGGGCATGCGCGGCGCCGAGATCTTCCTCGACGAGGCGAGCGTGATGGCGACCGAAAACGCGGTGATGGCCGCTGTTCTCACGCCCGGCGAGACGACGATCGGCAACGCCGCCTGCGAGCCGCACGTGCAGGACCTTTGCCGCTTTCTCGTCTCGCTCGGCGCGGAGATTGCCGGGATCGAGTCGAACGTCCTCCGGATCCACGGCGTCGAGCGGCTGAGAGGAGGGGAGTGGACGATCGCCCCCGACCACATCGAGGTCGGCAGCTTCATCGGCCTCGCCGCCGTCACGAACAGCGACCTGACGATCGATGCAGTCAAGCCGCGCGACATGGTCTCCATCCTCACCGCGTTCAACCGCCTCGGGATCGAGGTCGAGCTGGGAGACGACTGGCTCCGCGTGCCGCCCCACCAGGAGCTCGTGATCCAGAACGATCTCGGCGACCAGGTGCCGAAGATCGAGGACGGGCCGTGGCCGGCGTTCCCGGCCGACCTGACGTCGATCGCCGTCGCGGTCGCGACACAGGCGTGGGGGACGATCCTGATCTTCGAGAAGATGTTCGAGAACCGCCTGTTCTTCGTCGACAAGCTCGTCTCGATGGGAGCGCGGATCATCGTCTGCGACCCGCACCGCGTAGTCGTCAGCGGACCGTCGCGGCTCTACGGACAGCGTCTGACCAGCCCGGACATCCGCGCCGGGATGGCGATGCTCATCGCGGCGCTGTGCGCAAACGGCCAGTCGGTGATCGGCAACGTCGGCGA
>JAICJM010000144.1 GCA_025928435.1 Thermoleophilia bacterium
CAGCGCCCCCAGATGGCTGGCCGTGAAGGCCGAGGAGCGCTCCGGCTCGACCGTCTCGATGTCGGCGCCCGCCACCCCGCGCGCCGAGATCGAGACGACGGCCGCGCCGTCCGCGCGGGCCCGCTCGACGACGTCGGTCGTATACAGCTTGGTGCCCCGGTGGCTGAGCAGGACGAGCCCATCGTCCGCCCCGGGGCGCGGCCCGGCCAGGGCCGCGTCCATCGCCTGCACGGCCCACGCCTCGGCCCCGGCGGCGCGCAGGAACCACGCGCCGATGCTGGCGGCGTGCCAGCTCGTCCCTGTCCCGACGAGCAGGATGCGGCGGCCGCGCAGGCGCTCGGCGGCCGGGCCCACCGCCGCGTCGTCGGACAGCAGGCGGCGCAGCTCGCCCGGCTGCGAGGCGATCGTCTCCGCCATCGCGCTCGCCATCAGTGCCGCCGTCCCGTGACGACGATGCCGACGCCGAGCCCGATGATCGCGAGGCCGCCCGAGCCGCCGACGAGGGCGAGACGCCGCGGCGAGCGACCCAACCATTGCCGGGCGTGGCTCGCGGCCAGGCCCCACACGGAGTCGGAGGCCAATGCGATGAGCGCGAAGATCAGCCCGAGGCCGAGCAGCTGCAGCGTCACATGCCCGCGGGCGGGGTCGACGAACCCGGGCAGGATGGCCGTGAAGAAGAGGATCGCCTTCGGGTTGGCGACGCCGACGACGAACCCGTCCCGGATCGCCCGCCAGGGGTCCTGCGGCTCGGCGTGCGCCTCGGTGATGGCCAGCCGGCCCCGCTCCCGCCACGCCCTCACTCCGAGGTAGATCAGGTAGGCCGCGCCGACCAGGCGGATGGCCGCAACGATCGATGCCGACCGTTGCACCACCGGGCCGACGCCGACCGCGACGAGCGACGCGAGCACGAGCATCCCGAGCTCGTTGCCGACCGCCGAGGCGATCGCCGTCCGCCGCCCGTACGCCAGCGCCCGCCCGATCACGAACAGCACGCTCGGCCCCGGGATCACGATGATCAGGAACGAGAGGGCCATGAAGGCCAGCAGGTGCCCGGGTGAGCTCACCCGCCGATCGTAGTCGCCCCGACGTGGCGCGCGCCGAGCGTCGCCGCCAGCGTGCGATGGGCGGCAGACGTCCCGATGACGGTCGACCGCGCCGGGTCGAGGCCATGCGCCCGGCAGAAGGCGAGCGCGAGCCCCGGGAGCGGCGGCCGGCACCAGCATCGTGGCGGGCCGCCGGGATGCGGACAGGACGCGTGCTCGACGGCACCGGTGACTTCTGCCTCCAGGAGCGCCGCCGCGGCGGCCGCGAGGCTGCCGCCCTCCGGCGCCCAGTCGAAGACGAGGTGCGGCGCGGCCGGATCGGCGCGGACGATCGCCGCACGCCACGACGGCCCTTCGAGGGCGGCGGCCGCGACGAGCACGCCGCCCTTCCGGGCCGCCGGAGGCGTGCGCACGAACTCGATCTCCTCGACGGCGGCGAAACCCTCGTCGAGCGCCGGCGGCTCGAGCTCCCGCAGCGCCCGCATCTGCGCGGTGGGGGCGAGCAGCCACGGCTCCCGGCGCGCGGCCTCGCGCAGCTCCTCGGGCGACGGGAGCGCCCCGAACCGCTCCAGCAGCCGTTCGACCATGTTGACCTGGGCCTGCGCGAGCGGCGTCGCCAGCCAGAGGCACCGGGCCGGGAGGCCATGGCGGGCGGCGGCGTCGACGATCTGGCTGCGTGCCGCGCGGGTCAGGTAGGTGTTGTCGAGCACGACCCGGCGGGCACCGGCGGCCAGCCGCTCTTCGAGGGAGGCCGCGAGCGCGCGCAGCGACCCGCCGCGCTCGTCCCGGTTCAGGCGCTCGTACCCGCGCCCGGCGTAGTCGTGGGCGAGCCGCGTCTTGCCGGCGCCGGGGATGCCCATCACGATCACGGCCTCGCCGCCGCCCGTCGCGGGCGGACGCCGCTCCCGGCGCAGGCCTCCGAACGCCCCCGCGAGCCGGCGGCGCTCGTCCCCGTCAAGGACGACGGACGCCGCCCGGGCGGCGGAGCGCGCGGTCTCGGGCCGGCGGGCGCCGGGGATGGGCACGACGACCGGCGCGAGGTCGAGCAGCCAGGCAAGCGCCGCCTCGGCCTCGGTCAGCCCATGGCGCGCGGCGATCTCGCCCAGCTCGGGACGGCGGGCGAGCCCGGGGGCGCGGCGCGGGCCGCCCAGCGGCGCGTGCGCGATCAGCGCGATCCCCGCGTCGGCGCAGCGCTCGACGACGCCGCCGCGCAGGGCGCGGTCGTCGAACGGGCTCAGGGCGACCGACGCGGCCGCGATCGGGCCAGCCCGAACGCCTCGTCCAGCTGGTCGCGGTTCACGTTGGCGACCCCGACCCGCGCCACCAGCCCGTCGTCGACCAGCCGCCCGAGCGCCCGCACGGACGTCCGCCAGGGCGTGCGCGGGTCGGGCGCGTGGAGGAGGTAGCAGTCGATCGGGATCCCGTCCAGCGCGGTCAGGCTGGCCTCGCAGTCGGCCCGGATCGCCTTCGCCCGCCCGTCCGGCACCCAGCCTCCGCCGGGCCGGGTCATCCCACCCTTGGTCACGATCCGCGCCCGGCCCTCGGCCCCGTGAGCGCGCACGACGGCGGCGAGCAGGCGCTCGTTGTGGCCGACGTCGTCCGGCCCGAGCCCGTACGCGCGGGCGGTGTCGAAGACCGCGATCCCGGCGTCGAGGGCGGCCGCGATGGTCTCACCGGCGCGCTCCTCGGAGCGATCCGCGTCGGTCGAGAGCCGCATGCAGCCCAGGCCCACCCGCAGCACGCCGGGCCCGGGCCACGCGGGCGCGGCGCTAGCCGTCGTAGCGCACCGGGGTCGAGTACGCCGGATCGGCGTGGCGCGCCCAGTAGCGCTCGTGCAGGTCGAGCGTCCGCTCCCCCGGCCTCCCGGTGCCGACCGGGCTCCCGTCCACCGCGGCCACCGGGATCACGCCGCCGGCGGTCGACGTCACGAGCACCTCCTCGGCGCGGCGGAGGTCGGCAGCCGGAAGCGGCCCCTCCTCGACCCGGGCGCCGCCCTCGCGCAGCAGCTCGATCGCCGTGCGCCGCGTGACGCCGTGCAGCGTCCCGGAGGCCGGGGTGCGCCAGCCCCCGTCGACGAGGGCGAAGACGTTGAACCCGGGGCCCTCGGCCACGCCGCCCTCGCGGTCGCGCAGGACGACGAGCTGGACGCCGTGCTCGTAGGCGCCGAGGAGGGCCATGTCCATGTCGAGCCAGTGGTAGTTCTTGACGAGCGGGTCGACGCTCTCCGGCGGGATGCGGGGGATGTCCGAGATCCACATGCCGACGCCCGTCGTCGTCTGCTGCTCCGGGGTCGCGATCCAGACGAACGGCAGGGCGTAGGCGTAGAACGTGTTGCGGGCCGTGCGCAGGTCGCGGCTGCCCTGGGGCAGGCGCCCCCGGGTGCAGGTCATCGACACGTAGGCGCACCGGAGGCCCGCGCGGCGCACGCATCCGTGGAGAACGTGCTCGATGGCGGCCCGGTCGAGGCCCGGGTCGAGCCGCAGACGGCGCAGGTTGGCGGCGAACCGGTCGAGGTGGGCGTCGAGACGGAAGAAGCGGCCCTCCCAGACGTGCACGACGTCGTACGTACAATCGCTGCGCGTCACGCCGAGATCCAGCACGGAGATCTTCGCATCTTCGACCGGGCAGAACTCGCCGTCGACGAAGGCCGCACCCCGCTCCCAGACGGGGTTTCCGCCGGTCTCGTCCGACGTTACGTCACGGATTTCGGGGAGAGATTTCGAGTCAACCATAACGCTCTCCAGACGCAAATTTGCTGATGCTTCGAATTGGCGACAGCCGGGTTCACGGCGGCGGAGAGGCCGGTCGTGTAGCGTTCGCTCGCCATGGCCGCCCCGTCCCTTCGCGCGGCGCTCCCGACCAGCCTGGTGGGATCCTACGCCCAGCCGGACTGGTTGATCGACCGCGAACGCCTGCGACACCGGTTCCCGCCCCGCGTGCGGGCGCGCGAGCTGTGGCGGGTCGACCCCCGCTACCTCGAGCAGGCCCAGGACGATGCGACGCTGCTCGCCGTCCGCGACCAGGAGCGGGCCGGCCTCGACATCATCACGGACGGCGAGGCCCGCCGCGAGAGCTACTCGAACCGCTTCGCCACCGCCCTCGAGGGCGTCGACGTCGACAACCCGGGCACGGCGCTCGACCGCAGCGGGCACCCCAACCCGGTGCCGCGCGTCGTCGGGCCGATCGCCCGTACGCACCCCGTGCAGGTGCGCGACGTCGAGTTCCTGCGCGCGAACACGAGCCGGCCGGTCAAGGTCACCGTGCCCGGCCCGTTCACGATGTCGCAGCAGGCGCAGAACGACTTCTACGAGGCGGACGGGGAGCTGGCGCTCGCCTACGCCGGCGTCGTCCACGAGGAGATCGCCGACCTTCACGCCGCGGGGGCGGACATCGTCCAGATCGACGAGCCCTACATGCAGGCACGGCCGGAGAAGGCGCGGGAGTTCGGCCTGGCCGCGCTCGAGCGGGCGCTCGAAGGCATCACGGGGACGACCGCCGTGCACATCTGCTTCGGCTACGCCGCGATCATCCACGACCGCCCGTCCGCCTACTCGTTCCTGCCCGAGCTCTCGGCCGCCCCGTGCGATCAGATCCCGATCGAGACGGGCCAGTCGGGCATCGACACCTCCGTCCTCGACACGCTGCCGGGCAAGACGATCATCCTCGGCGTGATCGACCTGGACGACGAGTCGGTCGAGACGCCCGAGACCATCGCGGCGCGGATCCGGCGGGCGCTGCCCTACAAGCGGCCGGAGGAGCTCGTCGCCGCGCCCGACTGCGGCATGAAGTACCTGCCGCGCGACTCGGCCTACGGAAAGCTCGAGTCGCTCGTCGCCGGTGCGGCGATCGTTCGCGCCGAAGCATCCGTATAACGCAAATTCACTGACGCTACGAGTTCACTTGCGACCCTCTTGGAGGTCGTGCTCGATCCCGTCGAGCAGCCGCGCCAATCCGACCTCGAAGCGGTCACGCTCCGACGCCAGTGCGGCCAGACGCTCCCAGTTGGCGCGGATGTCGCCGTCTCCGACCAGCGCCCGCGTATGGGGGAACTCGCCGTGCTCCAGGCGTTCCTTCACGTGGTCGAGGATCGCCTCGTAGGCGGCGGCGACGTCGTCGTCCTCGTAGAGCGTCGAGCGCCCCGCCGTCATGCTGATGCAACAACCCATGACGTAATCGTCGACGATCCCGATCACCTCCAGGCGCCTCACAGGCTCCAGCCCCAGGCCGGCGACCGCGGCCAGCGACTGCTCGACGTGCGCCATCGCGTTGGGGCCGAACCGCTCGCCCCGCAGCGAGTCGATCGCCCATGGATGGCGCGACCAGGCCCGGCGGGTGCGCCGCGCGATGGCCGTGAGCGCCCCGCGCCAGTCGTGCGGGAGCTCCTGCGGTGGCACGAGCAGCTCGCCCATCACGGCGTCGTCCATCAGCTCCAGCAGGTCGTCCTTCGAGCGGAGGTAGTGGTAGAGCGACATCGTCCCGACCCCGAGCTCGCCCGCGAGGCGGCGCATCGAGACGCCCGCGAAGCCCTCCCGGTCGGCGATCGCCACGGCTGCGGCCGCGATCTCGGCCCGGCCCACACGCGCGGCGCGGCCGGCTGGCTCCGGTCGCGTCCAGATCGGTCCCGGCGCGCTCTGGAGGGGCATTCGTACAGCGTACCAGGAGATTTCACGAGGTCGTTCGTACGGCGTACGATTCGACGTACACCGTACGTCAAATCCGAGCTCGCCGCCCGCCGCTGAGTTTCCGCCGCCGGCGGGGTCACTACGGGAGATGGACGCCCCTCAGCCGAGGCCGGTCACGTTCGCGATCGGCGGCCCGATCACCCGCGCAGACCTGCCCGGCCTGTGCGACCGCGTCTGCGCGCTGCTCGAGTCGGCGGAGGCCGACGTCGTCCTCTGCGACGTCCGCGGGGTCGCGACCGACGTCGTGACCGTCGACGCGCTCGCCCGGCTGCAGCTGGCCGCCCGCAGGCGCGGATGCCACGTCGTGCTCCAGCACGCGTCGGACGACCTGCGCCGGCTGGTGGCCTTCCTCGGCCTCGCCGACGTCCTGGTCGAGGCGGCGGGTTAGGCCTCGAGCCGCGGCGGGAGCCCGAACAGGGGGAAGAGCGTCTCGGTGCCGAGGAAGAACGTGAGCTCGGCGATGCCGCCGTCCTCGATCTCGAGCACCTGCAGCGCCCACGGGTCGTACCCGCTGCCGGTCTCGCTCGGCTTGTACTGGCCGAACGCCGGCGAGCCGTTGGCCGCCATCGTGGGGAGGACGCGTGACCCCTTGCAGCCGATCCCGGGGCCCATCCACCAGTCGAAGATGTCATCGCGACCGCGCAGCCACATGTCGTACGGCGGCATCGACTGGGTGGCGTCCTTGCGGATCAGCGCCGTCAGCTTCTCCATGTCGTACTCCTGGAAGGCCTCGACGTAGCGGGCCAGCAGATCGCGATCGGCGTCGCTGAGCGGCTTCGTGGAGCCGGCCGACACGACATCGGCCTGGTCGAGCGTCGCCCGGGCGCGCTGGAGGGCGCTGTTGACGGACGCCACGCTGGTGTCCAGGAGCTCGGCCACCTCGGCCGCCTTCCAGCGCAGCACCTCGCATAGGATCAGGACGGCCCGCTGCCGCGGCGGAAGGTGCTGGAGCGCGGTCACGAAGGCGAGCCGGATCGTCTCGCGGGAGAGGGCCACGTTCTCGGGATCGCCGTCGGGGGCGATCGACGTGTCGGGGATCGGCTCGATCCAGGTCACCTCGGGCAGCGTGTTGAGGTTCGATTCGATGGGCTCCACGGAGGGCCCGAGATCCATCGGCCGCGCCCGCCGCTCCCGCCCGTTCAGCATGTCGAGGCACACGTTGGTGGCGATCCGGTAGAGCCATGACCGCAGCGCGGAGCGGCCCTCGAACCGGCCGATGCTGCGCCAGGCGCGGATCAGCGTGTCCTGGACGGCGTCCTCGGCCTCGAAGGGCGAGCCGAGCATGCGATAGCAGTAGGCCGTCAGCTCGCGCCGGTGCTGCTCGAGCTCACCGAACGCAGGCGTGGCAGTGAGCGACGATCCCTCCACGGGGACATCGTACAACGTGAAGCGCCGGTGCCTGGCACCGGCTATTCATGGCAGGCGTGGCCGGCCGAGGGCGGCGGCACGTCCAGGGCGGGGTTGCGGTCGAAGAAGCCGACCGGGCGCAGCTCGAAGCCGCATCGCGCCACCGGCATCACCGGCCAGTCCTCGAGGCGGGGGAAGTGGTGGGCGCCGAACACGTACCAGAGCACCACGTCCTCGTCGACGAGGTCACGGTCGGCGGCCGTCCACTGCGCGAGCCCCTCGCCGCCGGCCGACTGGTTGGGGTACTCGCCCGCCGGGTAGCGCTCGTCGCGGCGGTACGGCGTGACCCACACGTGGTGGTCGAGGAAGCGGGCCCGCTCGCGCACCTGCGAGTCGGGCTGCTGCATCGGCAGGATGTTGTCGCCCGGGACGAGCTCGTACGCCACCGGATCGCCGATGCGGTTGCGCCGGGCCCGGTTCTCGACCCGGAACCGCCGGGCCGTCCCGGGCGAGACCAGCCGTTGCGCCTGCGACTCGCGCTCGTAGGTGCGGCGCACGGGCCGGAACGCACTCCCGTCCGGATTCTCGGGGCCCCACGGGTCGGCGGCGGCCTCGATGTCGCAGGCGACGTTGGCGGTGCCGTCGACGTCGAGGTCGAGCCGGGCGCAGAAGAAGTGCTGGTGGTGGCTCGTGACGATGCCGTCGCCCAGCGGCAGGGAGTGCGGCGAGCGTTCCCCGGAAACGTTCCCGGCCGTGTGCAGGATGCCGGTGAGCTTGCCCTCGAACTCGATCGACCCGTCCTGGTGGAAGTACCAGAAGAACCCGTACTCGTAGTTCCCGACGGTGACGATCGAGGAGACGACGAGCCGCCGCGACCGGGCCCGGTCGACCCGCCCGGAGTGGTCGTCGGTGTGCTTCCAGAGCAGGTTCGCATCCTCCTCGTGGATGCAGATCGCGTTCCCGATGGTGTGCGGCTCGCCGTCCCAGCCGTTCGTGACCCCGTCCAGGTAGGCGATCTCGCCCAGGCAGTCGCAGCCGAGCTCGAGCGAGTTGGTGAGCGGGCCGAGGCCGTACTCGCCGATGTCGAAGACGTTCTTGAAGTGGGTCGTCGGCCCGGGATCGCCGTACGGGATCACGAGCTCGGCGATCGAGGCCCGGTGGCAGATCTGGCGCCGCTCGCCGCCGTCCGTGTAGCCGATGTCGTGCAGGACGAGGCCCTCGCGCGGATGGAACCCGACCCGCATGTCCCACCGCTGCCATTCCAGATGGCGGCCGGCCAGGGTGAAGCTGGGGCCGTCGGGCTGCGTGATCTCGATCGGGCGCACGTCGTCGCGGTAGGGGCGGCCGCCGCCGTCGCGGTAGTCGCCGCCCTCGCCCGACGGCACCGGTGTCCCCGGCGACACGTCGTCGACGCGCAGGACGCGCATCTCGTCGAGGTCGACGACCGCGGTGAGGCCGTGCAGCGGGCGCGAGTAGGGGTTGTCGCCGTGGTCGTCGCGGCGCACCCACGAGATCGCGCGCGCCAGGCGCGAGGGGCCGGGCTCGAACGTCCCGCTCGACCACGGCTCGACGTGCACGTCGGCCGGATCGACCCCGCGCCGGCGCAGGGCGTCCAGGTAGCGCGGATCGGCCCGGACGGCATCGATCACCGCCACGAACTCCTCGATGTGGATCGCCGGCTGCACCCCCTCGGGCAGGTCGGCGGCCGAGGCCTCGCCGTCGCCGCCGAGCGCCACGATCGCCTCGACCCCGCGGCGGCGGCCGTTGTCGAGCAGCACGCAAAAGGCCTCTCGGGCCGGCAGGGCGCCGCCGGCCTTCCACCCCAGGTAGTCGGCCTTGTCGGGCTCGCGCAGCTCGACCGACACCACCCGCACCCGGTCGGACAGTCCCGGCGCCGCCTTCGCCCGCCGGGCCGCCTCGGCCACCTCGGCGGCCGTCAGCGGGTCGAGCGGATGGGGCACGCCGTCACTCGTCACCGGGCACCCCGTAGCTGGGAGCGGAGGCGGGGTCGAGCGCCCGGGAGACGTAGTCGGCGGCGAGCGGCTGCCACCGCGCCCACAGCTCGCCGAGCTCGGCGACCGGGTCGCCCTCGGTCCAGTCGACCCGCAGGTCGGTGACCGGCCAGGCGACCGCGTCGCAGACCACCATCCCGGCGGAGTGCACCGGCCCCTCCTCGCCGCCGGCGTCGCGGCCGGCGGCCAGTGCCGCGACCAGGCGAGCGCCGAGCTCGGCGGCCGGATCGGCGACGAACGCCTCGGCCATCGCCGCGGGGACGGCGTCGTCGGCGAGCAGGTTGCCCGCGGCGGCGCAGTCCGGCGCGGACACGTCCGCGTGGCGGCCGAGCGTGCGCTCGCCCGAGAAGGCGGCAGACCGGCCGAAGGCGTCCACGACCGTCAGCTGGCGGTAGGCCGCGAGCGGCGTCGCCGCCGTCACCGCCGCCAGCGCGTCGGGGGCCGAGGCGCCCGCGGCGACGCGGTCGAGCAGGGCCGCGCCGAGCGACGGGTCGGTGATGTTCTGGCTGCAGGCGGCGCCCACGCGCGCACGCGCCCATGCGCACCGGGCCGCGACGGCCGGGCTCGACGACGACACGATCGCGCCCACCATCCCGGTGCGCCCGCAGCAGCCGACGAGCGAGAGCGTCACGGCAGCACCGCGACGGCCGTCACCTCGACCACCCACTCCGGCCGTGCCAGGGCGGAGACGACCAGTCCGGTGAACACGGGTGCACGCCGGCGAGGCGGTCGCCGAGCACGCGGTAGACGGGCTCGCGATGGCGGATATCGGTGAGGTAGACGTGGCAGGAGACGATGTGCTCGAGGGCGGCGCCGCACTCGCCGAGCAGGCGCTCGATGTTGCGCATCACCTGCTCGGCCTGTCCGGCAGGATCGCCGACGGCGACGTTCTCGCGGGTGTTGAACGGCCGCACCCGGACGTGCCCGCCGACGGTGATGCGATCGCCGCTCATAGGGCAACCTTGCGTGTGGTTGTTCCTGTTCTTTGAAATCTGAGTAGTGCACCGAGGAACTGCTCGCCCGACTGCGCTCGGCCCCCGAGGGCCGCGTCGGCGACGCCGAACTCGAAGCACGCCGCGCAGTCGTGCTCGCCCTCGTTGCCGCCCTCACACCGCTGGTCGAGCAGATCCGCCTGCTCACCA
>JAICJM010000150.1 GCA_025928435.1 Thermoleophilia bacterium
CGCCTGCGCTGATCGTCTTCACGAGCGGCACGACGGGCACGCCGCGGGCCGCCGTTCACCCCCAGCGCTACCTCCCCGGCCAGGAGCTGATGGCCCGGTCGTGGCTGGGCGCGCGCGAGGGCGACGTCGTCTGGTGCACGGCGTCGTCGGGGTGGTCGAAGAGCGCCCGCAACGCCTTCGTCGCCCCCTGGCTGTGCGGGGCGGCCGGCCTGCTGCACGACGCCCGCTTCGACGCGCCCGAGCGGCTCGCGGTGCTCGAGCGCGAGCGCGTCAACGTCCTGTGCATGTCGCCGACCGAGTACCGGCTTGTCGCCAGGCACGTCCCGATCCGCACGACGCCCTCCCTGCGGCGGCTGGTCGCGGCGGGCGAGGCGCTCGACCCGGAGACGCTCGGCCGCTGGCGCGACGCGACAGGCCTCGTCCTTCTCGACGGTTACGGTCAGACCGAGACGGCGCACCTGACCGCGCCTCCCGGCGACGGCGATGCCCGGCCCGGGTCGATGGGCCGGCCGCTCCCGGGCGTGCGGATGTGGATCGACGGGGGCGAGCTGGTCGTCGACCCGGCCTCGGTGCCCACCTTCTTCAGCGGCTACCTGGGCGAGTCTGCGGCGAGCCGCTCGCAGCCCTGGCGCACGGGCGACCGCGTGCACGAGGACGCGGACGGCTACCTCTACTTCGTGGGCCGGGCCGACGACGTCATCATCTCGTCCGGCTACCGCATCGGGCCGTTCGAGGTCGAGTCCGTCCTCCAGTCCCAACCCGCCGTGGCCGAGGCGGCCGTCGTCGGCATGCCCGATCCCGACCGGGGCGAGATCGTCCGCGCCGTGGTCGTTCCGGCTCCCGGCCACGCGCCGTCGGACGAGCTCGGGCGCGAGCTGCGGGAGCACGTCAAGCGCCTGACCGCCCCGTACAAGCACCCGCGCGTGGTCGAGTTCGCGCGCGAGCTGCCGCGCACCGCCAGCGGCAAGCTGCGCCGGGCCGAGCTGCGGAGCCGCTGATATGGTCTGGCCGCTAACCTGTCGCGATGGCCGCTGAGGCGCCCAGGACACGCCGCGCCCGCTCGTTCGACGACGTGGTCGGGCAGCTGCGGGCGGCGATCCTTTCGGGCCGGATCCGGCCCGGCGACCGCCTCCCGGGCGAGCGCCAGCTGTGCGAGAGCTTCGGCGTCGGCCGCCCGACGCTGCGCGAAGCCCTGCGCTCGCTCGAGGCGACCGGCCTGATCGAGGTGCGGCCCGGGAAGGGTGGCGGCTCGTACGCGGTCACCCCGTCGGAGGCGACGGTCGGCGACGCGCTCGCAGCGCTCGTCAACCTGCGCGGCGCCTCGCTCGAGGACCTGGCCGAGTTCCGGGTCGACTTCGAGGGCGAGAACGCCGCCTGGGCGGCGCGGCGTGCGGACGCGGGCGACATCGCGGCGCTCGAGGCCGTCGTTGCCGAGGCCCGTGCCGCCGCCGAGAAGCCGGCCGGCCGGGCGATCCTGGCGCGGATCGACGTGCGCTGGCACGAGGCCCTCGCGCGCGCCACCAGGAACCGGCTGCGGATCGGGATCGCGCTCGGCATCCACGACGCCGTCCTGCGCCGGCACGAGGCGCTCGTCCGCCCCGCGGCCGCCGATGACCATCTGACCACGATCCCCGACGACATCGCCGCCATCACCGTGGCGATCGCCGCCGGCGACGCCGAGCGCGCGCGAGAGCGCATGCGGGCACACGTCGAGGCCTGGAACCGGCGCACGAATGGCTAGCCCGCGCCGGCCAATTGACGCTCGTCACCGATGTCAATTGCCATTCCCGGGCCGCGTGTTATGGTATGACCGCTAAGGCCATCGCACCGCCAGAGGAGCCGTTTTGACCTCCGCCCCCGCCGTCTTCGCCCTGCCCGCGACCCGCAACGAGCTGCCGCTCGACTACGCCCCGGACTCGCCCGAGCGGGCCGCCGTCGACGCGGAGCTGGCCCGTATCCGCGCGTCCGCGCCCGAGCTGCCGCTGCGCATCGGCGGGCGCGACGTAAAGACCGGCCGCCTGCACCCGGTCGTCATCCCCCACGACCATGAGCGGGCGCTGGCGCAGGCCCACTGGGCCGGGGCGGGCGAGGTCGAGGCGGCCATCGCCGCCGCTGCGGAGGCCTGGCAGGACTGGTCGCGGATGGCATGGGAGGACCGCGCGGCGATCTTCCTGCGCGCGTCCGAGCTGGCCCGCGGCCCGTGGCGGGCGACCCTGAACGCGGTCACGATGCTGAACCTCTCGAAGACGGTGCGTGAGGCCGAGATCGACGCCGCGTGCGAGACGGCCGACTACCTCCAGTTCAACGTCCGCTACATGCGCGAGATGTACGAGATGCAGCCCGAATCGCTGCCCGGGAGCTGGAACCGGACCGAGTACCGCCCGCTCGAGGGGTTCGTGCTCGCGATCACGCCGTTCAACTTCCTCTGCCTGGCCAACCTCGCCTACGCGCCGGCCATGATGGGGAACGTCGTCCTGTGGAAGCCTGCCGAGCAGGCCGAGCTGTGCGCCTGGACGGTGCTTCGGATGCTCGAGGAGGCCGGCCTGCCGCCCGGCGTCATCAACCTCGTGTTCGGCGACGGGGCCGAGGTCGGCCGCGTCGCCCTGACGCACCGCGACCTCGCCGGCGTGCACTTCACCGGCTCGACCGAGACGTTCCAGGAGATCTGGCGCACGATCGGCGCCAACATCGCCGGCTACCGCAACTACCCCCGGATCGTCGGCGAGACGGGCGGCAAGGACTTCATCGTCGCTCACGCCAGCGCCGATCCCGAGGCCCTGGCGACGTCGATCGTCCGGGGCGCGTTCGAGTTCCAGGGCCAGAAGTGCTCGGCGCCGTCGCGGATGTACGTGCCGGAGAGCCACTGGCCCGGCCTGCGGGAGCGGCTTGAGAGCGAGGTGCCGCGGCTGCGCGTCGGCGACCCGACCGACCCGGGCGTGTTCGTCGGCGCCGTCATCGACGCGGACGCCTACGCCAAGCACGAGCGCGCGATCGGCGAGTCGCGGGCCGGGGCCGAGATCGTCGTCGGCGGCGGCCTGGACCCGGGCACGGGCTGGTTCGTCGACCCCACGGTCGTCCGCACCGACGATCCCGGCTTCCGGCTGCTCTCCGACGAGCTGTTCGGCCCGATCATGACCGCGTTCGTCTACCCGGACGACCGCTGGGACGAGCTGCTCCGCCAGGTCGACCGCCAGAGCCCCTACGCGCTCACGGGGGCGGTCTTCGCGCAGGATCGTCGCGCCGTCGTCGAGGCGGCGGCGGCGCTGCGCCACACGGCCGGGAACTTCTATGTGAACGACAAGCCGACGGGCTCGGTCGTCGGCCTGCAGCCCTTCGGCGGCTCGCGCGCCTCGGGGACGAACGACAAGGCGACATCGCTCTGGAACCTGAGCCGCTGGGTGTCGATGCGCACGACGAAGGAGATGTTCATCCCGCCGCGCGACTGGCGCTACCCCTCGATGACCTTCCCGGAGGACGCATGAGCACGCCGTTCTTGCACGTGCACCACATCTGCGTCGCCGTCCACGACATCGAGGGGGCGATCGCCTACTACGAGTCGGTCGGGATCGGGCCGTGGCACGACTATCCGCCGCTCCAGGAGTTCACCCAGCTCGAGGTGCCGGACCCCGACGGCTTCCGCGCGCTCGACTACCGGTACGCCTGGATCGGCGACTTCCAGCTCCAGCTCGTCCAGCCGGGGCCCGAGCCCACGCCGCAGCGGAAGTTCCTGGACGAGCACGGCGAGGGCGTGTTCCACGTCGGCTTCGAGGTGCCCGACGCCGACGCGGCCGACGCGCGGGCGGCGGAGCTCGGCATCGCGCCGCTCATGCGCGGGCGGCGCCGGAACGGCAGCGGCTTCACCTACTTCGACACGGCCGACCGGGCCGGGGTGGTGCTCGAGATCCGCCAGAGCCCGCCGGCGTGACGGACGCAGGCACCTGGCAGTCGGAGCTCGCCCGCGCCCTGGCCGAGGGCGGTGTCGAGGCGGCCGCCTGGGTCCCCGACAAGCGGCTCGCGCCGATCGCGGAGGCGCTCGCGGCCCTGTCGATCCCCCTTCGCACGCTGACACGCGAGGAGGAGTGCGTCGGCTGGGCCGCGGGCTTCCGGGCGGCGGGCGGGACGCCGCTGGTGCTCATGCAGTGCTCGGGGCTCGGCAACTCGCTGAACGCGATCGGCTCGCTGGTCGTCCCCTACGGCCTCGGCTTCCCGCTCGTCCTCTCGATGCGGGGGGCGCTGGGCGAGCGCAACCCGGCCCAGGTGGCCCTCGGCCGGACGGCCGTCCCGATGCTGGAGCTGCTCGGGATCCAGGCGTTCCGCCTCCGCCGGCCGGGGGACGCCGGCATGCTGGCCCGGGGCGCGCTGGGTGTCGCCGGCGGCGCGCGCCAATTGGCGCCGATCGTCCTCGAGCCCGAGCTGGACATGGCCCCGTGAACCCGACCGCCGCCGTCTCCGCCCTCCTGCGGGCGCATCCCGACGCGCTCTTCGTCGCGTCGCTCGGCACCGCCACCTCGGCGCTGCGCTCGGCGAGCGGCGACGGGCCCCACCTCTACATGGGCGGGTCGATGGGCAGCGCGCTCGCGGTGGCGCTGGGCGTGGCCGAGAAGCGGCCCGACCGGCGGGTCGTCGCCGTGCTCGGCGACGGCGAGAGCGTGATGGGCGCCGGGTCGTTCTGGTCGCTCGCCGGGATCCGGCCCGCCAACCTGCTCGCCGCCGTCCTCGTCGACGGCCGCTACACGATCACGGGCGGGCAGCCGCTCGGCGTGCCGGCCGTCTTCGCGGACGTCGCCCGGACGCTCGGCCTGGCCGCCGTGGTCGCCACGAACGAGGCCGAGGCCGAGCGGCTGGCGCGCGAGCTCGCCCTCCCCGGCCTGCTCGAGATCCGCTACGACGAGCGCACGTGGCCGGGCCCCTCGCCCTTCGTCGACGCGCCGGTCGTCCGGGCCCGGTTCGAGGCGGCCGCCGCCCCGTGATCGTGGTCACCGCCGCGACCGGGCAGGTGGGGCGTGAGGTCGTCCGCCGGCTCGCCGGCGCCGCGCCGGCCCGCGCGATGGTGCGCGACCCCGCCGCGGCGGGCGACCTGCCGGACGTCGAGATCGCGGTCGCGACCTTCGAGGACGCCGATGCGATGGCCGCTGCGATGGCGGGCGCCGAGACGGTCTTCCTGGCCGGGCGCGACAGCCCCGAGTACACGGCCGGGCAGGCGCGGGCGGTCGACGCGGCCGTCGCCGCGGGTGTCCGGCACGTGGTCAAGCTCTCCGCCCTCGGTGCAGCGGCGGACTCGCCGGTCGAGCTGATGCGCGACCACCACGCGGTCGAGCAGCGGCTGCGGGCGTCGGGGATGGCATGGACGTTCCTGCGACCGCATCTCTACATGCAGAACCTGCTGCGGTTCGCGGGGCCGGTCGCGGGCGAGGGGCGCCTGGCCGCGCCCATGGGGCCCGGCGCCTACCCGTTCGTGGACACCCGCGACGTCGCGGCGGCCGCCGCCGCCGTGCTGCGAGAGCCCGCCGTCCACGCCGGCCGCGCCTACGCCCTGACCGGCCCACGGGCGGTCGCCTACGCCGAGGTGGCGGCGCTGATGGCGGCGATCGTCGGGCGGGACGTCCGCTACGAGGCGCTCCTGCCCGAGCGATTCCGAGCCGACCTGGAGGCGGCCGGCATCCCCGCCTGGCGGGCCGCCGACCTCGCCGCGATCGCCTCCGCCTACTCGGACGCCGACAACCGGCCGGCCGACGGCGTCGCCCAGCTGGCCGGCCGTCCGCCGACCCCGATCGAGCGCTTCCTCGAGGACCGCCGGGCGACGCTCGTCGCCCGCGCGTCCCGGAGCCGCGCGTGAAGGTCCGTTCCGCGTCCGAACGGGCCGCGCGCGCCGCCATTCTGCGGGCGGCCGAGAGCGACCGGGTGGGGACCGTCGTCTCGCGGTACGGGATGCGCCTCGGCGCCCGCCGCTTCGTCCCCGCCGAGAACCTGGACGAGGTCGTCGAGGTGATGCGCCGCCTGAACCGGGCCGGCATGCGCGGCGTGACCGGCCTCTTCGACGATCACGCCCGCACCGAGGCCGACGTCGCCCGCCACGAGGCGGAGTACGGGCGCCAGATCGACCGCCTCGCCACCGAGGGCCTGGAGGCCAACGTCGCGCTGAAGCTCACGCATCTCGGCATCCACGTCTCCGACGAGGTGCTGTACGGGGCGGCCCGGCGACTGCTCGACCGGGCCGCCGCGCGCGGCATGCGCCTGCGCTTCGACATGGAGGAGAGCGCCCTGGTGCCGCAGACGCTCGCCCTCTACCGGCGCCTGCGCGGGGAGGGCGTCGACAACGTCGGCGTCGTGCTCCAGACCTACCTGCGCCGGTCGGAGGACGACCTCGCCTCCCTGCTGCCGCTGGGGCTGAACGTGCGCCTGGTGAAGGGCGCCTACCTGGAGCCGGCAACCGTCGCCTACCCCCACAAGCGCGACGTCGACGCCGCCTACGCCCGCATGCTCGAGCGCTGCCTGGCGGAGGCCGAGCACACGGCGATCGCCACGCACGACCCGGCGATCCTGCGCACGGCCCGCGTGCGGATCTCGGCGGCGGGCGTCGCGCCGGAGCGGTACGAGTTCCAGATGCTCTACGGCATCGCCCTCCCGCTCCAGCGCGAGGTCGTCGACGCCGGCCACCCGCTGCGGATCGCCGCCCCGTACGGGCCGACGTGGTTCAGCTACCTGATGCGGCGGCTGGCCGAGCGGCCGGCGAACCTCGGCTTCTTCCTGCGGAACGCGGTTAGGCGCTAGTCGCGCGTCGGCACGGTGGTACGCCGTTAGCAGCAGCTGTCCGCACGGCTTGCGCCGTTCCAGCCCTGGATGCCTTCGCGACTGGCGATGGCGGCGATGATCAGGCCGGCGGGCGGGTCGGCCCACCACTGCCCGACCACGGGCGTTCGCTCCCAGGCCGACGAGCAGCGCGATCGACAGATAGGCTGGTCGTTCGAACGAGCGTTGCTACGAGCTGCCGTGGTCAGGTGTGCGAGTGCGCACCGCCGCTCGGCGTGTCCATCATCCCCAGCATCGGCATCCCGCCCGTGTTGACGAACCGGGTCACCAGCACCGCGGCCAGGGCGAGGAAGATGATGTTGAGGATGGTGGTGTAGTTGAGCGCGACCGAGGCTTCGGTGATGTGCGCCGCGCGGGTGGACGGTCTGAGCCCGGCGCTGAAGATGGCCTCGACGACGAGCGCCGCGGCCACCATGCCCGCGTAGAAGGTGGTCAGGAGGAAGAGGGTCATGCGGCTGCCGTAGTAGCGGCGATAGATGTCGAGGATCGGCAGAATGAGCAGGTCGGCGAAGATGAAGGCGATCACGCCGCCGAAGCTGATGCCGCCGTTCCACAAGACGGCAGCCAGGGGGACGTTGCCGATCGAGCACACGAAGCTGATCACCGCGACGAGCGGTCCGATCAGCGGCCCCCAGAGCTTCGCGACGGCGCCGTGGTGGGCGAGGAAGACCGACTGCCAGGCGTGGTCGGGTACCCAGGCGGCGAGCGCGCCGGCAATTACGAGCCCACCGGCGATGTCCTTCCAGATTGCGGCCCAGTCCATCACGAAGTAGTTGGCCGTGGCCGTCAGTCCCCTGGCTGAGAAGAGTCGCTGCAATACCGTGCCCCGCGCGGCGACGGACATGTCCATCTCCGCGTGGCCTTCCATCGAGCCGACCAGGCCGCGGTCTGCCTGCGCCCGCGCCTCGTCGACCCGGGCGCGGGTGAGGAACGCCCGGAAGAGCAGGGCGAGCAGGATGATCATGATCGGGCCGCCGACGAACTCGGCCACCGCGAACTGCCAGCCCAAGAGCAGCCACATGATGATCCCGAGCTCGATCACGAGGTTGGTGGATGCGAACTGGAAGGCCATGGCCGAGGTGAAGTCGGCGCCCTTTCGGAACATCGACCGGGCGAGCGCGACCGCTGCATACGAGCACGACGACGAGGCGGCGCCCAGGCCTGTCGCGATCGCGAGGGACCGCGGCGACGCGTCCGGCAGCAACCGGCGCATCTCGCCCTTCGACACTACCGCCTGGACGGCGCCTGAGAGGGCAAAGCCGAGGATCAGCGCCCACAGGATCTCCCAGAACATTCCGAAGCTGACACGAAGCGCATCCCCGATGCTGGACGCAATGGAAAGGACGCTCACGGCGCGTTCCTACCGCGCGCGGGCAAAGCGTTCGACGGCGGCCATCAGCTCCTCGGTCTTCTCGGCTGCCGCTGCCTGATCGCCTGATGCCAGTGCGGTCCCCACGCACGAGCCGACGTGCCCTTCCAGGAGCTTCAGCGCGATCGCGTCAAGCGCGGTCGTGGCGGCGCTGATCTGGGTCAGGACGTCGATGCAGTAGCGCTCATCCGACACCATTCGCTCGATCCCCCGCACCTGACCCTCGATCCGGTGCAACCGCCCGATCAACGCGTCCTTGTCGTCGAGGTATCCGAACGCGGCCATAGGCATCCCGCTCAATATACCCCTAGCGGGTACCTTGCATGACGAGTTGGTGACAACAGCAACCCGATCCGAGTTGGCAGTCGTAGGCATGAACGTGGCTGTTCTCATCGAGATCCTCGTCGCGAAGAACTGCCCTCGCGAAGAAGCGGCGCTTCGGCTCGTGGCAACTGCCGCCCAGATCACCGGCGCCAGGCCACGCGTCATGCTGGTCGAGGTCGAAGATCTCGCCGAGGCTCGACGGAAGGGGTTTACGGGCTCGCCCACGATCCGAGTCAATGGGCAGGACATCGCGCCCCCATCTCACGGCAGCACGTCGCTCGACTGCCGCGACTACCCCACCGATCACGGCCCAAGCAACATCCCGCCGCTGCCGCGACTGATCGCCGCGCTCACGGACGCGCCGGCGCCTTTCTAGGAACCCTCGAGGCTCGTCCACCACGGCCGAGGGACTCGGCGGAGGATTCGCCGACGCCGAGTGCCCTAGACGGACGCGGGCCGCGAGGCGTCGGTGAACTCCCGGAACTGGGCGGTCACCAGGTACGCGGTCTGCTCGCCGATGTCGACGGCGTTGTCGCCGATGCGCTCCAGGCAGCGCGCGATCAGGATCGCCCGCAGGCCCGCCTCGTGCGAGGGGGCGTCGTCCGCCAGCGAGAGGATCCGCCGCGAGAGGCCGTAGTTCGTCTGGTTGATGACCTGGTCCATCGCCAGCAGCGACTCCGCGCCGGCGACGTCCCGGGCCCCGAACGAGCGCATCGCCTCGGCGATCATCGCGTGCGCCTGCCGCCCCATCGTCGAGAAGTCCGACAGGAGCTCGTGCGGCAGCGGCGGGTCGGGCGGGATCAGGAGCGCCAGCTTGGCGATATTCACGCACTGGTCGCCGATCCGTTCCAGGTGCAGGTTCACGTGGATCATCGAGAGGACGAGCCGCAGGTCGACGGCGACCGGCGCCTGACGGGCCAGGAGCGACTCGATCGACGACTCGATCCTGAGGTAGATGCTGTCGACCTCGTCGTCGGCGGCGATCACCTGCTGGGCGCGCGCCCCGTCGGCCGACTCGAGGGCCTGCAGCACGACGTCGAGCGACCGGCCGCACAGCCGGCCGGAGTCCTGCAGCAGCGCCTCGATCTCGTCCAGCTCGTGTTGGAACTCTTCCCGTGGCATGGCCCGAGCATAGGTGACGAAACGGCCGTCCGCCCACCGCGCGAAGTCGCCGGACAGTGCCCTTATCCGACTCTTCACCACACATTCACCGTGGAATAACCCCGCGCCGGGGCGACCGCAGGCACGATCGACTCATCGCTATCGAACCAACCATGGAGAGTCACGAATGACGAGGTTTCGAATGTCCGCGCTGGCGCTGTTCGCCGCGGGCACGGTTGTGCTGGCAGCCGCCTGCGGGGGCGGCGGCGGGACGACGACGGTCACGAAGCAGAGCGGCGGTCAGCCCACAGACAGCAAGGTGCTCACGGGCGCCGGCAGTACGCTGGTCTACCCGCTGGTCTCCCAGTGGGAGCCTGACTACGCCACCAAGGCCGGGGTGACGATCACCTACGGCGCGATCGGCTCCGGCGGCGGGATCGACC
>JAICJM010000003.1 GCA_025928435.1 Thermoleophilia bacterium
CGAGGCCGATGCGCTCGCGACCAGCATGGCGTCGCGGCTCGCGAACGCCTACGTCGAGGCCGAGGGCACGTGCCGCGGGAACCCTGCCCTGACGGCCGGGGTGAAGGTGCAGATCGACGGCGTCGGCCAGCTCTACGGCGGCGCCTACACGCTCAGCGCCGCCAGCCACGTCTACAGGGTCGGACAGGGCTACGAGACCCGCTTCGCCGTCACCGGCCGCTCGCCCCGAAGCCTCGTCGACCTGCTGAACCCTGCCCCGGTCGAGCGCTGGGGCGGCTCCGTCGTCGTCGGGATCGTCACCCAGAACTCGGACCCCGACAACATGGGCCGCGTGCGCGTGCGCTATCCGGCGCTCGGCGACGACATCGAGGGCTGGTGGGCGCGGATCGCGGCCCCCGCCGCCGGCAGCGAGCGCGGCCTGCTCATGATGCCCGTCGCCGGCGACGAGGTGCTGGTCGCGTTCGAGCACGGCGACGTCCGCCGGCCGTACGTGCTGGGGGCGCTGTGGAACGGGAACGACCAGCCCGGCTCGGACCTCGTCCAGACCGACGGCTCCTTCGCGCTTCGGTCCGACAACCGGGCGACCGTCCACGCCGGCGGCGCGATCACGCTCGAGACCGACGCCGACCTCGAGATCTCGGCCGCCGGCAAGCTCACGCAGAAGTCGTCCGACGACGCCTCCTACGAGGGGCAGAACGTGACCGTCAAGGCCAACTCGTCGCTCACCATCGAGGCGACGGGCGACCTCACCATCAAGGGGGCCAGCATCACCGTCCAGGCAAACGGCGCCGTCCAGGTCAGCGGCGCGTCCATCTCACTCGGATGAGCACGCCCGGCGACTTCATCGGATCCGGCGTGGCCTTCCCCCTGCGGGTCGACCGCCAGGGCTCGCTGGCGCTCGTGCGCCACGACGACGACATCCGCGAGGCGATCGGCGTCATCCTCGGCACGATGCCGGGCGAGCGGCCGATGCGGCCCCAGTTCGGCTGCGCCATCCACGACCACGTGTTCTCCGGCATCGACGCCAACACGCTCGGCCGGATCGACCACGACGTGCGCGTGGCGCTCGACCGCTGGGAGCCGCGGGCGCAGGTGCTCCAGGTCGACTTCGACCTCTCGGAGCGCGACGAGGGCCGGCTCCTGATCGACATCACGTACCGCATCCGCGCGACGAACGACGTCCGCAACCTGGTCTACCCGTTCTACCTGGTCCCGTCCGAGGAGGAGTCGTGAGCCTGCCCCAGGTCGACCTCGACGATCGCCGCTTCCAGGATCTCGTCAACGAGGCCCGCACCCGCGTCGCCCGCGCCTGCCCGGAGTGGACCGAGCACAACGTCTCGGATCCCGGCATCACGCTGATCGAGCTCTTCGCGTGGATGACCGACATGCTGGTCTACCGGCTGAACCGGGTGCCGGACAAGGTGCACGTGGCCCTGCTCGAGCTGCTCGGGATCACGCTCGCGCCGCCCGCGCCGGCCGCGACCGACCTGCGCTTCCGGCTCGCGGCGCCCGCCGCCGAGCCCGTGCCCGTGGCGGCCTGGGACACCGAGGTCGGCACGCTCCGCACGCCCCGCGACGAGTCGATCGTGTTCCAGACTTCGGCCGACTTCACCATCCCGGCGCTGCGCCCGAAGGCGTACATGCTCGAGCACGACGGCGCCGCCCGCGAGATCCCGGTCGGCTCCGGCGTCGCCCGCCCGCGCGGCGGCGACCAGGCGCCGTTCGCCGCGCCGCCCGTCCCCGGCGACGCCCTCTACCTCGGCTTCGAGACCTCGCTCTCGCGGCTCGTCGTCGGCGTGGCGGTCGAGTGCTCGCAGGCACGCGGCGCCGGCGTCGACCCGGAGGACCCGCCGCTGCGGTGGGAGTACTCCACCGGCGAGGGAGCGCTCGGCTGGCGCGAGGCGACCGTGCTCGCCGACCACACCGGCGGGTTCAACTACGGCAGCGGCATGGTCGAGCTGGAGCTGCCCGCCGATACGGGGATGGCGATGGTCGGCGATCGCAAGCTGCACTGGATCCGCTGCCGGGTCGACCCGTTCACGCGCACCGACGTGCCCGCGTCCTACACGCTCCCGCCCGAGATCTACTCGATCACCGCGGGCGCGATCGGCGCGCGCATCCCCGCGATGCACGCGAACCGCCGCCGCGCCGAGCTGCTCGGCGAGAGCGACGGCACGCCGGGCCAGACGTTCCGCCTGCGGCACGCGCCCGCCCTCGCGCTCGCGAGCGACGAGACGCTCGAGGTGCTGCCGCCGCGGGCGCAGGACTGGGAGCGGTGGGAGGCCGTGGAGAGCTTCGCCGAGAGCTCGGCCGGCGACCGCCACTTCGTGCTCGACGCCGCCTCGGGCGAGGTGCAGCTCGGCACCGCCGTCTACTCCGGCGACGGCAGCTGGCAGCAGTACGGGGCCGTGCCGGCCAAGGGGTCGCTCCTGCGCATGTCCGGCTACCGCAGCGGCGGCGGCCGCCGCGGCAACCTGGCGGCCGGCACCCTCACCGTGCTGAAGTCATCCATCCCCGGCGTCGCCACGGTGACGAACCCGCTCGCCGCCACGGGCGGCGTCGACGGCGAGACGCTCGACGACGCCCGCCGGCGCGCGCCGCTCGAGCTGCGCACCCGCTACCGGGCGGTCACCGCCGAGGACTACGAGGCGCTCTCCCGCGAGGCGTCGCGGCAGGTGGCGCGGGTCTACTGCATCCCGCCCGACACGGACGACGCCCTCCTGCGCGTGCGCCTGCTGCCCATGATCGAGGACGCCCACCGCAAGCTCAGCGTCGAGGAGCTCACCCCGGGCGAGGAGCTGCTCACGCAGGTCGCCGCCTACCTCGACCCGCGCCGGATGGTCGGCACCCGCGTCCACCTGGCGCCCGTTCAGCTGCGCGGCGTGAGCGTCGTCTGCGACGTCCAGGCCGCCCTCGGCGCCGACCCGGGCCGGGTCGAGATCGAGATCGAGCGGATGCTCTACACCTACCTGAACCCGCTCGTCGGCGGGAACCCGCACGGGCCCGGGACGGGCTGGGAGTTCGGCCGCTCCCTGAACCAGGGCGAGCTCTTCGGCGTCGTCCACCAGGTGCCCGGGGTCGAGTTCGTGAAGATCCTGCGCGTCTACGAGACCGACCTCGTCACCGGCAAGCAGGACCCCAAGCCGCTCGGCTCGCACCTCGAGATCGCACCGCACGAGCTCGTGGCTTCGGGGACGCACATCGTCAAGGCCGCGCACAGGGAGGCCTGAGGTGGCGACCGACGACCGCCCCACGAGAGCCCTTGCGACCGTGGTGATGCAGAGCCCGGCGCGCGACCCGGCGGACGCCGACCCGCCCCCCGCTGCCTCGGCGCGCCGGTACCTGCGCGAACACCTGCCGGCCATCTACACCGACCCGCCCGGCGCCGACCCCGCCGTCGAGGGGTTCACGTCGCGGCTGATCGGGAGCCTCGAGCGGGTGCTCGACCCGGTCGTCGCCACCCTCGACTGCCTTCCGGCCCAGCTCTCGGCCGACACGGCGCCGGCGCCGATGCTGGCGCTCATGGCGGGATGGCTCGGCCTGGCGGAGGACGAGCGCCGGTCGCTCGCCGACCGTCGCGACGAGGTCCGGTTCGCGTCGGCCATCGCCCAGTCGCGGGGCACCCTCCCCGGGCTCGAGCTCGGCCTGCGCACCGCCTTCCCCAGCCTGCCGCTGCGGGTCGAGGACGGCGGCGGCGTCACATTCTCGGTCGACCCCGGGTCGGAGCCGGAGGCGGGGCCGCGGGAGTTCATCGTCTACTGCGACACGCCGATTCCGGTGGAGCGGCAGGCCGCCGTGGCCCGGGCCGTCGACCGCCTGAAGCCCGTGAACGCGCGGTATCGTCTGCGCGTGAAGTCGCCGCCGAAGCCGAAGCAGCCTCCGCCGCCGAAGCCGACGGTCGAGTCCGAGCCGCCGCCCGAGCCGCCCGCCGAGGACATGTGAGAGTCTGTCCCGCCTGCCACCGGGAGAATCCGGAGGACTCGGACTTCTGCCAGTACTGCGGCGAGTACCTGCGCTGGGACCCGACGGTCGCCACGCCGGCCGTGCGGCCCCCTTCGGGGCCTGGCCCCGGGCCGGCGCAGGTGCCCCCGGGCATGCGCCCGATCCCGCAGTCGGGCGGCGGACGGGGGCCGGCCGACGCCGTCTCCATCACGCTGCGGTCGCTGACCGACGACTCCGACCCGCGCGAGGGCGTGCGCGTCGCCTGCGAGCCGGGCGCGACCGCCACCCTGGTGGCGTCGGTGCGCAACCAGAGCGGCATCGTCGACAACTACGACCTCCGCGTCGAGGGTCTCCCCGAGGGGTGGTGGACGATCACGCCGCCGACCGCATACCTGGTGCCGTACGGCGCTCCGAGCGGCCGCTACGAGCAGGACGCGCAGGTGCATCTGCATCCGCCCAAGTCGGCCCAGGCCGAGGCCCGCGACTGGCCGATCCGGGTCGTCGCGGGCTCGCGCGCGAACGGCACGGATGCCGGCTCGGCGTCGGCGCGGCTCACCGTGCAGCCCTACCAGAACGTCGAGACCGACCTGCGCCCGGAGCGGGCGACGGGACGGCGGCGGGGCAAGTTCGCCTTCGCCGTGCGCAACCTCGCGAACGCGCCGATCGAGCTCGAATTCGCCGCCACGGATCCCGAGGACAAGTGCAAGTTCGCGATCAAGACGCGCCGCGGGATCGCCCAGCCCGGCCACCGCACCGGCACCCAGCTGATGGTGAAGGCGCCCAAGCACATCTGGGTCGGCCGCCCGCTCGACCACCCGTTCACGATCCACGCCCGCAGCCCCGGGACGGAGGAGATCCTCATCAGCCGCCAGGCGGTGTTCCGCCAGCGGCCATGGTTCGCGTGGTGGGTGCCGATCGCGATCGTCGCGGCGCTCGCGCTGGGCGTCGCGGGCTACAAGCTGCTCCAGAACCCACCCACGATCGCCGTCCCCAACCTCACCGGCAAGAGCGCGTCGGCGGTGCAGGGGCTGCTCGAGAAGCTCGGCCTGCTGCTGACGAACAACCCCGCCGCCACGAAGATCGTCGCCGCCAAGGATCAGATCGGGAAGATCGTGAGCCAGAACCCCGGCCCCGGGTTCAAGCTCTCTCCGGGCAAGGCGGTGGCGGTCGTCGTCGGCGTGGGCGCGAAGCAGGTGCCGGTCCCGAACGTGTGCGGCAAGTCGCTCGGCGACGCCCAGAAGGCGCTGAAGGGAGCAGACCTCTCCGTGGGGCCGGTGCAGCCGTCGGGCGCCGACCCCAAGACGATGACGCTCGGCCAGGGGTGCGAGGTGCCGGCCGCCAACCAGTCGGTCGCGCAGGGCTCGCCGGTGAGCCTCTTCCTGCAGAGCTCCGGCGGGAACGCGACCCCGTCGGTGCAGAACCTGCCCGCGGCCGACGCGGCCTCCAAGCTGCAGGCGGCTGGCCTCAAGACGATCTCCATCCCGGTGCTCGCGACGACGGTGCCGGTGGGGAACGTCGTCGCCCAGAAGCCGGGCCAGGGCGCCGCCCTGGCCAAGGGCTCGACGGTGTACCTCTACGTCTCCGCGCTGCCGCGGGTGGCGTACGACAGCGGCGGCGGCGTGTACGTCTCGTCGTTCGGGGCGAGCGGTCCCAGCGGCTCGCCGCTGCGTCTGACGTCGAGCACGGCGGCGATCGAGCCGAGCTGGAACGCCGACGGGACCGAGCTCACCTACGTCGACCGCACGTCCGGGAGCGGCACCGTCGAGGTCGTCGCCGCCGACGGCAAGTCCCAGCCACGGCCCGTCGCCACGGGCGCCGACTACCACCGGCCGGTGTTCGCGCCGGTCGCGGGCAGCGGCGTGATCGCCTTCACCCGCTGGGACGGCGGCACCCAGAGCGCGCTCTGCTTCCTCGACACGAGCCAGGCCAACGCCACGCCGTCGTGCACGACCCCCACGACCCAGCTGCTCGACCGCCCGGCCTGGGCGCCGAACGGGATGGCGATCGCGGTCCTGGCGGAGACGCCCGGCAACCCGCCCACGACGGCCGGCGTGGTCCGGTTCACCACGCCGACGCCCTTCTCGGCCGACGCCACCGCCTGGCAGGCCGACTCGTCGCCGTACCTCGCCCACCCGAACAACCCGACGAACGACCCAACCTTCCTGGCCTATTCACCGCTGAACGGCACCTCGTTCTCCCTGGCGTACGCGCAGGGGAACTCGATCTTCCTGGCGGCGGATCCTCCGACGAGCCCGGGCACCCAGGTGTTCGACTACCAGACGACGCCGCCCGCGTTCTCGTGGCGCACCGACGGCGCGCTCGAGGTCGGCGGCCAGGACTGCTCGACCCAGCCGCCGGGCATCGTGCTGGTGGCCCAGTCCGGAGGGACGTCGACGCCGCTCGGGATCAACGGCTGCGATCCCAGTGTCGAGCCGCTGCCGCTCCCGCCCTCGGGATAGCTACGTGCTCTGCCGCTCGTGCCGACGCCAGGTGCCGCAGGGCGCGCTCTTCTGCGGCCGCTGCGGCGCGCCCCAGGCGAAGGGCGTGCGCGCGCCGCTCGACCTCGTCATCGGTGAGACCCGCGTCCCGCTGACGCATGACATCACGCTGGGCCGGGCCGAGTCGAACGACATCACGGTGGCCGATCCGTCCGTCTCGCGCACGCACGCGCGGGTGCTCGTCACCGACTCGGACACCTCGATCGAGGACGCCGGGTCGAGCCACGGAACGCTGCTCGACGACCGGCCGCTGCAGGGCCGGGCGCGGCTCGTCGAGGGCTCGGTCGTGCGCCTCGGGGACACCGTGATCCGGATCGAGCGCCACCCCGACGCGGTCGTCGCCGGCCGCACCGTGATGCTCGACGCGGCCGGGCTCGGGCTCACGCCCGCGGGCGCCGTGAGCGACCGCTCCCCGTACGTGTCGTCGCGGCCGCGGCTGCTGCCGGGCTGCGCGCTCAAGCAGCTCGAGGAGGACGAGGGGCCGCAGCGGTGGATCCTGCGCGACGAGTCCGGCGCCCACTACCTGCGGATGGGCGACGCCGAGGCCGCGCTCGTGCGCGTGCTCGCGACCGACCCGACGCTCGAGGACCTGCTCGCAGCGAGCGAGGAGGAGATCGGTGCGGCCGGCCCGGCGCGGGTCGCGCGGCTCCTGGCCGACCTGGGCGAGCACGGGCTGCTCGAGGGGACGGCGACCGGCGACGACCCGTTCGGGCCCGAGCCCGGGTTCCTCGAACGGCTCTTCAAGCCCAAGGAGTGGGCGTTCTCGGATCCCGACCGCGGTTTCCAGGCCGCCTACCGCTACGGCGGGTGGCTGCTGTTCTCGGCGCCGGGGCTGGCGCTCATCACGGTCGTCGCCGCCGGCGGGGTGGTCGCGTTCCTGCGCCTCCTGCTCACCCGGCACGGCACGCCCTTCGTCGTGGCTGACCACCTCGGCCTGGGGGCGATCGCATTCCTGGGCGGGCGGCTGGCGGTCGTCTCGGTGCACGAGATCGGGCACGGGCTCACGGTGGCCTCGTTCGGGCGCCGCGTCCGCCGCGCGGGGGTGAAGGTGCTCCTGATCTTCCCGTTCGCGTTCGTGGATACGTCCGACGCATGGTTCGAGCCGCGGCGCCGGCGGATCGCCGTCAGCGCCGCCGGCCCCGTCACCGACCTGGTGACGGCGGGGGCAGCCGCGATCGTCGCCACCGCCGCGTCCGGGACGTGGGCCGACATCGCCTACCAGGTCGCGCTCGGCGCCTACCTGGGAGCGCTCTTCAACCTGAACCCACTCCTCGACCGCGACGGGTACCACATCCTCGTCGACCTGCTGCGCCAGCCCGGCCTGCGGGCCCGATCGCGCCGGCGGCTGCAGCTGCGGCTGGCCGGCCGGCCGGTGCCCGACGACCTGCCGCCGCTCGTCGGCATGTACGCCATCGCGGCCCTCGGATGGTTGTTGGGTTGCGCATGCTTTGCCATACTGATGTCGACCAGGTACTACAGCGTCCTCACCCAGCTCACGGGGCGGCGGGAGATCGTATGGGGCATGTTCGGCATCTTCTACGTGTTGCTCTTCCTGCCCATCCTGCTGTCGGTGGGGCGGCCGCTCCTGATGCGGCGCAACCGTTAGCGGGCGGCCGTGGCTGACCCGGCCCGGAGCGGCGACAACGCCCAGGCGGTCGAGGTGCTCCAGCGCCTGCTGACCGATCCGGAGTTCCGCCGCACCTTCCGCCGCGACCCCGAGGCGGCCTGTCTGGTCGCGGGGCTCGATGACGTCGCGGCCGAGTTCTCGAGCTCGGGGGCGGCGGCCCAGACGCTCGAGATCCGCGAGTCCAAGTCGAGCCTGGCCGGCCTCCTGATGGCGGCCGCGGCCGAGGGCGCCGCCGTATACCAGTTCGCCGAGCACGCCGACTTCCGCGGCGACCTGGGCGACATCGCCCAGCAGGCGCTCGACAAGGCCGGCCTGCACCACGGCTCGGGCGGCTCGCCCGCCGCCGAGCACGTCGCCTCGGCCGACATGGCCTCGACGGCGCCGCCCCCGGCGCCGGCACCGGCCGGCGGCGGCCTGGTCGACGCCGCCGCCGCGATGGATCACACCCAGCTCGACCAGGGTCAGCACGTCGTCCACATCGCCTCGAAGTACATCGGCACGCCCTACGTGTGGGGCGGCGCGAGCCCGGGTGGGTTCGACTGCTCGGGGCTCGTCCAGTACTGCTACAAGCAGATCGGCATCAATCTCGACCGGACGACGTGGGACCAGGTGAAGGAGGGGCACGCCGTCCAGTGGGGCCACTTCCAGCCGGGCGACCTGATCTTCTCGAATTTCGAGGGGCCGGGCGCCGGCGCCACCCACGTCGTCATGTACGCCGGCCACGGCCAGGTGATCGCCGCGCCGCACACCGGCGGCCACGTCGAGTACGAGTCGGTCGACGTCTTCAAGCCGTACTTCATGGGCGCCCGCCGGGTGATCCCCGACGCGCCCGCCGGGATGGGCATGCCGGCGGTGGCCGCGCCCGGCGCCGAGGCGGCCGCGGGGCACGCCGGCGTCGGCGGGACGATGGGCATGAGCGCCGTCGCGAGTCCCGGCGCGGCGCCGTCCGGCTCGAACGCGGCCGGCGTGCACAGCACGCTCGGCAGCATGCCGTCCGCCGGCTCTGCGGCCGACGCCGCCCACGGGGCCGGCGCGGGTGCGCTCGACGGCATCATCGGCGCCTACCCCGGCGACCACGCGCCGCGCAGCGCGATCGCCGCCTGGATGGGCGACGCGGCCCAGCGGGCGGGCCTGCCACGCGAGCTGCCCGTGATGGCGGCGCTCGTCGAGTCGGGCCTGAAGAACGACCACTACGGCGACCGAGACTCGCTCGGGTTCTTCCAGATGCGCACGTCGATCTGGGACCACGGCAAGTACGCCGGCTTCCCGAACGACCCGCGCAAGCAGCTGCGCTGGTTCATCGACGAGGCCACCGCCCTCAAGGCGACGCGGCTCCGGGAGGGCTACTCCGGCTTCGGCACCGACCCGCACAAGTGGGGCGACTGGATCGCGGACATCGAGCGGCCGGCGGCCCAGTACCGTTACCGCTACCAGCTCCAGCTCGACGCCGCCCGCCAGCTGCTGAGGTAGTGCCAGGAAATCCCCACTCCGGCGAAGACGCTAGCTCTTGATCGTGTACGGCTCGAGGCCGGCGGTCTTGCCGTCCGAGCCGCCCAGCGTGACCAGCCAGAACGTGTTGTCGATGTCGACGAGCTTCGTGACGTAGCCGCCGGACGCGGGCGCCTTGAAGGTGAACGGCGTCGTCGCCTTGCCCGGGTGGTCGACGTCGTAGCCGGTGAGCGTCGCGACGCGCGAGCCGCCGGCCGGGTCGGCGTAGGAGATCGTCCACAGGATGTCCCCCGCGAGCCCGATCCGGATCGGCGCGGCCGAAATGCCCGCCACCGGGGTCTGCGTCGCCGGGTTCTTGGGGTCGACCTTCACCACGCCGCTCGCGCTCACGACGTACACCGTCCTGGTGTCCCCCGTGATCCAGCCGGCGCCCGGCAGCGGCACCACCGTCGCCTGGGGCTGGGCGCTCGTCGTGTCGATGCGGGCCAGCTTGCCCTTGCCGTCCGTGGCCCAGACGAAGCCGCTCTCGAGCTCGAGCGAGTCGGGCTGGAAGTCGATGCCCTTCACCTGCACCGGCGTCCCGCCGGTCTCCGAGAGCTTCACCACGCCGTGGTTCGTGGGCTGCCAGATCGTCCCGTTGCTGACGACGACGCGGGGCGCCGCGGGGCTGCCGGGGTAGGCGATCGGCGCGCCCGCCGGAGTGGTCGAGCCGGGCACGAACTTGCGCACCTCGCCGTTGCCGCTCGGGAGCTTTGCGGTCACCCAGAGCGCGTTCTCGCCGCTGGCCAGGCTGACCGCCCCCTTGCCCGCGGGGATCGAGGCGCCCGTGAGCCCCGCGCCGAGCTGCACGAGCTTGCGCGGCTTCTTGTGGTCGAGCGCCCAGGCCTGGTTGCCCAACCCGGCGACGCTCTGGAGCGTGCCCGCCTGGAACCGGGTCGGGTCGGCGACGATCGTCGGCAGCGCGGCCGGCTTCGTCGTCGGCTTGTTGCCGCCCTTCTTGGTCGCCGGGGGCGAGCCGGACTTCGAGTTCCCGCCCGACCGCGTCACCAGGAAGACGCCCGCCGCGATGGCAGCGATCACGACGATGGCCGCGACGATCACGAGCCGGTTGCGCCCGCCGCCCTGGCTGGGCCAGGCGAACGTCTCGTTCCCGGCGGCCGCCGGTGGCGCTCCGGCGGCGGCCGGAGGCGCGCTCGCGGGGGCCACCGTCCGGGCCGGGTCGGCCGCGATCGGGGCCGGCGCCGGGGGCACCGGCTGGCCGGGGATCGTCCCCGCCGGCCCGACGGGCTGCGGCGGAGCCGGCGGCCCGGGCGGAGGCGGAGCGGCGGCGGGGGAGTCGCCGAGGTAGGTCTCGTACCCGCCGCCCGCGCCCTGCGGCGGCGGCGTCGAGCGCTCGAACGGCGCCGGCGTCAGCGGCCCCGCGGCGCGGTCGGTGCCCGAGACGAGCAGACGCGCCTCGCGCCGCCACAGCGGGCCGAGGATGGCGACCGCGATCTCCTCGAGCTCGTACCAGGCGTCGCGGGCGGTGCGGGTGCGCTGCTCCGGGTCCTTCACCAGCAGGCGGTCGATCCAGTCCGAGAAGCGGCGGTCGACGCGCGGGTCGACGCTGATCGCCGAGGGGATCTCCTCGCTCACCTGCCGCATGAGCACGGCGACGGGTGTCGTCGAGTCGTGGAACGGCACCCGCGAGACCGTCATCTCGTAGGCGGTGATGCCGAGGGAGTAGAGATCGGTCCACGGCCCCACCTCGCCGGCCGTCGCCTGCTCGGGCGCCATGTAGGCGGGCGTGCCGACCGTCGTGCCGGTCATGGTCAGGTTGGGCCCGCCGGCGTCGGTCAGGGCCTTGGCGATGCCGAAGTCGGCAATCTTGACCTCGCCGTCGGCGGTGACCATGAGGTTCTCGGGCTTGATGTCGCGGTGGACGATCTCGCGCCGCTCCGCCTGCGCGAGTCCGGCCAGGGCGCCCTCGAGCACCCCGATCGTCTGCGCCATCGTCGTGCGGCCGACGAACGGCCGCAGCGATCCGCGCTCGACGTACTCCATCGCGATGTACGGCGTCCCGCTCTCGTTCAGGTACTCGTAGACGGTGACGACGTTCGGGTGGCTCATCGACCCGGCCACTCGCGACTCGCGCACGAAGCGCTCCGCGAACGCGGGGTCGGCGGCGTGGAAGGAGCTCAGCTCCTTCAGGGCGACGTCGCGGTCGAGGTCGACCTGGCGGGCCAGGTACACGGCCGCCATGCCGCCCCGGCCGATCTCGCGCACGATCCGGTAGCGGCCGACCTGGCGCGCGGGATCAGAGACGTCCGCCATTGCCCCCGCTCGTCACGAGGCCTGGACGGTCGGCGCCCCGGATGCCACCACCGAGATCGTGCCGGGCGGCACGCCGTCGGTGATCCCCGAGAGCGCCGAGACGTGCGCGGGGAGACCGCCGACGAGGACGGTGGGGGCGGATCCGCCCGGGAGCGTCGAGACCACGGTCGTGCACGGCTTGCTGGAGATGCTCGGCGGCTGCGTGCAGCCGACGATCGGCGCGCCCATCAGGTCGGTCTCGCGCAGGACGGCTCCGCCGCTCGCCGTGACGGTGCCCTGCTTCGGCGTCAGGACCACGGTGCCGCCGTGGGTGCAGATGATCGTGTCGTTGGTGGTCACGATGGGCGGCATCGCGCAGGTGTCCTTCCGGAAAACTTCACAGCAGGCGCGTGTGGACTTCCGTACTATCTCGCGAGCGGGGCTCTCTTCGCAAACGCGCAGTGGGGTGCAGGTGAGGGTCTACATCGTCGATCCACATCCGATCTATCGCCGGGGCCTGTCCGCCTGCCTGGCGGCGCTCGACGAGATCGAGGAGGTGTGGGAGGCCGACGGCCCCCGCGCCGCCGAGGTGGACGAGAACCTCGAGCTGGCGGACGTGCTCGTCCTCGACGGCGACGCCGAGGGCAGCTGCGACCTCGTCCGCAAGCTGCGCCCGCGCGGCCGCCCGCGCGTGCTGATCTGCGCCGAGTCGCTCGACGAGCCGAGCCTGCTCGACTCGGTGCAGGCCGGCGCCTGCGGCTACCTGACCAAGGACACGCTCACGCCGGAGACGCTCGCGGCCGGCGTGCGGGCGGTGCACTCGGGAGCGGGCGTGCTGCCGCCGGACCTGCTCGGCACCCTCCTGCGCACGCTGGCGGAGGTCTCCCGCGACGTGCTCGAGCCGCGCGGGCTCTCGCTCACCTCGCTCACCATGCGCGAGCGGAACGTCCTGCGGCTGGTCGCCGACGGCCTGCCCACGCGCGAGGTGGCCCAGCGGCTCTCCTACAGCGAGCGGACGATCAAGGCCGTGATGCACGACGTGACGACGAAGCTGCACGCCAAGAGCCGCTCGCAGGCCGTCGCCCTGGCCGTGCGCGAAGGCTTGATCTAGCGCCGACTTCACGCTCCGCCTCTGGCACGGCCCCCGGGCACGCGTACATTCGCCTGGGGGGCACGGACGACGCAAGGAGGCAGGTGGGGTGAGACGACGCGGATTTCTGGGCGTGCTGTTGTCGCTGCCCGTGATCGGGACGGCGGCGGGCCGGGCACTCGGGGACGCCCCGGGCGCGAGCGCGGCCGCGACGGGCGCACACGAGGCAGCGGCCGCGAGCGAATCGATGGCGGCGACGCTGTGGAGCTACATGGATCACGCCTCGACATGGGACGAGGCGGTGGCCGACCTGCGCCGGTACCTGGCCGACGGTCACGCCGACGCGGCGATGTTCGCCGACATCGCCGATGTGATCGAGCGTGAGCTCGCACACGCGGACGGCGAGAACCTCCAGGGGGTCCTGGGCTTCTACCCGGGCGCGGTGCTCATGCTGCACGGGCTGCGCAGCGTCCGCGACCACGGGACGATGGAGATCTTCGATACGCAGGCGACGTTCGTGCGCAGGCTGATGGAGGTGGTCTAGATGGCGACGGCGGTGGCACGTGTGGCGTTCGCCGCGGACTCCGGCGGGGGCGGCAGCTCCAAGGCGCCGAAGGCGGCGGCCGCGATCAACGCGGCGTTCGGGCGCTTCTCCAACCCGGCGAAGACGTCGCTCTTCATCGGCGGCGACGAGTACTCGGTCTGCAACGCCTCGACGATGAAGCACTACGACAAGTACCTCACCCAGCCGAACATCATCCCGTCCCGGTGCGTCATGACGCCCGGGAACCACACGAACGGCCCGGGCGGGAGATCGAACATCCCCGACGTCTCGGCGTGGCTCTCCTACAACGCGGCCCGCGGCACCGGGTCGCGCACGGACGGCGGCTGGATCGACAAGGCCGGGGGCATCCCGATGACCGACCAGTACGTCGACGTTGCCGGCATCCGGTTCATCTTCCTGAACTCGGGCGCGTGCGAGAACGTCGTCGACAAGCCCGGCTGGCCGGTTCCCCATACGGGCGGAGCCGTGGCAGGCAACGCCCGCGTGGCCTGGCTGCGATCGGCCTGGCGGCCGGGGACGCGCAACGTCGTCATCACGCATCACGCCCGCTGGAGCTACTACGGCGGCGGCCACGACAACCCGACCATGCAGAACCTGATCGACGAGATCATGGGCAAGAACGACGGCTCGAGCCCGCACTGCTCGCTGATCCTGCAGGGCCACGACCACTGCATGCAGCTCATGCACCCACAGGGGGCGAAGGGCACCTACCCGGGACTCACGAGCGGCGTGATCGGCCTCTGCTCGACGGCGCCGACGACGCACGACGCGCCGAAGTCCAACACGTCGCGGAAGTCCTGGCTGCAGTTCGCGAACATCACCGTCGGCGGCTGCGGCTTCCTCCAGATCGACATCATGGACGACTTCAGCCTCCACCTGTCGATCCTCGACGCGGCCGACACGAGCGGCGCGCTCATGAAGAACACGGCGTCCACCGGCGTCACCGGGGCCGCCACGGCGGTCATCAACACGCTCGCGAGCTAGGCCGGGACGAGCAGCGCCTTCACGGTGCCTTCCGGCTCCTCGACGAGGCGCCGGAAGGCCTCGGCGCCCTCGCTGAGCGGCAGCACCGTCAGCCATTCCAGGCCGGGCGGGTCCGCGGCCAGCGTCGCCAGGGCGGCGTCGAAGTCCGCCCGCGTGTACGCGTAATGGCCGCGCATGGTGATGCCGCGGCGCACCATGTCGCCGACGGCGACGATGCCCTCGGCCTGTCCGAGACCGACGACGGTCACGGACCCGCCCGAGCGGACGCGCGCGACCGCCGCCTGCCACGTCGCCTCGATCCCGACGGCGTCGATCGCGATGTCCACCTGCTCGGGCCCCAGATCGTCGACTGACGCGGCCACCGCGGCCGCGCCCAGCCGCTGTGCGAGCTCGCGCCGGCCCGCGACCGGCTCGACCGCGATCGCCTCGATGCCGCGCACGGCGCACGCGTGCACGGTCAGCAGGCCGATCGGCCCGCCGCCGAGCACGAGCACCCGCCGGCCGGGCGCCGCCCCGGCGTAGCGGAGCGCGGACGCGGCGCAGGCGAACGGCTCCGTCAGCACGGCCACCTCGTCGGGGACACCGGCCGGGATCGGTGTCAGCGCAGCCCGCGCCACCGCCACGGTGTCGGCGAAGACGCCCTGCCGGTCGAGCCCGAGCAGGCCGCGGGTCTCACAGAGGTTCTCCTCGCCGCGCAGGCACGCCGGGCAGGCGCCGCACGAGACGATGGGGAAGACGACGTAGCGCCCATCCTCGCCCGCGACCGTGCCGACCGCCTCGTGGCCGAGAACGAGCGGCGGCGTGCGTGGCCCGTGGTGCCCGCGGTAGGGATGCAGGTCCGATCCGCACACGCCCGCGAGCGCGACGTCGAGCGCCACGGAACCCGAGCCCGCCTCCGGGGCGGGCCGGTCGCCGTACTCAAGCCGGGGTCCGCCGTACCACGTCAGCGCCTTCATCCTGCCCGATATCATCGCACCGCCCCGTCCCCTCCGCCTGGACAAGCCGCATGAAGATCACCGCGATCGAGCCGATCGTCCTCCGCCTCGACCAGATCGACACCAGCCGCGCCGACGGCACGCAGGACGCCTTCGTCGTCCGGGTGCACACCGACGAGGGGCTCGTCGGCGTCGGCGAGGCGGACACCTCCCCCTACGTCGCCCGCACGATCGTCGAGATGCCGTCCTCGCATGCAGTCGCTCGCGGCCTCGGCGAGCTCCTGATCGGACAGGACCCGCGCCGGGTCGGCGACCTGTGGGAGCGGATGTTCTGGGGCTCGTACCACTACGGCCGGGCGGGCGCCGCGCTGCACACGATGAGCGCCATCGACATCGCGCTCTGGGACATCGCCGGCCAGGACGCCGGCCTCCCCGTCGCCGAGCTGCTCGGCGGCCGCCGCCGCGACGCGATGCCGGTGTACGCGAGCGAGGTGATGCCCGACTCGCCCGAACGGGTGCGCGAGATCGCCGCCCGGGCCGTCACCGACGGCTACCGCGCCCTCAAGCTGGGGTGGGGCCCGCTCGGGGGGAGCATCGAGCGGGACGTCGAGCTGATCGCCGCCGCCCGCGACGAGCTCGGCCCCGACCGGACGCTCATGATCGACGGCGGGATGGGCTACACGGTCAAGCGCGCGGTGCAGCTCCTGCGCGAGCTCGAGCCCTACGACATCCACTGGCTCGAGGAGCCGCTGCTCGCGGACGACTACGACGGGTACAGGCGCCTGTCGGACGCCGCCGCGGTGCGGATCGCCGCCGGCGAGGCCGATTCGGGCGTCGGCGCGTACCGGGCTCTGGTCGAGCTCGGCCACGTCGACGTCCTCCAGCCCGACCTGGCGCGCTGCGGCGGATTCACGGTCGCGCGTCAGATCGCCGAGATGGCCGCCGGGAAGGGGGCCGAGGTGGTCCCGCACTGCTTCTCGACCGGGATCCTGGTCGCGGCGTCGCTGCACTACACGGCCGCGATGGCGGGGGCGACGTTCTCGGAGTTCTCGGTCGCGTCCTCGCCGCTCGTGAACGGGCTCCTGACGGCGGCGTTCGCGCTCGACGACGAGGGCCGCGTCCCCGTCCCCGACGGGCCCGGCCTCGGCATCGCGCTCAACGACGAGCTCGTCGAGCGGCTGCGCTCGAGCTGACCTACTTGCCGACGCCGGCGGTGATCGCCCGCACCAGGTGGCGCTGGAACACGAGGTAGACGCCGATCACCGGGAGCGTGGCGATGCACAGGCCGGCCATGAGGCCGGTCGGGTCCTGGTCGAAGCGCCCCTGCAGCTGCTGGACAGCGACCGTCAGCGGCTTCGTGCTCGTCGACGTGAGGATGAAGAGGGCGAACATGAACTCGTTCCACGCCCACAGGAAGTTGAAGATCGCGAGCGTCGCCAGCGCCGGGCGGGCCAGGGGCACCATCACGAACGCGAACGTCTGGGGGACGTTGGCGCCGTCGATCCGCGCCGCCTCGAGCAGCTCGTCCGGCAGCGAGCTGAAGTAGGCGGTCATCAGGTACATGTTGAACGGGAGGTTGACGGCCGTGTAGACAAGCACGATCCCGAACTTCGAGTTCAGGAGGTTCGTGTGCAGCAGCGGCAGGCTCGACAGCTCGATGTAGACCGGCACGAGCAGCACGAGCGGCGGGACGACGATCCAGACGAGCAGGAACAGGAACGCCCCCCGCCGCAGCCGCCAGCGGATCTTGGCGCAGGCGTATGCGGCCATCGTCGCGACGACGATCGAGAGGATCACCGTCCCCACCGAGATCTCGACGGAGTTCACGAACGAGTCCCCGATGCTCGCGCCCTCCCAGGCCCGCCGGAACGCCCCCAGGCCGAGCGTCGTCGGCAGCCCGATCTGGGTGTCCGCCCAGTCCTGGTTGGTGCGGAACCCGTTCGAGAGCATGACGTAGAGCGGGAAGAACGCGGATGCGCTCAGGATGAGCATCCCCGCGACCAGGGGCCATCGCTGCGCCGCCCGCAGGCGCAGCGCGCGGCCGGTCGAGCCCGCCGCCGTCATCCGCCCCGCCTCGCCAGGATGCGGATCTGGAAGGCGCCGATCGCGGCCGTGATCAGGAGCAGGAGCGTCGCCATGGCGCAGGCATAGCCGGCGTTGCCGTTCGTGAACCACTGGTAGTAGATCTGGAACTCGGCCACGTTCGTGTCGAACCCGGGGCCGCCGTTCGTGATCACGTAGATGTACGTGAACATGTAGGCGAACGCGGTCACGGTCGAGGTGACGAGCACGAGCTCCATGACCCGGCGCAGGTTCGGCGCGACGACGTAGAGCAGGATCCGCCACGGGCCCGCGCCGTCGATGCGGGCGGCCTCCTCGAGGGCCGGGTCGAGGGCCGCCATCCCGGCCAGGTAGATCAGCACGTTGTAACCGAAGTTCGCCCAGACGACGACGAGCAGGATCAGCGGGATCGACGTGTGCGCGGCCGCCAGCCAGTCGTGCTTCAGAGTCCCGAGGCCGACGGCGCCGAGGAGCGCGTTGAGCGCGCCGCCGACCTGGAACGTGCTGTAGGCGACGATGCCGACGACCACCGTCGCGATCGTCGCGGGGACGAAGAACGTGGCCCGGAAGAACGCCCACCCCGGGATCCGGATGTGGATCAGGTAGGCGAGCACGAGCGGGACGGTGAGCTGGATCGGCACCGAGAGCGCGAAGAGGAAGTTGTTACGCAGCGCGAGCCGGAACACGTGGTCGTGCATCAGCACCCGGTAGTTGTGGAACCCGACCCACTCGGCGGGGCTGAGGCCGTTCCACCGCGTGAGGCCGTAGTAGACGACCGTCCCGAGCGGGTAGGCGATGAAGTAGACGACGAGCAGCACCGCGGGGGCCACGAACAGGACGCCCCAGAGGCGTTCCGACCGGCCCAGGCGTGCCAGCGGGGCGCGGCGCCGGCGGACCGCCGGGCCGCGCCCCGTGGACCCCTCAGGGGTTGAGCTGTGCGCGCTCGCTGTCAACGTTCGCCATGGCCTTCGCCGGCGTCTCGGACCCCGAGAACGCCGCCTGCAGCTGCTTGTAGTAATACAGCGCCAGGTTGACGGGGATCACGCTGTCGACCAGCGGGATGCCGGGATTCTGGCCTAGCTTGGCGAAGAACTTCACGAACGGATCCTTGATGGTCGCCTGGGCGGCGATGTTCGCCGGCGGCGTGCCCACCATCGTCGCGAGGTCGGCCCCGGCGGTCTCGTCGGTCGCGAGCTTGATGTACGCGAAGGCGAGGTCGGGGTTCTTGGCGTCCTTGGGGATGACCCAGTTGTGGAAGGAGTTGCCCGCGGCACGTCCGGCCAGCGGGCCGTCGCCGGCGGTCGGGATCTCGGTGACGCCGAGGTTCTTCCCGAGCGCCTTCTCGAACTGGGTGATGACGAAGGGGTACATCTGCACCATCGCGGCCTTGCCCGACGTGAAGTAGTCGTTCGCGCTCGCGTTCTCCCGCGTGCTCACGTCCGGGTTCACGCACCCTTGCGTGTGCAGCTGGGTCAGCGTCTGCAGCGGGTCGACGACCTTCGGGTCGGTGTACTTCATGCTGCCGTCGTTCAGGCGGCCGACGTCGCCCGTGTCGAAGTACGACGCGTACATGTAGGTGACCCAGTTGTCCGTCGAGTAGCCGTCGCGGTCGCCGTATGCGACCGGGAGGATGTCGTGCGCCTTGAGCGCGGTGCAGGCGGAGAGCAGATCGTCGAAGGTCTTTGGCGGCTGGACGCCCGCCTTCTTCAGGAGCGACTTGTTGTAGAAGAGGGCGTACGAGCCGAAGTCGATCGGCACGCCGTAGATCTGGCCCTTGCCGTCCTTGCAGTTCAGGTCGGCGCAGGAGAGATCCCAGTTCGAGATCGAATCGTACATCCCGGACGACTTGTCGATGTACGAGTTGAGCTGGAGCAGCGAGGGGATGTACGGGGTGGTGTAGCCGCCCGAGTAGATGAGCATCAGGTCGGGGACCTGGTGGGCGGTGAACGCCGCCTGCAGCTTGGCCGAGAACTGGTCGTTGTTCGCGGGCAACAGGGTGATGTTGACCTTGGAGCCGGGGTAGGCCGCCTCGAACCGCTTGGTCTGGGCGTCAATCCAGTTCCGGTAGGGGGTGCCCGGCGTCGCGGTCGCGAAGAGCCCGGCGAGCCAGATGTTGAGCGTCCCGGCCTTCGGTGTCCCTCTCGATGAGGACCCGCCACCGCCGCTGTCCCCTCCTCCCCCACCGCAGCCCGTCGCCGCGACGGCGACGACCAGCGCGAGCAGCACGGCGACGAACGGCCGGATGAACCTGGATCGTGCGATCATGGGCGGTCTCCCTTGGTCAAACGATTGCGCGACTATACCGAGGGCGGCGGGCGGGTTCAAGACCCCTCCGAGGCGCCTCCGCCGGGGGCGTCCGCCGCGATCTGCGGGGCGAGGCCGAGGTACGCCTGCGGGTCGAGCAGGTCCGCCAGCTCCTCCTCGTCCAGGTGCCGGCTCACGACCGGGTCGGCTGCCAGGCTGACCGCGAACGGTTCGCCCTCGACCAGCGCCCGCGCCGCGGCCGCCGCGACCGCCTGGTGGGCGGGCTCGTGCCCGATCGCCGCAGCCAGGCGCATCATCACGGCCTCCGCCATGATCGCGCCGTCGGTGAGGTTCACGTTGGCACGCATCCGCTCGGCGTCCACCTCGAGCCCTGCGAGCACCCACGCGAGCTTGGCGGCGATGCCGCCGGCGAGGATGAACGCCTGCGGCAGCGCGACCCACTCCGCCGCCCACAGGCCCATGTCGCGCTCGCCGGCGTGGCCGCCCGAGGTCGCGATCACCGCGACGCTCCCGTGCAGAAGCCGCGCGCTCGCGATCAGGTACTCGCTCGTCATCGGGTTGCGCTTCTGGGGCATGGTCGACGACCCCACGTGGCCGGGCGTGGCCGGCTCGCGTGCCTCGCCCACCTCGACTGCCTGCAGCCGCACCACCTCGCCCGCAATCCGCTCGCCCACCGCGCCGAGCTGGTCGAGCGCGTGAGCCACGTCGCGGACGCGGTCGCGTGCGACGTGCCACGGCACGGGGGCCTCCGGCAGGCCCAGGATCGCGGCGTAGCGGCGGCGGACGTCGCCGGCGCGGTCGCCCAGGGTCGCCAGCGTCCCCGCGGCGCCGCCGAGCTGGGCGCACATGCCCCGCTCGGCCACCGCCAGCCGCTCGCGGGCGCGCACGAGCTCGTCCGCCCACGAGGCCGCCTTCAGCCCGAAGGTGATCGGAACGGCGTGCTGGCCGTGCGTGCGCCCCGCCATGACGTCGCCGGCGTGGTCACGGGCGAGCCGGGCCGCAGCCGCGACGGCCGCGTCCAGGTCGCGCCGGATCGGCTCGAGCGCCCGCCGGCTGCGGAGCGCCGTCCCGGTGTCGACGATGTCCTGCGTGGTCGCGCCCCAGTGCACGTATGCGCCGGCGTCGCCGCACCGCTCGACGAGCGCGCGGATGAGGGGGACGAGCGGATGCTGCGAGTCGGCGACGCCAGCGCGAAGCGCGTCGAGGTCGAAGTTGGCGGCGTCCGCTTCGGCGGCGATCCGCTCGGCCGCCGCCGTCGGGATCACCCCGGACTCGCCCTCCGCCTGCGCCAGCACCCGCTCGGCATCGAGCCAGCTCTGGACGAGCGCCACCGAGTCGAAGGCCCGCCGCACCTCGTCGGTGCCGAACAGGTCGCCGAGCACTGTGCAGTCGAGCGTCGTCGGCGCGATCACGCCGTCACCACTCCAGTTGCGTCGACGCCGGCCACCGGCCCCTGCGCGGCGAACGGGCGAGCGACGATCCACGGCCGGGCCTCGTCCCCCGCCGCCAGCCGGCGCGCGAGGCCGCCCGCGTCCGCGGTCGCGACGCCGAGCGAGTGCGGCACGGTCGCCGGCTCGATCGCGAGCACCTCGGTCGCGTTGCGCCAGGGACCGCCGGAGATCCGGTTCTCGTGCCACACCCAGCAGTGCCGGAACCAGTCCGCGTCCCACGCGAACGCGAGCCCCTGCCCGCGGGCCGGGTTGCGAACCGCCGCCCATCCGGCCTCGATGTCCGCGACGACGAAGAAGCGGCTGCGGGGCTCGGCGATCGCCCAGGCGCCGGCACGCTCGAGCGAGCCGTTCAGGAGGCGCACGTCGGGCCAGCGGCCGGCATCGGCGGGCGGCGACGGCGGGCCGTCGGTCTCGCTGAGCTCGTAGGCGCGCCCGCCCGGGAGGTCGATCGCGACGTCCGGCTCGAGCAGCTCGTGCCCCACGGTCAGGTGCTCCAGCGCGACGAGCGCCGAGTCGCGGGCAGCCCGAATCCGGTAGCGGACGGCCGCGGCGCCGTCCTCGAGAGCGATGTGTTTGGAGACCTCGAGGCCGTGCCCGGTCCAGGTCAGCGTGGCCGTGCTCGGCCCCGCGTCGTCCACGCTCCACGGGTCGTTGGACGCCCGGCCGTGGAACCCGTGCCGCTCTCCGTGGAACTCGCACGGGTTGCCCGCGTTGGGCAGCACCGTCTGCCAGCCGCCGCGGTAGCTTGCGGTCCACCGCTCCTCGTCGAGGGCGCCCCCGGCGGGCGGCAACGACCCGAACGGCGGGCGTCCCAGCAGTTGGCGGCCCGTCGCCAGGTCGACCAGGTCGACGATCTCCCCGCCGTGGCCGGGGTCGACGCGGAGGAGCAGGTCGGAGTCGGCGAGGACGATCACGCCAGGAACCCGCCGTCCACGGAGACGGTCGAGCCGGTCGTGAACGCGGACGCGTCCGAGGCCAGCCACACGGCGGCCTCGGCGACCTCCGCCACCGTCCCCATCCTGCCCATCGGGTGCATCCCGACCAGCATCTCGCGGTCGGCCGGATCGGTGACCGTGTCGGTCAGCCCGCCGTCGATCACCCCGGGGGCGAGGCAGTTGGCGCGGACGCCCTTGTCCGCATACTCGAGCGCGATCGTGCGGGTGAGCAGGGTGACGCCGGCCTTCGACGCGTTGTAGGCGGCGTCCTCGGCCCACGCCTTGAGGCCGGCGACGGACGTGATGGTGACGATCGCCCCGCCGCCGGCCGCGACCATCAGCGGCAGGGCGGCGCGGCATGCGTAGTACGTCCCGGAGAGGTTGGTGGCGATGGTCTCGTCCCAGATCCCGAGCTCCATGTCGCCCGCCGGCGCCCAGCCGGTGTCGATGGCAGCGCCGGTGACCAGCACGTCGAGCCCGCCCATCTCGGCATGGGCCGCCGCGATCCCGTCCGCAACCGCTGCCGCGTCGCGGACGTCGAGGGGGAAGGCGAGCGCCCGACCGGGTCCGGGTGCGCGATCGGCGACCGCCTGCAGCCGCTCCTGGTTACGGCCGGCGAGCGCGACCGTCGCGCCCTCGCCCGTGAACGCCTCCGCGATCGCGCCCCCGAGGCCGCCGCCCGCCCCGGTGACGAATGCCCGCTTGCCCGCCAACCGCTCCGCCATAGAGCCACCCCGCCGAATCGTTGGTCACACGTTTGACCATCCTATTCACGAGGATCGCACACCGTCAAGCTTGCCGGAGAGCATCGCCCGCATAGGATCCGCGCCCATGGACTCCGGCCAACGCCGCGAGGGCCCGCCGGGCTCGAGGGTGCGCATGCAGGACGTGGCCGCGGCCGCGCGCGTCGACACGTCGGTCGTGTCGCGCGTGCTGAGCGGCGACTCGACGCTGAACGTGCGCCCGGAGACGCGCCGGCGTGTGCTCGACGCCGTGCGCGAGCTCGGGTACCGCCCGAACGCGACGGCCCGCGCACTCAAGACGGCCCGCACGATGGCCATCGGCATGCTGCTCCCCGACCTCACCAACCCGGTCTACGCCGAGATCGCCCGCGGCGCGGAGGAGCGCGCGAGCGCCGCGGGCTACGTGCTCCTGATGGCGACGGGCGCCGCCGCGACCCGCCGGGCGATCCTCGAGGACCGCGTGGACGGCCTGCTCTACGCCATCGCCACCACCGAGAACCTCGCGGACGTCCGGCCGGTGGCGACCCTCCCCAGCCTGCTCGTCAACCGTCGCGAGCCGGATGCCGGCCCGAGCGTGGTCGTCGACGACGAGGCCGGCGTCGCCACGGCCGTGCGCCACCTGATCGACCTGGGCCACACCCGGATCGCCCACATCGGCGGGCCGCGGGCGGTCGACACCGCCCGGCGCCGCCTCAGCGGCTACCTCGGCGTCATGCGCGAGCGGGGTCTGCCGACGCCGCCCGAGCTGGTCGTCGAGGCGAGGTTCGACGAGCTCGGCGGGGCCACCGCCGCCTCGCGGCTGCTACGGCTGCGGCCGCGGCCGACCGCGATCGTGGTCGGCAACATCACCGCGGCGATCGGCGCGCTGGCGGCGGTGCGCGACGCGGGCCTCGACGTGCCGGCGGACATCTCGGTGATCGGGTTCCACGACGTGCCGCTCGCGCCCTACCTGAGCCCTCCACTGACGACGGTACGCATGCCGCTCGCCGAGCTGGGCAGTCAGGCGGTCGACCGCCTGCTCGCGATGATCGACGGCCAGGACGTCGACGACGTCGTCGTGGCCGCGAGGCCCGAGCTCGTCCTGCGCGGCTCCTGCGCCGCGCCGCCCGCCGTCAGGTCGTAGGCCCGATCGCGACCCCGGTCTCGGCGTCGTAGAAGAGCAGCGATCCCGGCGGGACGCCCAGCTCGATCTCGTCCTCCTCGCGCACGCCGGCCCGCGGGTCGAACCGCGCGATCAGCGTGGCGTTCGGGTCCCGGGCCAGCTCCTCGATCTCGACCGCCTCGTCCACGTCGTGCGCGAGCGAAACCTGCGTGTCCGAGAGCGGGGTCGAGCCGGCAACGACGACATGGGCTAGGGAGTCCGACCCGAGCGCCTCGCAAAGCACGACCCGGCCGCGCAGGGCGCGCGCCCCCGCGCCGCCGGGCGCCAGCCGCTCCGGCCGGATTCCGACGACGACTCGGCCGCCGGCTCGCCCCTCGAGCCCGGGATGGGCGGCGACCTCGGCGCCGTCGACCGCCAGCCGCTGGTCGCCGACGGCGAGCGTCACCCCGCCGCCGGACGCCTCGACCTCGGCCTGGAGCATGTTCATCGGCGGCGAGCCGATGAAGCCGGCGACGAACAGGTTGGCGGGCCGGTCGTAGACCGTCTGCGGGTCGGCGAGCTGCTGCAGCTCGCTGCGGCGCATCACCGCCACGCTGTCGCCGATCGTCATCGCCTCGACCTGGTCATGGGTGACGTAGAGCGTGGTCACGCCGATCTGGCGCTGGAGGGTCGAGATCTCGGCCCGCATCTGCACCCGCAGCTTGGCGTCCAGGTTCGAGAGCGGCTCGTCCATCAGGAACACGCTCGGCTCGCGCACGATCGCCCGGCCCATCGCCACCCGCTGGCGCTGGCCGCCGGAGAGCTGGGGCGGCTTGCGCTGGAGATGGGACTCGAGGCCGAGCACCCGCGCGGCCGCCCGCACCTTCGCGTCGCGCTCGCGCTTGGGGATCCGCGCCAGCCGGAGCGGGAACGCGATGTTCCCGTACACGGTCATGTGCGGGTAGAGCGCGTAGTTCTGGAACACCATGGCCACGTCGCGCTCGGCCGGATCGAGGTTGTTCACGACCCGGTCGCCGATCGCGATCGTGCCCGAGGTGATCTCCTCGAGCCCGGCCACCATCCGCAGCGCCGTCGTCTTGCCGCATCCCGACGGCCCCACGATCACGAGCAGCCGGCCGTCGTCGATCGTCAGGCTGAGCCGGCGCACGGCGAGGGTGCCGTCGCCGTAGACCTTCTCGACGTCCTGCATGACGACCCGGGCCATCGCGTTACCGGTCCATCCGGTGCGCTTCGAGGTACTCGTGGTCGAGCTCCCAGCCGAGTCCGGGTCCGGCCGGCAACGGCACCTCGCCCCCGACCGGCTCCGGCCGGTTGGCCACGAGGTTCCACCAGAACGGGTCGCGGTCGGGGTGGAAGCACTCGGCGTAGGTTCCGTGGGCCTGGCTCGCGATCAGGTGCAGGCCGACCTGCGGCTCCTCGTGGTGCGCCATCTGGACATCGTACGCGTGGGCGACGGCGGCGCAGCGGCGCCAGGCCGTCGGCCCGCCCGACCACGAGGAGTCGAAGTTGCAGACGTCGATCGCGCCGGCCTCCATCAGGTCGCGGCAGCCGCTGACCGAGAGCTCGCTCTGGCCGGCGCACACCGGCAGGCCGCCGAGTGCGCGCACGTCGCGCAGCGCGCGACGGTCGTTGTGCCAGCGACACGGCTCCTCGAACCAGCGCACGCCGAGCCCGTCCACCCTCCGGGCGAGGTCGACCGCCTCGGCGACGGTGTACCCTTGGTTCGCGTCGATGACGAGCACGAACCCGTCGCCGGCGGCGGCGCGGGCGGCCGCGACCCGCTCGGCGTCCTCGGCGGGCGAGCGTCCGCCCACCTTGAGCTTGCATCCGGCGAGCCCCATTCCCCGGTACGACTCGAGCTCGTCGGCGATCGGCACGGGCGCGTCGTAGTACCCGCCGATCGCGATCATCGGGACCCGGTCGCGATAGCCGCCCCAGAGCCGCCACAGCGGCTGGCCGAGGGCCTTGCCGATCGCGTCCCAGATCGCCAGGTCGACGGCCGCCAGCGCGACGAGCCCGATCCGGCGGTCGCGCAGGATGTCGAACGTGACCGGGTAGCCCGCCTCCCAGCAGCGCTCGACGGCGAGGCAGTCGAGCCCGGTCAGCGCGGGCGCGAGCTCGTCGCGGATCGCGGCGACGATCTGCCCCATCGTGGCGTCCTCGTCGCCGGCGTAGGCTTCGCCGATGACGCCCGCCTCGGTGCGCACCCGCACGACCACCGTTGCCCGGTGGGTCATCGAGTAGGTGCTGCCCCGGTACCGGCGCCCCAGCGGGGCCCGGACCGGCACCGCCTCGATGTCGCGGATGGGGAGCGCATCCGTCACGCGTGGGCGAGGCCGCGCAGCTCGCGGGCGATCCGATCGGCGTTCGGGAGGGTCGCATCCTCCAGCGACTCCGCATAGGCCACGGGCACGGCGTCCGCCGCGACGATACGCGGCGGCGCGTCGAGGAGCTCGAATCCGGCGGCGACGCACTCCGCGACGACGGCCTGGCCCCAGCTGCCCGCGGCGGGCGACTCCTGCACGCAGGCCAGGCGCCCCGTGTGGCCGAGGCTCTCCAGGATGGTCGCGACGTCGAGCGGCGCGATCGACCGCGGGTCGATCACCTCGCACGAGATGCCCTCGGCCGCCAGGCTCTCCGCCGCCTCGAGGGCGCGATGGAGCATGAGCTGCGCCGCGACCACGGTGATGTCCTCGCCCGGGCGGGCGATCGCCGCCCGTCCGATCGGAAGCGCCGCACCGGGATCTCCGAGCTCGCCCGTGCGCGGGTAGAGCGCCTTGTGCTCGAAGACGATGACCGGATCGTCGTCGCGGATCGCGGCCCGCAGCAGCGCGTACGCGTCGGCCGGCGTCGCCGGCAGGCAGAGCTTGATGCCCGGGATGTTCAGGAACCAGTTCTCGACGCACTGCGAGTGCTGGGCGCCGAAGCCGACGCCGCCTCCGGATGCCATCCGCAGGGTCGCCGGCACGCCCCGCTGGCCGCCGGACTGGAAGCGGTACTTGGCGAGCTGGTTCGCGATCTGGTCGAAGCAGACGCCGGCGAAGTCGGCGAACATGATCTCGCCCACCGGGCGCAGGCCGGTCACGGCCGCGCCGAGCACGCAGCCGACGATCGCCTGCTCGGAGATGGGCGTGTCCCGCACGCGCGCCCCGCCGAAGCGGTCGAACAGCCCGGCGGTGGCCTTGAACACGCCGCCGGCGGCGCCGACGTCCTCGCCGATCAGGATGACGCGCTCGTCGGCCGCGAGCTCGTCAGCGAGCGCCTGGGTGACGGCATCGCGGTAGCTGATTGCGCTCATGACCGCTCCGCCCACACGTCGTGGAAGCGCGCCTCCGGCTCCGGCTCCGGCCACTCCAGGGCGCGCGCCGTGGCTGCCGCGACCGCCTCCCGCGCCGCCTCACGGGCCGCGTCGAGCGCTTGGCGGGTCGCGGTGCCGTCGGCCTCGAGCCGGGCCTCGAACAGCGTGATCGGGTCGCGCTCCTTCCAGCGATCGAGCTCGCCGGGGGGACGGTACGCGCCGGGATCGGTGCGCGAGTGGCCCATGTGGCGGTAGGTCAGCGCCTCGATGAACGTCGGGCCGTCGCCGGCCCGTGCCCGGGCGCACGCGTCCGCGACCGCCGCGCGCACCGCCAGCACATCGTTCCCGTCCACCTGGACGGCCTCCATCGCGTAGGCGGATGCGCGGTCGGCCAGCCGCGTGACGGGTGTGGTCGACGCGAGCGGCGAGTACTCGCCGTACAGGTTGTTCTCGCACACGAAGACGATCCCGAGCTTCCACACGGACGCGAGGTTCATCGCCTCGTGGAAGGCCCCGATGTTGGTCGAGCCGTCGCCGAAGAAGCACAGCGAGACCGACCCCGTGCCGAGCGTCTGCGCGGTGAGCGCGGTGCCGCAGGCGAACGGCAGGTGGGCGCCGACGACGGCGAACGACCCGAGCGCGCCGATGCCGACGTCCGTCAGGTGCATCGACCCGCCCTTGCCCAGGCACAGCCCGTCCGCCTTACCGAGAATCTCGCCCATGGCCCGGTCGAGCGGGGCACCTATCGCGAGCACGGCTCCGTGGCCACGATACGTGCACGTCATCGTGTCGCCGTCGGCCAGCGCGCTGCAGGCGCCGACCGACACCGCCTCCTGGCCCTGGCACAGATGCGTCGACCCGCGCACCAGGTTGCGGGCGAAGAGCCGCATCACCTCGTCCTCGAAGTCCCGGATCTCGAGCATGCGCCGGTGCAGGCCGAGCAGCTCGTCGGCCGGGAGGTCGCGCGTGCCCTCAGCCATCGGCGTCCGCCTCCGCCCGCCGCGGCGGCTGGAAGAGCTCGACCGGGATCCCGTCCGGGTCGCGCAGATAGAGGGCGCATCCGCCCCGGTTGATCCCGGTGTCGACCTCGACCGGCGGGCTGACGAAGGAGTCGACGCCGGCCGCCCGGAGCCGGTCGTACAGGGCCGGCAGGTCGTCGACGACGAAGCACAGATGCGACGTGCCCACGTCCGGCGGGTCGAGCGGGCCGGCCGCCTGCCCCTCCGGCGCGAGGTACTCGAACAGCTCGACGACGTGGCCGTCGCCGGGCACGCGCAGGTGGGCCATGCGTACGTGCGCGTCGGGATGGCCGACGATCGCTCCCAGGTAGCCGCCCTCCTTCTCCTGCTCGGCCACCGTCTCCAGCCCGAGCAGGTCGCGGTAGAAGCCCAGCGAGCGGTCGAGGTCGGCGACGGTGAAGCCGGTGTGGTGGATCCTGCGGGGAGCGCTCACCGGGCCGCCATGGCATCGCGCAGCTCGACACCGCCGTCCGGCGTCACCACGTAGACGTTCTCGACCCGTGCCCCGATACGGCCGGGGAAGTAGACGCCGGGCTCGATCGCCATGACCATCCAGCTCTCGAGCGGCGTCTCGTCGCTCGGGATCAGGTGCGGGTCCTCGAAGGCCGACAGGCCCAGCGCGTGGCCGCCGTGATGGGGGAACTCACCGCCGGGGAACGTCTCCAGGATCCGGCGCTCCGTGGCGTTGAAGATCGCGGCGCCGTTGTTCCCGGTGGCGAGCTCCGACGACGCCTTGGCGAGGATCTGCAGGAGCGCGGCCCGCATCTCGGATACCTCGTCGTTGCGGCCCGACATGTGCGTCTCGGCCGAGTCGCCCCAGTACCCCTGGGCGCCGAGGGCGATGTCGGCGACCACCGCCTCGCCGTCCTGGACGGCGCGCGGGCTGGCGACGTGGATCGGGCAGCACACGTCGGCGGTCTTCGGGCCCGACAGCAGGTCGGTCAGGAACTCGATCGGGGCGCCGTTCGCGTTCTGGGCCGCGGCGAGGGCGGCCGAGAAGAGCTCGATCTCGGTGACGCCCGCCTGCCCGGCTCCCTGGGCGACAGCCTGTTGGCCGATCCAGCACAGCTCGTAGCCGCGCAGGATCTTCACGAGCTCGTCCTCGTCCTTGATCAGCCTGATCCGGTAGAGCGCCCCGGAGGCGTCGACGTGCTCCGCATCGCAGTCGCCGCGCAGCAGCCCGGCCATGCCGCCGATCTCGTCGGAGACGCCGATCCGCGCCGCCCGTGAGACCTCGAGCACCGCGGCCACCGAGGCGGCCAGGGGCGGCAGCGGGTTGAGGTTGATGCCGAAGCCGCGCTCCCCGTAGGGCAGCACGGCGTCGGCCTCTGCGAGCGCGATCGCCACCGGCACCTCATCCAGCATGACGACGAGCGTCCGCCTGCCGTCGCGGCCGATCACGAGACCGGCCGGCCCGCCGTAGTAGCGCGCGTACCCGCCGAGGTGGGCGACGTTCCGCGCGCCGAAGAGCACGCACGCGTCGAGCGACTCCTGCTCCATCCACGTCCGCAGCCGCTCGAGCCGGTGCGGCGGGCGCGGGATCGTGATCCGGTCGCCGAGCGCGGCGCCGGTCGTGAGCTTCGGCTGGTCGTCTGCCATCGCGTGTCTCCTCTCCTGTCTCAGGCCGCCGGGATCGAGGTCAGCGCGCCGTCGATCGTCATGCAGGATCCGTTCACGTACGCCGCGTCGTCGGACGCCAGGTAGACGGCCAGGTGGCCGACCTCGGCCGGCATCCCGAGGCGCCCAGCAGGCACCGCGTCGATGTACACCTGCTCGTCGATCGCACCCCGGGCGACGTCGGCGTCCCACATCGGCGTCCGCAGGACGCCCGGCGCGATCGCGTTCACGCGGATCCCGCTGCCGGCCCACTCGCCGGCGGCGATGTGTGTCATCATGATCACGGCCGCCTTGGGCGCGCAGTACGTCATCCGGCCCGGGTTGGGGGAGAACCCGCGGATCGACGAGATGTTGATGATCGACCCGCCGGTGCCCTGCTCCAGCATGATCCGGCCGGCGGCGCGGATGCAGAAGAAGACGCCGGTCTGCATGACGGCGATCGAGTCGTGCCAGTCCTCGTCCGTGACCTCGTGGGTGTGCGGGCCGACCCGGCTGATGCCGGCGTTGTTCACGACGACGTCGAGATGCCCGAGGTCGCGCACCGCCGCGGCGAACGCCGCATCCACCTGATCGCTCTTCGACACGTCCGTCGGGTATGCCCGGGCGCGCACCCCGAGCGCCTCGAGCTCGCTCGCCGCCGTGCGGGCCGAGTCCGCGTCGATCTCGGCCACCGCGATGTCGGCACCCGCGCGCGCAAGCTGCTCGGCGATCCCGCGGCCGAGGCCGGAGCCCGAGCCCGTCACCAGGGCCACCTTCCCGTCAAGAACCCCGCTCATGTCGATCCTCCTTTCGCTGCCAGGCCGTCGCCGGCGGCCTGCATCTGCGGCGCGGCCGCGCTGCCGGCGACGGCGACCACCGCGTCGACCAGCTCCCGGCGGAGGATGCGGTAGCGCTCCACCGGCACCGAGATGCCCATCGCCATCGTCCCGTCGGCGACCGGCGCGGCGATGCATGCGACCCCGTCGGCGAACTGCTCCTCGTCGATCCCGTATCCGGCCTTCCGCACCCGCGCGACCTCGGCGCGCAGCTCCTCGGCGGCGACGCGGTGCGTGCGGACGTAGTCGTCGAGCGTCCCGGGGCGGCCGAAGGCGAGCAGTGCCTTGCCGGAGGCGCGCACGTGCGCGGCGCCGCTGTAGCCCAGGTGCAGGCCGGACACGCGCACCGCCCGCCGGCCCTCCACGATCTGCAGGAGCACGGCGTCGTGGTTCCGCCACGCCGACAGGTAGGCCGTCTCGCCGGTGCGCTCCGCCAACTCGCGCAGGCACTCGACGAGGTAGGCCGGCGCCGAGACCTGGGCCAGGAACGCCTCCGCTAGCAGGCCGACCCTCGCGCCGAGCCGGTAGCGGCGGCGGTCGTCCTTCGCCAGCAGGCCAGCGTCGACGAGCGTGTTCAGCAGGTGGTACGCCGTCGGCACGGGGATCGCGAGCGCCTCGGCGGCGGATGTCGCGCTGGAGCCGCCGCTGCTCGTCGCGACGTGCTCCAGGAGCTCCGCCGCCCGGCGCACCGAGCGGATCCGCGTCGGGGCCGTTTCTTTCATCATCTGGAATCCCGCTTCAGGATGCGGAATCCATACCACCCGCCGGCGGGGCCAGTCAACCGGTTGCCCGCTAGTAGGTGTCGACGACCGACCCGGGCGCAAGCGTCAGGTCGAGCATGCGGTGCAGCGCGAGCACGACCTCGCCGACCCGCAGGAGGTGCACCGGAAGCTGGGCGTTCGGGCGCAGGTCGAGCGTGCCCGGTCCTGTCCACGCCTCGTGCTCCACGACGTCCCCGAAGGCGCGTGCGACGAGCTCCCGGCTCGTGCGGCCCACCTCCTCCTGGCGCACGCGGAGGTTGACATTCAGGCCCGAGCCGGGCACGACCCGCTCCAGCTCGGCGCCCGACGACGGCGTCTGCTTCCAGCACATCGTGGCCGTGGCCACCTCGATGCCGTTGCGGGCGATCCTCCCCACCAGCAGGTCGCCGTCGGGCTCGAGCGACACCTGGCCCGCCTTCTTCGGCTGGCCGTAGATCTCGCGTCCGGCCGCGACGGCGCCGTCCGACTCCAGGACGAGGAACGGCGAGTACACCGCCGGGCGCCCGTCCGGCATCCGCACGGGCAGCTGGAACGCCGACTCGCAGTACACCCCGAACCACTCCGCGTCGTGCATCTTATAGACGTGCACCACGCACAGGTCGCCCGTCAGCTCGAGCGGCTCCGGGATAAGCGCGTCCGCGGCGGCCCGGTCGGTGCGGTAGACGATCGTCAGGATCTCGGTGCGGCGCAGCCGGATCGGCAGCACCGGCACGAGTGGCGCCAGGTGGGGCGTGCTGTGCAGGTCGCGTGGATCGAACGGGGCCACGGCCGGCGATGATAGAGCCCGGGCGCGGGGCTGGCGGGCGACCGTATGCTTTCCCGTCGTGTCCAGCCTCCAGGATCGGGTCGTGGTCGTCACCGGCGCGTCGTCGGGGATCGGCCGGACGATCGCGCTGCGCTGCGCGCACGAGGGGGCGCAGGTGCTGGCGAGCGGCCGGCTCGAGGAGGCGCTGCAGGAGCTGGCCGCCGGGGCTCCGGCCGGCGGCATCCGGGTCCACCGCGCCGATCTCACCGAGCCGGGCGCGCCCGAGGCGGCGACCGACGCGGCCTTGTCGGGCCCGGGCCGCCTCGACGGGGTCGTCCACGCGGCGGGCACGGCGCGGAGAGGGGAGGACATCCGCTCGGCCGGCGACGACACGACCGCCGCCGTCCGCTGCCGTCATCGCCGCGAGCGCGGCCCGGGCGACCCGGCGGTGTTGCTGCACTCGGACGACAGCGCATGGATGACGGGCCAGGCGCTCATCGTCGACGGCGGCTACACCGTGCAGTGAGGGCGCCGGGCTTGACGAGCTATACGCTATAGCGATTTACTTTCCCGGAGCATGGATCCAGGGCCCGGAACGGGAGCGGTGGTCGTCACGGGTGCCGGAAACGGCATCGGCGCGGCGGTCGCCGAGCGCCTGCGCGCCGACGGGCATCTCGTCGTCGGGCTGGACGTCGAGCCGTGCGGCTTCGAGCCCTCGCGCGAGGTGGACGTCGCCGACATCGAGGGCCACGAGCGCCTGATCGGGTCGATCGCCGCGGAGCACGGCCGCATCTGGGGGCTCGTGAACGTGGCCGGCATCTTCATCCCCGAGGCGGTCGCCGACCTCACCGTCGCCTCCTACCGCCGCCAGCTCGGGGTCATGCTCGACGGGCCGGTCTGGCTCGGCCGGGCGGCGGGCCTGCACATGGCGGAGCACGGCGGCGGCCGGATCGTCAACATCACCTCGATCCACGCCACGAACAGCGAGCGCACCGCGCTCAGCTACGACGCCGCCAAGGGCGGGCTCGAGGCTGCGACGCGCACGCTGGCGCTCGAGCTGGGCGAGCACGGCGTGCTCGTCAACAGCGTCGCGCCCGGGTTCGTGCGCACGCGCATGTCGGTGGTCGACGGGCACGACGAGCTCGAGACGGACTGGTTCCGGCACGGCTACGTCGAGAGCGGGCGGCTGCCGGTGCGCCGGCCGGCCGAGCCGCGGGAGATGGCGAGCGTGGTCGCGTTCCTGGTCTCGCCCGACAACACGTACGTGAGCGGCGCGCGCATCGTCGCCGACGGCGCCCTCACGGTGGGGTTTTAGCGTGGGAGGAAGGGGGTCTTCATGGCCGATGCCCGCCTGATTGCGTACCTTGACGCCTGCGAGGCCGACGCGCTGGTGACGGCGGACCCCGGGCTCGTGCGGATGCTCGCCGGGCACGCGACCGAGGTCGGGTTCGGCCCGTCGCCCTTCCAGCTTCCCACGGTGGTCGTCGCCGCGCGCGACGCGCCCGTGCAGCTGGTGTGCTCCGCCGACGAGGCGCCGGAGCGCGAGGGCGTCCACGCCTACGAGGGCTTCACGATCGCCCCGATCGATCCGCTGGCGGGTGCGCTCGCCGCACTCGAGCGGGCGGTCGCCGCCGGCGGGGCGGGCCCGGCCCGCACGCTGGTCGACGGCGCCAACGTCCCGGCGGGGCTGATGCCCGCGATCGAGGGCGGGTTCGCCGCGCCGATCGCCGGGCTCGCGGCGCTGACGGCGGTGAAGACCGACGCCGAGGTCGCGGCCGTCGAGGCCGCGCTGCGGCTGTGCGAGGCGGGGCACGCGGCCGCCCGTGCCGCCACCCACGAGGGGGCCGGCGAGCTCCAGCTGTGGACCGCGGTCGCCGCGGCGATCGAGGCCGCCGCCGGCGGGCGCACCACGGTCATCGCCGACCTCCTGACCGGCCCCCGCACCGAGGAGATCGGCGGCCCGCCGGTCGTGCGCTCGCTCGCCGACGGAGAGCTCGTCCTGGCCGACATCGTGCCCAGGCTCGACGGGATCTGGGGCGACTCGTGCGCGACCTGGGCGCTCGGCGAGCCGCCGCCGGCGGCGGTCGAGATGCACGCCGTCGCGAGCCGGGCGCTCGAGGTCGGCCTGGCCGCGCTGCGCCCCGGCGTTACCGCGGGCGACGTCGACCGCGCCGTGCGGGCCGAGGTCGAGTCGGCCGGCCACTTCTACGCCCACCACACCGGGCACGGGCTCGGGTTCCGGTGGCACGAGGAGCCGCGCATCATCCCGGACGGCGCGACCGTGATCGAGCCCGGCATGGTCGTCGCGCTCGAGCCGGGCGCATACCGCGGCGGGCTCGGCGTCCGGGTCGAGGTCGTGTCGGTGGTGACCGACGAGGGCTGCCGCGTCCTCTCCCGGCATCCGCTCGGGCTCGACGCCGACGCGTCCGCGGGGCCTCCGGCGTGAGTGCCGACCTCCCGCCCCCGACGGCCGTCGCCCGCACGGGGCTGACGGTCTCGGATCTCGGCCGCGCGCTGCGCTTCTGGCGCGACGGGCTCGGCATGCGCGAGGCGATGAGCCAGGAGAAGCAGGGCGGGTACCTCGAGGCGGTGGTGCGCGAGCCGGGCGCGCACGTGCGCATGGTGCACCCGGAGTTCCCGGGCGGCGGGCCGCGGATCGAGCTGTTCGAGTACCTCGCCCCGGCGGGCGGCAATGCCAGCGGCAGGCCGGCCGCGGTCGGGTTCAGCCACATCTGCGTCACCTGCCCGGACGTCGATGCGCTGCTCGACCGGCTGGTCGCAGCCGGCGGGTCGCCGCTCGGCCCTCCCGCCGACGTCGACACGGGCGCGAACGTCGGCGGCCGCTGCGTCTACGTGCGCGACGCCGACGGCCGCGTCTGCGAGCTCTTCTCGCCCCCGCCGGGGAGGGTCCTGTGACCTGGATCGTGCCTCGATGACGTCGCTCGAGCGTCTCGGCGACCACAGCCTGTCCGACCGCGTCGCGGAGCGCATCCGCGAGGCCATCCAGCAGGGCACCTACCGCCCCGGCACGAAGCTCGTCGAGCGCACCATCGCGAGCCAGCTCGGCGTCTCGCACATCCCGGTGCGCGAGGCGCTCGCCCGCCTGGCCGACGAGGGGCTCGTGCAGCGGATCCCGCGCCGCGGCGCCTGGGTGGCCGAGCTCACGCCGGTCAGCCTGGGGGAGATCTCGTCGCTGCGGATCGTGCTCGAAGGGTTCGTCGTTCGCCGCGCGCAGGAGCGGCTGACGCCCGAGGCCGAGGCGCGGCTGCGGTCGATCGCCGCGCGCATGCTGGGCGCCGCCGACGGCGGCGGCGTGGACGCGCTCGTCGCGCTCGACCAGGAGTTCCACGGCCTCCTCTGGGAGCTCTCCGACCACTCGCTCCTGAACGAGGTCGCCGCCCAGGTGCGGGGCCGGGTCGCGGCGTTCCTGCGGGCGGCGATCCGCAGCTTGCCGGCGGACGAGCTCCGCGCCCACGCGAAGAGCCACGTCGACCTGGTCGACGCCGTCGCCGGCGGCGACCCGGAGCAGGCGCAGGCCGAGATGGCCCGCCATATCCAGATCGCCGCGAACCGGATCGAACGGTCGCTGGCGCAGCCCGCCGAGGCCGCCGGATGAGCCCGCTCGTCGTCATCACCGACTCCGACCTGCCGTCCGCCGGCGCCGAGGAGCGGCTGCTGGACGAGGCCGGGATCGCGAGCCGCCGGGCCGCCTGCCGCAGCGAGCAGGACGTGATCGACCAGTGCGCCGGCGCCGACGCGCTGATCGTGCAGTGGGCGCCGATCTCGGCCCGCGTGCTCGACTCGCTGCCGGGCGTGCGGATGATCAGCCGGCTCGGCATCGGGTACGACATGGTCGACGTCGACGCCGCCACGGAGCGCGGCGTGGCCGTCGCGAACACGCCGGACTACTGCATCGAGGAGGTCGCCTGCCACACGCTGGCGCTCGTCCTCGACCAGGCACGGGGCGTGGTGGCGCTGGACGCCGCCGTGCGCTCAGGCCGGTGGGCGGCGGCGAAGTCCTACCCCGATGCGGCCCGGCCGTCGACGACCACGGTGGCGGTGATCGGCTACGGGCGCATCGGCGCGCGGGTGGCGGGGGCGCTGCGGGCGGTCGGCTTCCGCGTGCTCGTGCACGACCGCTACGTCGCCGACAGGGCCGTCCGCGACGACGGCCACACTCCGGTCTCGCTGGGCGAGGCGCTCGCGGGCGCTGACATCGTCACCCTCCACGTCCCACTGACGGCCGAGACCCGGCACATGATCGATGCGCGCTCGCTGGCCGCGATGCGTCCCGGCGTCCGGCTCGTCAACACCTGCCGGGGCGGCCTCGTCGACGAGGAGGCGCTGGCGGTCGCCCTCGAGTCGGGGCACCTCGCCGGGGCGGGGCTGGACGTCTTCGAGGCCGAGCCCCCGCCGGCCGAGAGCCCGCTGCGCACCCTCCCTTCGGTGACGCTCAGCCCGCACGCCGCCTGGTACTCGGGGGCGGCCCTGGCCGACCTCCCCGTGCTCGCCACCCGGCAGGCGATCGACTTCCTGGCGGGCCACCCCGTCGCCGCGATCGTCAACCCGGGCTACGCCGTCGCCGACCGGGCGGCGGGGTGAGATGGAGTTCCTCGTGCACATCGAGATCCGGCTGCCGGACGGGATGCCCGAGGAGCGCCGGGCGGAGCTGACGGCGGCCGAGAACCGCCGCGGCCGCGAACTGATCGAGGCGGGCACGCTGGTGCGCATCTGGCGCCTGCCCGGCCGGCGCGCGAACGTCTCGCTCTACCGCGCCGCCGACGCGACGGAGCTGCACGCGGCGCTGACGTCGCTGCCGCTCTGGCCCTACATGCGCGTCCGCGTCGAGGCGCTCGCGATCCACCCGCTCGAGGCGGGTTCTTGACATGCTAGATGCTATAGCGTTTGATTCGCGCAAGGTCCGCGGCCAAAGGACCGGCGGTCCCCGAACAGGAAGGGAGCACTAGTGGCCACTGTCTCCGGCGAGGGAGGCATCCCACCGACCAACGAGCTGCGCACGAACGCCCTCGGGCTGTGGCAGCTGGTCGTCATGGGGATCGCCTACATGGGCCTCGCGCTCACGGTCTATTTCAACGTTGGACTGATGGAGGGCATCACCGGCGCGATCGTGCCGCTGGCCTTCGCCGCCGTCGCCGTCGCGATGCTCCCGACCGCGATGAGCTTCGCGGTCATGAACAGCCGCCGGCCCGCCGCGGGCAGCGTCTTCACATGGCTGTGGGAGGCGACGGCGCCCCCGCTCGGCATCTGGCTCGGGTGGGTGCTCGTGGCCACCTACATCGTCGGCTCGGTGCTGCAGCCCGTCATGTTCGGCCTGTTCTTCAACTCGCTGCTCGACTACTTCTCGATCGGCGCCGGCACCTGGACCGCGATGATCTCCGGCCTGGGCGCGGTCGTCGTCGTGGGCGTCCTGACGAAGAAGGACATCCGCCTCTCGGCCAAGATCACCGGCTACTTCATCATGGTCGAGGCCGGCTTCGTCCTCCTGCTCGCGCTCTACGTCATCCTCAAGCAGGCCATCGACGGGAACTTCACGATGGACCCGTTCATCTACAGCCAGAACACCGCGGGGTGGACCGGGTTCCAGAACGCCGTGCTCTTCGCGGTGCTCGCGATCGCCGCGTTCGACATCGTGGCCCCGATGGCGGAGGAGACGCGCACGCCGCGCACCCTCGTCCCCAAGGCCACCATCCTGGTGACGATCGGCGCCGGCCTCTACTGGGTCGTCACGTCGTTCGGCTTCGTCATCTCGGTCCCGTCCGGAACGATGGCGAACTACGTGAACTCGGGCGAGTTCACGCCGATCTACCTCGTCGCCGACCACTACATCGGCATCCTGCGCGTCATGGTGCCGCTGACGGGCATCACCGCGGTATTCGCGGCCTTCACGGCAATCTCGATCACGGCCAGCCGGCTGCTCTACGCCCTCTCTCGCGAGGGGCTCGCGCCGCGCATGTTCGCCCAGGTCGACGAGCACCAGACGCCGTGGAACGCCCAGGCGCTCGTGCTCGCCTGCTGCGCGGTGCTGCCCTTCCTGATCGTGCTGTGGCAGGACCACAAGCCGCTGAACGCGTTCGCCTGGATCGGCGTCTCCTACGTGTTCTTCGTGCTGATCCCGTACACGCTCGTGTGCGTCGCGAACATCGTGTACCACCTGCGCATCGCCCGCGAGTACTTCAACCCGATCACGAACCTGATCCTGCCGCTGATCGGGATCGGGATCAACGTGTACATCTTCTACAAGAACTTCCTGCTCACGTTCCTGATCAACGCGACGGACTTCAAGACGCAGTCGAGCATCTTCTGGATCGGCGTCCTGGTGCTGGTGATCGTTGCGGGCTTCACCGTGATCGGGCTGAACCGAACCGGAGGTGCGCGCAAGCCGCACCACTTCTCCGAGATCGCCGAGGTCTCAGGCGAGTGAGGGGCCGCTTCGACGGCCGCAACGTGATCGTGACCGGCGGTGGCCGCGGCATCGGCCAGGCCACCGCCGCCGCGTTCGCGGCCGAGGGCGCCGAGGTGCTCGTCCTCGGCCGCACCCAGGCCGATCTCGATGCGACCGTCGAGCGGATCGCGGCCGACGGCGGGTCGGCCTGGGCGCACATCTGCGACGTTTGCGACGAGTCCCAGGTCGACGCCGCCGTGACAGCGGCGATGGCCCGCTGGGGCCGCATCCACGTCCTGGTGAACAACGCCGGCATCGACGACGACACGCCGTTCCTCGAGGTCGACCGGGCGCGCTTCAGGCAGGTGCTCGCCACCAACCTGACCGGCGCGTTCCTGATGGCGCAGGCCGTCGCCCGCGAGATGGCGCGGTCCGGCGGCGGGGTCGTGCTGCACAACGCCTCCATCGACGCCTCGGGCGGCGACGGGCCGTTCGTCGCCTACAACGCGTCCAAGGCCGGGCTGCTCGGGCTGAGCCGCACGATGGCGCTCGAGCTGGCCGAGCATGGTATCCGCTCGAACTGCGTCAGCCCCGGCTTCACGTACACCGAGATGACGGAGAAGGCCGTCGGGCCGAAGCTGATGGAGTACCTGAACGGCAACTTCGCCCGCGTGCCGATGCGCCGGCTCGTGCGCACCGACGAGGTGGCCCAGGCCTTCGTCTTCCTGGCGTCCGACGCCGCGTCGGGCATCACGGGCATCGACCTGCGCGTCGACTGCGGCCTCACCTCCAACTGGTTCATCCTCGAGACGCTGCCCGAGGAGTGACGGCGCCGGGTGTCACCGAGGGCGAGGTCGGCGGCTGGCCGGCGGTCACGCTCGCGAACGAGCTCGTGGCCGTCACCGTCCTGCCCGCGAAGGGCGCCGACATCTACGCCTTCGTCGACGTGCCCACGGCCACCGACGTCCTCTTCAAGGCGCCGTGGGGCCTCCAGCCGCCGGGTGCGCCGCCGCGCGAGGGGAGCGCCGGCGCGCCGTTCCTCGAGAACTACGAGGGCGGCTGGCAGGAGCTCTTCCCCAACGCGAACGACCCCTGTGTGTACCGCGGCCGGGAGCTGCCGTTCCACGGCGAGGTGGCGACCGAGGCGTGGGGGTGGGACGTGGTCGAGCGGTCGGACGCCGCGCTCGCGGTGCGCTTCGCCGTCGAGTGCCCGCGCTCGCCGCTTCGGCTCGAGCGGGTCATGCGCCTGCGGCCAGGCTCAGCCGGCGTCGAGCTGGACGAGACCGTCACGAACCTCGGCGACGAGCCCGAGCAGTTCGTCTGGGGCCACCATTGCGTGCTCGGCGCGCCGCTGGTCGGTGCGGGGGCGCGGTTGCGGACACCTGCGCGCACCGTCGTCACCATCCCGGAGGTGTGGGAGCAGACCGCCCGGCTCGAGCCCGGCCGCCGCAGCGCCTGGCCGCACGCGCCGCTGCGCGCGGGCGGCGAGGTCGACCTCTCCGTCATTCCCGGTCCGGAGCACGGATCGCACGACGACGTCTACCTCGGCGACCTGGAGGGCGGCTGGGCCGAGGTCGTGAACGACCGGCTCGGCCTCGGGTTCCGGCTCGACTGGGACCCGCAGGTGTTCCGGTGGATCATCTCCTGGCAGCCGTACGGCGGCGCGGAGGCGATGCCGCTGCGCGGCGCCTACGGGCTCGGCGTCGAGCCGTGGGTGAGCCAGGGCAACCTCGAGCAGGCGCTCGCCGGCGGGACGGCGCTCGAGGTCGCCCCCGGCGGCAGCCTGGGAACGACCCTGATCGCGTCGATCCAGCGGCCGGGCGCATGAGCGGGACCTGCGTCGTCACCGGCGCCGCGAGCGGCATCGGCCGCGCGACCGCCCTGCACATGCTCCAGACGGGCGCGCGGGTCGTCGCGGTCGACCGGGACGCGGCGGGACTCGCGGCGGCGACGGGCGCGGGCGCCGAGCCGCTCGTTGCCGACGTGACCTCGCCGGACGGCCGCCGCGCGATCGCCGGCGTCCCGGGCGTGACGGCGCTTGTGAACGCGGCCGGGGTCATCCGCCTCTCACGCATCGCCGGCGTGCGCGAGGACGACTGGGACGCGATCCACGCGGTCAACGTCCGCGCCGTCTTCTTCCTGCTCCAGGCGCTGGAGGACGTCCTCCCGCACGGAGCCGCCGTCGTCAACGTCGCCTCCATCGCGGGCAAGACGGGGAGCACCGTCGAGGCCGCGGCCTACGGCGCCAGCAAGGCGGGCCTGCTCTCACTGACGCGGACGTTCGCCCACGCCTGGGCGCGCCGGGGCGTGCGCGTGAACGCGGTGTGCCCCGGCGTGGTCGAGACGCCGATGAACCAGGTCGTCCTCGACGGCATCGCCGAGGCGCGTGGGGTGACGGTGGAGTCGATCGAGCACGCTCGGCGCGAGTCCATCCCCCTCGGGCGCACCGCATCCGCCGACGAGGTTGCGCACGTGATCTCGTTCCTGCTCTCGTCCGATGCCGGGTACATGACCGGCCAGGCCGTGAACGTCTCCGGCGGCCTCGTCACGTACTGAGCAGCGGACGCAATCCCGGCCGCTTCCGCAGGGGTCGCTGCAAAAGGTCGCAGCGCGCGGTACCGGCGGCTGCGCGCGGATCTCCAGACCGCCGCCTATCGCATCGCGACGCCGGTGTCCGGGTCGAAGTAGTGCAGGCTCTCGTTGTGCACGGCCAGCTCAATGGGGCCGTTCGCGGACACGGGCTTGCGGGTCGCGATCCGGGCGGTGAAATGGGCGCGGTCGTCGTCGGCGAGCAGGGTGCCGGCGTCGTCCTCGTCCCGCTCCGCCGCCGAGCGTACCGTGTCGCTGTCGACCCGCGGTACGTCGAGCGGGAAGATCACGTTCGTCTCGGCGCCCAGGCCCTCGATCACCTCGGGCGCGACCTGGATCCGCGGCATCCCCGGGTCGGCGGCCCGGCCCGGGAGCTCGAAGTCGGTCGGGCGGATGCCCAGGATCACCTCGCGCTGCTGGCCGCGCACGGGCGCGTCCTCGGGCACCGGGAGGACGATGTCGGCGAACCGCACGGAGTCGCCGTCGACGGTCGCCGCGACGAGGTTCATCGCGGGCGAGCCGATGAACGCCGCCACGAACAGGTTGGCGGGACGGTCGAACAGCTCCTGGGGCGTGTCGCACTGCTGGATCGTCCCGTTGCGGATGACGGCCACCCGTCGGCCGAGCGTCATCGCCTCGGTCTGGTCGTGGGTGACGTAGACCGTGGTGACGCCGAGGCGCTCGTGCAGGCGGGCGAGCTCGGCCCGCATCGTCACGCGCAGCTTGGCGTCGAGGTTCGAGAGCGGCTCGTCCATCAGGAACGCTTTCGGCTCGCGCACCATGGCGCGGCCGATCGCCACCCGCTGGCGCTGGCCGCCGGAGAGCGCCGAGGGCCGGCGGCGGAGGTAGTCCTCGAGCCCGAGCGTCGCCGCCACCGCCTCGACCCGGCGCTCGATCTCGCGCCGGCCCACCCGCCGCAGCTTCAGCCCGAAGGCCAGGTTGTCGCGCACGGTCATGTGCGGGTAGAGCGCGTAATCCTGGAACACCATCGCGATGTCGCGGGCCCGGGGGGCGAGTGCGGTGACGTCGCGGTCGGCGATGTGCACGGTGCCCCTCGACACCTCCTCCAGGCCGGCGATCATCCGCAGGAGCGTCGATTTCCCGCAGCCAGACGGGCCGACGAGCACCATGAACTCGCCTTCCCCGATCGCGAGGTCGATGTCGTCGACGGCCACGACGCCGTTCCCGTATACCTTCGTGACTCCCTGAAGCTCGATGCCGGTCACCTGGTGGATCCTCCCACGGTCGGCGCGCCGCGAGGGCGCTTGACGGAGGCAATGCTATAGCGTTTACTTCCAGCCGAGCGAGAGTCGCGGCGCGCCCTGCCGCAACCCGAGGGAGGATTCTCATGACCAGTCTCACCCCCACCTGGCGACGGCTCGCGGCCGTCGCGGTGATCGTCCTGGCCGCAGCGGCCTGCGGCAGCAGCTCGGGGGGCGGGTCGAGCGCCGCCAAGACCAAGGGCCCGATCACGCTCACCATGTGGTACTGGGGCCAGCAGGAGGCGCACGGGCTCTCGACGTTCCTGACCGACTCGGTGAAGAAGTACGAGGCGCTGCACCCGAACATCACGATCAAGACGGTGCTGCAGTCCACCGACAACCTGATGCCGAACTTCGCCGCCGCGGCGAAGGCCAAGAAGGGGCCGGACATCGAGTACCGCTGGGGCGGCATCTGGTCGCTCCAGGACGCGTGGGACGGCAACCTGGCGCCGATCTCGGACTACGTCCCGGCGAGCGAGCGGTCGCACTATCTGAACGCCTCCGAGGACACCTGGGACGGGAAGCTCTGGAGCGCGCCCTGGTACGTGCAGCCCTCGTTCCCGATCCTCTACCGCAAGGACGTCCTCGCCCGCGCCGGCATCTCCGGCCCGCCGAAGACCTGGAACGAGTTCCTCTCGGACTGCTCGACGCTGCGCTCGAAGGGCATCACCCCGATCGCCGGCGGCGTCAAGGACGGCTGGTTCGGCGGGTGGCTGTTCTCGCTCCTCGGCTCGGAGTCGCTCACGTCCGTCGACGAGCTCAAGCAGGCCGTGGCGGGCTCGAAGAAGTTCACCGATCCCGACCTGGCGGAGTGGTGGACGCGGCTCGGCCAGATGATCAGCTCGAAGTGCTGGAACGACGACATCGGCTCGCTCGACCTCTACCAGGCGCAGCAGACCTGGGTCGACGGCAAGAGCGCGATGACCGTGACCGCCGGCACCGACGTGCGCAAGTTCGTGACCCAGGTCGGCGGCTCCAAGGTCGGCGTGATGACGATGCCGAAGTACGCCGACGGGATCGGGGCGGGCAAGCTCGGGTCGACCTCGCAGACGCTCGCGATCAGCTCGTGGTCGCCGTACAAGCAGCAGGCGGCCGACTTCATCATGTTCATGCACACGCCGGCCGAGCTCTCGCTCTTCTACAAGGACACCGGCGCGCTGCCGGCCGACGACCGGTTCGACGCGTCGGAGATCGACGTCCCGCAGGTGAAGCAGCTGTACGACTACTCGCAGAACGGCGCGCCCTACCTCGAGAACTTCATTCCGACGGATCTCGACTCGAAGGCCAACTTCGGCGGCGTCCAGCTCATGTTCGCCGGCAAGACGACGCCCCAGCAGGCCGCCCAGACGATGGAGTCCGACATGGAGCGGATCAGGACGATCCAGCCTGACCTGATCGACGCCTTCAAGAAGTGGACGGGGCAGCAGTAGCGACAACGGGCGATCGACACGCGGGGGCGGCCCCAAGCGGCCGCCCCCGCCGTCGCCCTCCCTGGCAGGCCCTCGTCTGGATCGCGCCGGCGCTCGCGTCGATCGGCGTCGTCTACGGCTACAGCATCTATCGCCTCGTGATGGAGGCGACGCACCGCGAGGGTGCGGGGGTCGGTCTCGGCAACCTGCGGATCGCGATTGACGACCCCTTCTTCCGCACCGCGCTCGGTAACAACCTGCGGCTGCTGCTGACCCTGCCGGTCATCATCGCCGTCGCGCTCGTCATCGCGATCCTGCTGCACGAGGGCATGCGCGGCTGGCGCTTCCACCGGATCGCGATCTTCATCCCGTACATGCTCCCGGTGACGGTCGTCGGCGTCCTCTTCGGCGAGTTGCTGACGCTGCACGGTGCGCTCAACAGCACGCTCCAGACGCTACACCTGGGCTACTTCAGCGAGGACTGGCTCGGCGACCCGGACTGGGCCCTGCGCTCGCTGGCCGGGGTGATCATCTGGCGCGAGCTCGGGTTCGGCGTGATCCTCTTCCTGGCCCGGCTCCTCTCGCTGCCGCAGAACGTCTTCGATGCCGCCCGGGTCGACGGCGCCGGCTGGTTCCGCACCCAGTGGCACGTGACCCTGCCGATGATGCGCTCGATCATCGGCTTCTACCTCGTGATCGAGGCCATCACGCTCATGTCGTGGGTCTTCAGCTACGTGTTCGTCATGACCGGCGGCGGGCCCGGCCAGGCGACCCAGGTGACCGAGACCTACATCTACCAGAATGCGTTCACGTCGGACATCCCCTGGCTGGCGGCCGCCGCGGCGACCCTGCTCCTGATCGGCGTCACCGCCATCGCCGTGCTGTTCCTGATCCTGCGCTGGGGTTTCGGGCGCTGGAGGGCGGCATGATCCTCGACCGTCTCGGCCGGGTCGTGCGCCAGGTCGTTTTGATCGCGTTCACACTCTCGGCGCTCCTGCCGGTGTACGTGATGCTGTCCGGGTCGCTGCGGACGCAGAACGACTTCCTGAACCACCCGCTCGGGCTGCCCACGTCGCCGCGCCTGGACGCGTACCACACCGCGATCAACAACCACTTCCCGCAGTGGCTCCTGAACAGCCTGATCCTGACCGGCGCCTCGGTCGTGATCACGCTCGTGTTCTCGTCGCTCGCCGCCTGGGGGCTGTCGCGGTGGCAGTTCATGGGACGCGACGTCCTGCTCTCGCTGATCATCTCGCTGATGGTGATCCCGCCCGTCGTCCTCGTGGTGCCGCTCTTCCTGCTCGGCGCCGAGCTCGACCTGATCGACACGCGCCGGATCGTGATCGCGATCTACGTCGGGCTGATGATGCCGTTCTCGGTCTACATGCTGGCGGCCTACTTCCGGACGATCCCGCGCTCGCTGATCGAGGCGGCGGAGATCGACGGCGCCTCGTCGCTGCAGGTGTTCCTGCGGGTGGTCGTGCCGCTCTCCGGCGCGCCGCTGGTCACGCTCGCCGTGGTGAACGCGCTGTGGGTGTGGAACGAGCTCCTGATCGCGCTCGTGTTCCTCCAGAGCCAGAGCTCGCTCACCCTGATGGCCGGGCTGACCGGGTTCCAGAACCGGTACAACCTGAACATCCCGGTCGTCATGGCCGGGCTCTCGATTGCGACCCTGCCCATCTTCGCCCTCTACCTGTTCGGCCAGCGCTTCTTCATGCGCGGCCTCGTCGCCGGCGCGCTCAAGGGCAACTGACCGGGTGACGCGCCACCGGATCGCGGTCATCGGCGGCGACGGCGTGGGCCCCGAGGTCGTCGCGCAGGGCATCCGCGTGCTCGAGGCCGCGTGCATGGAGTGCGAGCTCGAGTGGGCGCACCTGCCCTGGGGCAGCGACCGCCACGCCCGCACCGGCGCCCTCATGCCGGCCGACGGCCTCGCGACCCTGGCCGGGCACGACGCGATCTACCTCGGCGCGGTCGGCTCGCCCGGCGTGCCCGACCACGTCACCCTGTGGGGCCTGCTGCTGCCGATCCGGCAGCGGTTCGACCTGTACCTGAACATCCGCCCGATCCGGCTCCTGCCCGGGGTGGCGACGCCGCTCGCCGGGCGCGGGCCGGCGGATATCGACATGGTGTGCGTGCGCGAGAACACCGAGGGCGAGTACGCCGGGGCCGGCGGCCGCGTGCACGTCGGGATGGGCCACGAGGTCGGGCTTCAGGTCGACGTCTTCACCCGCCACGGCGTCGAGCGGGTCGTGCGGCACGCGTTCGGGCTTGCCCGCGCGCGCCGGGGCCGGCTCGCCAGCATCACGAAGTCGAACGCGAGCCCGCACCACTTCGTCATGTGGGACGAGATCGTCGAGGCCGTCCATGCCGACTTCCCCGACGTCGAGCTCGACCGGCTCCTGGTCGACGCCGCCTGCGCCTACATGGTGAGCCAGCCGGGCCGGTTCGACGTCATGGTCGCGTCCAACCTGTTCGGCGACGTGATCACCGACATCGGCGCCGCCATCCAGGGCGGGATGGGACTCGCCGCGAGCGCGAACGTCTCACCCGACGGCGCCGGGCCCGGCCTGTTCGAGCCGGTGCACGGGTCGGCGCCGGACATCGCCGGCAAGGGGATCGCCAACCCGGTGGGAGCGGTCTGGGCCGGCGCGATGATGCTCGACCACCTCGGCGAGACCGCCGCCGCGGCCGCCGTGATGGCCGCGATCGAGTCCGTCCTCGGCGGCGACGGCGCGCGGACGCCCGACCTGGGCGGCAGCGCCTCGACGACGGAGGTCGGCGACGAGCTCGTGCGGGCCGTGGGGCAGGCGGCTCAGTAGCGGCGGTAGATCTCGGCGGCCGCGCGGTGGAAGCCGTCCGGCTGTCCTGCGGCGGCGAAGGTCGCGGCGATCTCCTCCATCTCGGCGACCCAGCGCCAGCCCTTGACGGTCGCCGACCGCACGGCCCGTCCGTGCTCGTCCGCCAGGCCGGGGAGCGACCGCGCCCACTCCGCGACGAGCGCCTCCTCGACGCCGTCGGCCCGGGCCGTCTCCCGGGCCGCCAGCACGAGCGCGGCCGTGCCCTTCGTCCAGGCCGCGTACGCCATCTTCACGGCCGACGCGTCGCCGATCCGGTCCGAGACGACGACCGTCTCGAGCGGTGACCCCGCGAAGACCGCCCCGGCCTCGCCGGCCGCGGGGCCCGACAGGTAGAGCCGGGTGGTGCCGCGCTCCCGGGGCGGCGGGCCGATGATGCCGCCGTCGACGAACGCCGCCGCCCCCGAGGCCGCGATCTCGCCGATCGCGCGGGACGTCGCCGGCGCCACGGCGTTGGCGTCGACGTAGATCCCGGCGAAGCCGCGCAGCTCCCGGGCGACGCCGGCTGCTGCGTGCGGCGGGCACACGGAGAGGACGATGTCGCAGGCGCTCGCCATCGCCTCCGGCGAGCCGACATCGCGCAGCCCCGCCTCGCCCGCCCGCGCGGCGGTGGCCGCGCTGCGCCCCGCCGAGGCCCAGGCCACGTCGTGGCCGCCCTCGCGCAGGGCGGCGCCCACGGCGGCGCCCATCTCGCCCGGATGCAGGACGCCGATCGTCGCCATCGTCACCATCGTAGAATCGACGGCCTCATGCGGGCGGAGCCACAGCGGCGTGACCTCCCGATCCTGGCGGGGGCCATCGGGGTGTCGGCGCTCGGCGACTGGCTCGCGCTCCTGCCGCTGAACCTGCAGCTCCGCTCGATGGGCGGCTCGGGGCTCACGGTCGCGACGCTCTTCATCGCGGTGTGGTCGCCCGCCGCATTGCTCGCGGCCCCGGCCGGAGCGCTCGCGGACCGCGTCGACCGCCGTCGGCTGCTCGTGGCCGCGTCGTTCGCCGAGGCCGGGGTGGCCGTCGCGCTCGCCTTCGCCGGAACGGCTGGCGCGATCCTGCCGCTGGCCGCGGTGCTCGGGACGCTGAGCGCGATCGCCACGCCGGCCGAGTTCTCGCTCGTCCCCGCCATCGTCGCTCGTAGCGGTGTGCGGCGGGCGAACGGCTGGGTCGAGACGGCCCGCTACGCGGGGTTCATCGGCGGCCCGACGCTGGGAGGGATCGTGGCCGCCACGGGCGGCGTTCGCACGGCGCTCCTGATCGACGCCGCCACGTTCGCGGCGGTCGCCCTGGCCGGCCTCTCGCTCCGTCCGCGGCCGGTCGACCACGACGCGGCCGCGGCGAAGGGCCGGATGCGCGACGGCATCACGTACCTCTTCGCCGACCGGGCGCTCGCGCTCGTGATGGCGGCGGCCTTCGCGTCGCTCCTCTTCATGACGGCCTCGGCGCCGGCGGAGGTGTTCTTCGCGAAGGACGTTCTGCACACCGGCGACGCGGGCTTCGGCGTCTGGCTGACCGCCTGGCCGCTCGGGATGGCGATCGGCGCGGTGCTCATCGGCCGGCGCGTGCGCGGCGACCTGGCTGCGGCGGCGCTCGCCGCGATCATGCTGCAGGGACTCGGCGTGGCCGGGCCCGCGATCGTCGCCACGCTTGCGTTCTCGATTGCCTCGTTTCTCGTCGGCGGCCTGGCCCACGGCGCCAAGAATGTGGCCGTACGGACGCTGCTCCACGAGCGCGTGCCGACCCATCTGCACGGCCGCACATACGCCGCCTACAACGGCCTCCGCAACTCTGCGGAGCTCGTCGCGATGCTGCTCGGCGGTGTCCTCGTCACCGCCGTCGGCTCCCGGGCGACGCTGTTCGTCGCCGGCGCGGTGCCCGCGCTCGTCGGCCTGGGCTGCCTGGCCGCGTACCTGCGCGGGCGGGCCAGGCCGGCTGCTGTAGAGGTCTGACGATGCCGATAACCGGGGCATGGCATCGACCCCTCCGGCCGGCCACTGCAGACCTTCGCCGTGGGCGAGGTCGTCGCCGCGCTCTCGCACGCCCTCGACCTGACCGAGGGCCAGCCGCCGGGCCACGCCCGCCGCAGCTGCCTCGTGGCCCTGCGGCTCGCCGGGCTGCTCGGGCTGGGCGAGGGCGAGCGCGCGAGCCTCTACTACGCCATGCTCCTCAAGGACGCCGGGTGCTCGTCATCGGCCGCGCGGATGGCAGAGATCTTCGCCGCGGACGACCTCGAGCTGAAGCGGATCGCCAAGCGGATCGACTGGGCCAGCCCGAAGGAGGCGATCGGGATGGTCGTGCGCGAGGCGGGCCGCAACGACTCCAGTCTCGCCCGCGCCCGGCGCGTCCTGACCGCGCTGCGCGACATGGCCCGGGAGGGCAACCTGGCCGTGGAAACGCGGTGTGACCGCGGTGCCAGGATCGTGAAGATGCTCGAGTTCCCCGACGCGGCCGCCGACACGGTGCGCTACCTCGACGAGCACTGGGACGGGCGCGGCCAGCCCTACAGGCTGCGCGGCGACGCGATCCCGGTACTGGCCCGGATCGCCTGCCTGGCCCAGACCGCGGAGGTGTTCCTCGCCCAGGACGGGCTCGAGGCCGCCCGCGAGATGGTGCGTGCCCGCCGCGGCCGCTGGTTCGACCCGGCGATCGCCGACATCTTCCTGTCGCTGCCCGATTCCGACCCGCTCTTCGCCGACCTGGCCTCGGACCGCTACGCCGAGGCGCCGGCCGACCGCGCGCTCCTCTCGGCCGACGACGGCCGGATCGACCGGATCGCGGAGGCGTTCGCGTCGATGATCGACGCCAAGAGCCCATTCACGGCCAGCCACTCCGACCGCGTCGCCGCCTACGCCGTCGGCATCGGGCGCGAGCTCGGCTACGGCGAACGGGTGCTGCGGGACATGCGCCGGGCCGGCCTGCTGCACGACATCGGCAAGCTCGGCGTCTCGAACTCGATCCTGGACAAGCCCGGCCGGCTGACCGAGGTCGAGTACGAGGCGATCAAGGAGCATCCGCGCAACACCGAGGAGATCCTGCGGCGCGTGCCCATCTTCTCGGGCCTCGCCGTTGCGGCCGCCGCCCACCACGAGCGGGTCGACGGGCGCGGCTACCACCGCGGCATCGCGGGCGAGGCGATCCCCGAGATGAGCCGGGTGCTCGCCTGCGCCGACGTCTACGACGCGCTCACGGCCAGGCGCCCGTATCGCGACCCGATGAGCCCCGACGAGGCGCTCGCGCTCATGCGCCGGGACGTCGGCGCGGCGTTCTTCCCCGGGCCGTTCGCGGCCCTCTGCGCGCACGTCGACGCGCAGCCGCTGGCGGCCTGAGCCCTACCCGGCCGTCTCGTCCTGCTGCCAGAGGTGGAATGCGTTGCCCTCGCTGTCGGAGCAGCGGGCGAACCACCCGTGGCCGGGGACGGGCGCGCGGTCCTCCGCCTGGCCGCCCAGCTCCCGCACGGTCGCGATCGACCCGTCGATGTCGTCGGTCGCGAAGTAGAAGTTCGGGTGCCCCGAGCGCTGGTCAGACGGATACACCGCCGCCCCTCCCGCGCCGGCCTGGGCCATCCGGTAGTCCATCCCGGGCATGCCCGAGTCCTGGAAGCTCCAGCCGAAGAGGCCCTGCCAGAAGCCCTGGGCGCGGTCGGCGTCCTCGGCCGGGAACTCGATGTGCACGATCTCGCCTGACATGTGACTCCCTCCCTCGATCGGACTGCCCGACGGTACCACCGGAGGCGCACCGCGCCCGCCTTGACGGGCTACCCCATCCGGGGGATAACCGAAGTATGAGACCGCAACACGTTTCCGTCTTCGGGGTCGCAGCGATGGCCCTGATCGTGGCCGCCACGGGCGCGGTGACGCGCCTGGCCGAGGTGGGGCTTGCCTCGGCCGTGCACCTGACCACAGCCGCCGGCGGCGGCTACCTCACACCGGACGACCTGATCGCCGCGGACACACGCCACATCGCCTTCGGGCTGCTGCGGCTGCTGCTCCCCGGGCTGCTGATCCAGGCGCTCCTGATCAAGCTCGCGGTCGGGTCCCGTCCCGGCCTCCGGATCTCGTACTTCACGACCGCGGCGGTGCTCGGCACGTTCGCCGTCGGGTCGCTCGGGCTGGCCTCCGCCGTCGGCCAGGCGTTCGCGGACAACCGCGCGCTGCACGAGCTGACGCCGCTGTCGCCGACAGCGATCTACCTGGCCGTGGCCATCTCGGCCATCACGATCGTCCTCGAGGCGTTCGTGCTCCAGGGCCTGGTCGAGCAGCCCATCGGGCGCTACCCGCTGCTGCTCCGCCGGGCGTCGTAGTCACCGGGCGCGGGGGCGGGCGGCGCGACGAGCGCCGCCCGCCGGTGACGCGGGCGGCTTGCGGCAGGGGCGACAAGCCGATATCGTGACGATCAGTACGATCAGGTCGGACCTCGGGCAGTGAGGTGACGGGTGGCGACGGATCTCGATACTCGGCGGGCCGAGGGGCGCATCGGCTCACCCGAAGTGGTGCTCGCACCGGCGCATGGGCCGGCGGCCGAGGTCGCCGAGCGCCGCGTCCCCGCCGATGGGCTGCGCGCCTCGGCGGTGCTGACGGCCGCGTTCCTGCCCGGCCTGGCGGCGACCTTCAGCGTCGCGCTCTACATCGCCCAGGAGCAGTGGGTCGGCTGGCTGAACGACGGCGGGCCGCGTGCCTACCTGGTCGGGTCGGCCGTGGGTGTGATCGCCTGGGCCCTGCTGACCGTCGCGGCCCGCGGCATCGCCACACCGGCCGGCGGCAATCCGTCGGCCTACGGGCAGCTGTGCGAGATGGTGGATGACATGGAGGCCACCCACCGCGCGGTTGCCGACGAGGCCGTGAACGCATCCGCGCGCGCGGCGCTCGCGGTCGCCGACGAGCACCTGCGCTACATGCGGTCATGCCTGCGGGGCGACCGGCTGCCGGGGCAGGCGTGGGCGTTCGGCAGCGGCTACATCGGCCTGTGGCGGCGCGCCCACCGGGTCGAGGAGGCGCTCATGATGGTTCGACCCCGGCCGACGGTGATCGGTGCGGCGGTGCACGACATGCTCCGCCTGACCGGTTCGACCATCCCCAAGCGCGAGCGGCTGCTGTCCGAGATCGTCGAGGCGATGACCGCGATTGACCCGAAGGCGACCGCGACCTACCTGGGAACGGAACAGTCGCGCGTGCGCGGGCGCGCGCCCGCGCGAGGCTCCGAGCTCGGGCCGCGATCCGTTCTCGTGGCGGTGCGGCGCTCGATCAACGACTTCCGCGACCAGCGCCGGGCCGGCCTCGTGCGCGCCCGCAACCACCTGCTCGCGACCATGGCGGCGACGGGCCTCGTCACCTACGTCTTCCTCGGCATCGCCTTCCTCATGCAGGCGCAGGTGAGCGCGATCGTCGCCTTCTCGGCCTTCTTCCTCACCGGCGCGGTGGTCGGCCTCTTCCGCCAGCTGCAGGCGGCATCGACCCGCTACGCCGTGGCCGAGGACGACTTCGGCCTCTCCTACGCCCGGCTCCTGCACGCGCCGCTGTTCTCGGGCCTTGCCGCGGTGGCCGGCGTCATGCTGACGGCGCTCGCGTCGCAGCTGATGCTCGCCAACGGCACCACCGGCGCGACCAGCGGCGTCACCATCCCCAGCCTCGACCAGGTCTTCAGCCTCTCGACGAACCAGGGCGGGCTCGTCTTCGCGGCCATGTTCGGGCTCGTGCCGAACCTGTTCATCGCCCGGCTGCAGCTGCGGGCCGAGTCGTACAAGGACGACCTGCGAAGCTCCGAGTCGGCCGAGCACGCCGGCACGGACACCGAGTCCGTCTGATCCGTAGTTTTCACGGGGCCGGATCCGTAGCCGCCCGGCTGCGCCGTTCTCCACGACCGCCTACCGTCGGCGCATGTCGAGCGACCGAGCACCGGACGAGGGGATCGGCGCGTTCGTCTTCGCCCTGATCGCGCTCGTGCTCGTCATCGCCGGTGTCGCGGTCGCCGCCTGGGTCGGCGGCCGAGCGAGCGCCACCTCCCGCTCGACGACGGCCTTCCGCACGCTCCCGTCCGGTGCGGCGACGCTGGCGCCGTCGACGGTGAGCGCCCGGATCGCCGCCGGGGCGCATGACTACGTCGGGTTCGGCTGCGCCCAGTGCCACGGCATCGGCGGCGTCGGCGGCGTCTCGCCCGACGTCCCGGCGCTCGACCGCCTGGGCTCCGCCTTCACGGTCGGGCAGCTCACGCAGATCATCAACCACGGCCTCGGCGAGAGCACGAATCCGACCAAGCCGTACATGCCCGTCTGGCACGGGATCGTGTCGCCGCGCCAGATCACCGAGCTGGCGGCATACATCCGCGCGGGCCTCCCGGCCGTGCCTGGGGCGACCCCGCCTTCGGTGCCCACCGACCAGGGGCTCGCCGTCGAGGGGTCGGTGCTCTATGCCCGCGACGGGTGCATCAACTGCCACGGCCCCAACGGGCTCGGAGGCGTGCCCAACCCGCAGTCCCCCGACCGGACGATCCCGCCGCTCTCCGGCGCCGACTTCCGGCACGAGTTCGACACGCCCGCCAAGATCGCCGACGTGATCCGGTCGGGCAGCGTCATCGGCCGGGCCCCGATCGTGAGCATGCCTCACTGGGGCGGGATCCTGCCGCGGCGGGACGTGGACGCGCTGATCGCGTACCTGGCGACGCTGCAGTAGGTGCCGTCTCGGCCGCGCCGGCACCGACGGCAGGGATCACCGAGGGCTCGCTGCTCGTGCGTACAGGTTCTCCTGGCGCAGGATGTTGCGCAAGGCCGATCAGCGTCGTCAGGCCGAGCGGCAGCGACAGCCGGTCCCATCCGACCCAGCACGACGGCGCCCGCGAGGAGCCCCGTGCGAAGCAGCTTGCCTGGCATCGTCTACCCCCTGTGCCGTCGCGTGCAGGCGTCCGAGACTGCCCGGCCCTCCTACAACGGCGGCATCCGCCCGTGGGGTTGCGGCTAGCGCAGGAACTGCCAGACGACCAGGGCGGCGAGGTAGATGCTTGCGTACGCCACCACGACCCCTTGCACGACGAGCGCCGAGAGCTCGCGGACGGTGAAGTGGGTCGTGCGCAGCCAGGCGATCTTCACGATCTCGCCGGTCAGCATGAGGAGGCAGAAGAGCGACACGAGCCCGCCCGGCCCCGGCACCGCGAGCAGCGCGTAGAGCATGCCGAGGTGGGCGGCGTTGTTGAAGCCGACGAAGCCGACGGCGATCAGCTCGCGCTCGACCAGCCGGTCGCCGACGGCGGCCAGGAGGCCGAGCTCGGCCACGCCGAGGAGCGCGAGCTCGGCGATGTGGATCCCGTCGGGAGAGTGCGGCGACCGCCCGAGCGCCTGGACGAAGGCGCTGTAGGCGATGAGAAAGGCCACTGCCTTGATCGCCGTCTCGGCCCAGGCGAGCGGCTCGTAGGTGCCGACATGCCATGTGCGTTCGGGCGTCGCCGCCATGGCCCGCGACTTTAACGGCTAGGTTGCGGCGCGATGGACATCGCCGGCGACATCGGCGGCACGCACACCCGCCTCGCCCTCTTCGACTCGAAGGCGGACGGCCCGGCCGCCCTCGAGGTGTACCCGAGCCGCGAGCACGACGGGCTCGAGTCGATGATCCACGCCTTCCTCGCAACCCATCCGGCGGCGGTCGAGCGGGCCTGCTTCGGTGTCGCCGGCCCGGTGCAGAACGGGCACGTGAAGACGACCAACCTGGCCTGGCCGGTCGACGCGCGCAGCGTCGCCGGGGTGTTGGGGATCGACCACGTCGGGCTCGTGAACGACCTGTACGCGAACGCCTACGGGATCGCCGACCTGGGGCCGGGCGACATCGCCACCCTGCGCGAGGGCGACCCGTCCATGGGCGGCAACGCGGCCGTGATCTCGGCGGGCACGGGGCTGGGTGAGGCGGGCCTGTTCTGGGACAAGCGCCGCTACCACGTGTTCGCGAGCGAGGGCGGCCACACCGACTTCGCCCCCCGCGACGACGACGAGTTCGCGCTGCGCGCCCACCTGGCCCGCAACCACGCACACGTGAGCTACGAGCGGGTGTGCTCGGGGATGGGGCTCGTCGCCATCCACGCCTTCCTGACCGACCGCGACGGCGCCGGCGTGCGCCGCACGGACGCCTCGGCGATCGCGAAGGCCGCGCTCGACGGCAGCGACCCCGTGTGCGTTCGCGCGCTCGACATGATGGTGCGGATCTACGGCGCCGAGGCGGGGAACCTGGCCCTGAAGCTGCTCGCAACCGGTGGCATCTACGTCGGTGGCGGCATCGCCCCGCGAATCCTGCCCAGGCTGCGGGACGGGGGGTTCCTCGAGGCCCTCGACGCGAAGGGGCGGTTCGCGGGGCTGCTCTCGCGCATCCCGGTGCACGTGATCCTGAACGACCGCACGGCGCTGCTCGGCGCGGCCCGGCTCGCCCGTGGGGACGAGCCGGGACTGCACCACGGCTGAGGCTCCGCTACCCGAGCTGGGCCAGGTCGGCCTCGAGTTGCTTCATGTCGAAGCCCTGCGGGTTCTTCCCGTTCACGTCGAGGAAGTCCGGGTTCACGATCGCCCAGGCCTCGTCGACGTAGTGCGACACGAACCGCTGGCCCATCGGCTGGACTCGCCCCCAGGTGACGCACTCGACGTGCTTTCGGTGGGCCACGATCGGGACGTAGTGGCCGCCGGCGTTGGGCGAGTCGGGGACGTAGCTCCACATCTTGTGCTCGCCGAACTCGTCCTCGGCCGACTTCGGCACCTGGATGCCGACGCCGACCGCGCCGAACAGGTAGGCCGCCTCGGCCACCTCGGAGAAGTCCCCGGCCTTGATCCTGTCGACGTCGAGCGCCAGGTAGGCGCCGATCTTGTGGCGGGTGCCGGCGGCGTCGACGATGCCCGTCGAGCGGCGGTACCCGAGGGCGGAGCGGACGTTCGTGCCGCGGTCCGTCGGGTTGCTCCCCGGGGGCCCGGCGTTCTCGTCGAACCCGGTGGCGGCGGAGTAGTCGGACAGGACGCCGTCGTCGTCGAACGACGCGGGCCGGCCGGCGACCGTGCTCGTCAGCAGGTGCTCGTGGGCGGCCCCGGCCCACACGCAGTCGCCCCACTGGTCGTTGCCGAGCATGCCCCAGCCGCCCTGCGGGACGACGTTGTCGTAGCCCCAGTTGTCCGGGGGCGCCGGGAGCGGCTCGGCCGTGCGATAGCGGGCGAACTTGAGGTCGCGGTCGTCGCGGGTCGGGTCGGCCTTTCCGTACCGGAAGGTGGTCATGCGCTGCCTCCTTCGTGCTGGCAGGGACCGGCCCGCATGCGCCCCGGCCCATCGGGCGCGATCCCGTATGTGACGGACGAGTCTATCGCTCCCAGGACGGCCGCGGAGGGCGGCGTCTTCCACCCCCGGATACGCTCCGTCGGGCCCGATGTACACGCCCGCCCAGCACGGCGCGGCGATCGCGAGCTCGTCCCTGGCGGGCGCTGCCCCGGCCTCGAACGGCGACGGCTGGGTCACGCTCGTCCAGGCGGGACTGAGCCTCGCGATCGTGCTCGCGCTCGCGATCCTCTGGTGGAGGACGCTCCGCCCGCCGCGAGCGCGGCTATAGAGCCGCCCGCATCTGGCGGGCAAACGAGAGCACGTGCTCGAGTGCGACCCGCCGGGCGGCCTCGGGGCCGCCGTTCGCGATCGCCTGCAGCAGCGCCCGGTGCTCGCCGACCGGGTCGCGCATCGGCGGCAGCCGGTCGAAGGTCACGTACCAGATCCGGATCGACATGTTCAGGTAGCGGTCGAGGTCGCGGGCCAGGTAGGGGTTGCGCGAGCAGCGGTGCACGAACCGGTGCACGCGCGCGTCGAGCTCGATCAGCGCCGTCTGGCTCGTCGGCTCGTCGGCGAGCTCCGCCAGCAGCCCCTCGATCTCCGAGCGGTCGCCGTCGTCGGCCAGGCGGGCGGCGCGCTCCGCGGCGTGCGGCTCGAGCTGCGCGCGCACGTCGGAGATGTCCGAGAGGCTCGTGATGTTCACGCTGGAGGCGAACGTCCCCCGGCGCGGGTAGACGACGATCAGGCCCTCGAGCGCCAGCCGTCGCAGCGCCTCGCGCACCGGCGTGCGGCCCATCCCCAGGTCGCGGCTGAGCGCGTCCTCGTCGATCGCCGCCTCGGGCGGGATGGCGAGCGTGATCAGCCTGTCGCGCAGCGCCGCGTAGGCGCGCTCCGACAGGAGGCCGGCGTCATCTGCGGGCCTTCCCGGAGGTGGTTTGCGTGCGGTCGTCGGCTCTGATATATCAGTTGTCTACCAGAGCGGGGGGACGCGGGCAAGTCCGCCCTCACGTGGACGACGAAAGGGAACGAACGCGATGAGCACGCTACCGGGACGAGCCCGCGCCGTGGTGATCGGGGCCGGCATCGTCGGCAACAGCGTCGCCTACCACCTCCACCAGCAGGGATGGAGCGACCTCGTGCTGATCGACAAGGGCCCGTTCCCCAACCCCGGCGGCTCGACCGGCCACGCCTCGAACTTCATCTTCCCCGTCGACCATTCCAAGGAGATGACGGCGCTCACCGCCGACAGCGTGCGCCAGTACAAGGAACTCGAGGTGTTCACGCAGAGCGGCGGGATCGAGGTCGCCCGCACCGAGGAGCGCATGCAGGAGCTGCGCCGGCGGATGTCGTCGGCGCTGTCATGGGGCGTCGGCGGCGTGTCGCTCGTGACGCCGGCGCAGATCAAGGAGATGGTGCCGTTCGTCGACGAGTCGATCATCGTCGGCGGCTTCTACACCGAGGGCGTCGGCGTGGTCGACTCGCTGCGCGCCGGCACGCTCATGCGCGAGCGGGCCCAGGCCGCGGGCGCGCTCACGGCCCTCGCGAACACCGAGGTGCTCGGCATCGACGTCGAAGGCGGCCGCGTCCAGCGCGTGCACACGACCCGGGGCGAGATCGAGGCCGAGATCGTCGTGATCGCCTGCGGCGTGTGGAGCCCGAAGATCGCGCGGATGGCCGGCGCGTCGATCCCGCTCACCCCGGCCGTGCACCAGATGATCGACGTCGGCCCGGTGCCGCGCTTCGCGGACGCGAAGGCGCACATCGAGTACCCGATCGTGCGTGACATGGACACGAACATGTACGAGCGCCAGGACGGCGCGGGCCTCGAGATCGGCTCCTACGCCCACCGCCCGATCCTGCACGACCCGGAGGAGATCCCCTCCGTCGAGGAGGCGCCGCTCTCGCCCACCGAATTCCCGTTCACCCAGGCCGACTTCGAGCAGCAGATGGAGCACGCGCTCGAGCTCTGCCCGGAGATCGTCGGCGA
>JAICJM010000087.1 GCA_025928435.1 Thermoleophilia bacterium
CACCTCGGCCGTGCCCGACAACCGCTCGAGGATGACGGCGACAGTTGCGGGATCGAGCCCGCGGCGCCGGCACGCCTCCGCGAGCGTCTGGCCGCCTCCGCAGCAGTAGTCGAGCCGCAATCGCTCGAGCGGCTCGGTCAAGGCCGGTCGCTCCGCCAGGAGCCTGCCGAGCGGCTGCTCCAGGTCGATGTCGCCTCCCTGCGTCATTGCCCGCGCGGCCGATCGGGGCGGCCGTCTACCCGCGGTGGCTCAGGATCCGGCCCCAGGTGTCGTGCGTGCCCCAGATGCCCGCACGCAGGCACTCGAGCTGGACGATCTGGCTGTGGTCGACGAAGAGGTTGACGTCGATGCCGTAGTTCTTGACGTACCAGGTGAACACGTCGGGGTCGGCGGCCTCGAACATCACGTGCTCGAGTCCCAGCTCGGACGCGATGCGGGCGACGACGTCGGTCCGCCACTCGCGCACCTGCTCGGTGATCCCTTCGGACTCGATCATGATCATGTGCGCGCCGGCGTCGAGGTGGCGCTTGGCCAGGTCGATCGCGTAGCCGACGTCGCGGGTGCCCTCGGCCTCGAGCGCCTGGACCGTCGACGCGCTGCCGGCGCCGAACTGGATCCCGACCTCCGGCTTGGGCTTCAAGCCCGCCTCGCGCACTGCGCGGGTCAGTCCGACGAGATCGTCGACCGGCAGTGTCACGAAGCCGCTCGAGATTTCGACGATGTCGAAGCCGAGCTCGCGGCACTCCTCCAGGTAGCGATCCACCGCGTCGCCACGCTGCGTGAGGACGTGCTCGAGGAACCCGCCGGTGGAGACCTCGACGGCGTGGTCGTGACAGACGTCGTTGAGGGCGCGGACGGATTCGCGCGGTATCAGGCAGAAGGAGCCGCCGGCGTACTTGAGCGTGTCCACCCAGGCGCCCATCGTCTCGAGCAGGTCCTCGAGGTAGCGCCGCCCGACGGGAGCGTAGTAGGGGCCACGGATCTCGGTCACGCCGCGGCTGCGCGGCTTCGGCGGTCGCTCGTTCAGGTGCATGAACGGGAACGCGCGTCCGTGCTCCAGCTCGGTGTCGGTCATGGTGCTGCTCCTGTCGTCGTGGGACGTCGCCCGGCACGGGCAAGGAGCGCCGTCAGGTCGCGTGTCTCGAGGTCGTCGAGAGCCGCGACTGCATCTGCGATCTGCGCGCCCAGCTCCGGCCCGGCCACCGGGGCGGCGAGACGGTCGAACTTCTCCCGCGCCAGCTGCCGGCTCATCGGACGGGTGAGGAAGCCCTCGTAGTTGGATCTCGTGGCGGCGAGGACGCTGCCGTCGTCGAGCACGACGCGCAGCCGGCACGCGTGCTCGGCCGGGAACCGCGCGGTCAGGTCGTCGTCCGGTCGCACCCGGACGCGGCGCAGCAGCGCCTGCACGTCCGCCGCCGCGACCCTCTCCGGTGCGTACTGCGCCGGCAGCACCGCCCCGTCCAGCAGCGCCACGGCGAGCAGATAGGGGAGCGAGTGGTCGGCCTCCTCCTTCGTGCGGATCTCGGTCTTCGCGCCCTCCTCTCCGCCGCCGATGATGTCGTAGGCGACCTGGAACGTGTCGAGCTCGATCCGCTCCACGCGCTCCGGGTCGACGGCGTGGCCGGCCCGCACCTCGAGCAGCGCCTCGATCGCGGACTGCGAGTGGATCTCCGCGTTGAAGCGTTTGAGGAAGGTGCGGCTGACGCGCTCGAGGTCCTCACGCTCCCAGTCGATCTCAAACCGGCCTGCGATGGTCTCCATGAACCCCTTGTTACCCTCGAACACCTCGGCCGGCCCGGTGATCCCGCGCGCGGCGAGCAGCGCCGCCTCGACCGCGCCGAAGCCGGCGAACGGGTAGGCGAGACCCTTCCACTGCGAGAGCGCCCCGGTGCGCGTGACCCGCAGGGCGTTCAGGGCCGTGCCCGCGATCGCGATCGCGTCCGCGGTCTCCGCCGGTCCGAGGCCCAGCGCCTTCGCGGCGCCGGCGGCCGCCGCGTAGGCGCCCTGGGTGGTGTGGTCGAAGCCGCGCGCCCGCACCGGCGCTTCGTCGGAGAGCCGGCACTGCACCTGGTAGGCAACGCCGAGAGCGGCCAGCAGCTCCCTGCCCGACGCGTCGGCGACCTCGGCCGCCGCGAGCACCGGCGCCAGGTTGTCGCTCGGATGGCACGTCTCGCCCGGCGCGAAGTACGAGTCGTTGAAATCGAGGTAGCGGACCGCGGCGCCGTTGTGGAGCGCCGCTCGGTCGGGCGCGGTGCGTCCTCCGCCGATCAACGTGCAGAGCGGGGCCCCGCCCAGCTCGTGCACCAGCCCATGGATCGCCTTCACCGGCTGTGCCGTGAGCGCGCCGAGCGCGCAGCCAAGCGCGTCCAGCACTCGGATCTTCAGCTCCTCGCGCGCCTGGACCGAGAGGTCGTCCCAGGAGCAGGCGCAGACGAACCGCGCGAGCCGTTGTACCTCCGTCATCGCGGCTGCCGGCGCACCCGGCGCCGGGTGGGGGCCGCCGCGGGCCCTAGCGAGTATGGTTGTTTTAGAAGGTGTATAACATGAGAATATCACCCGGCGAGGAGGCACGAGCCATGACGTATGTGATCGGAGAGCCATGCATCGACGTGAAGGACCGCTCCTGCGTCGACGTGTGTCCGGTCGACTGCATCCACGAGGTCGGCCGGATGCTCGTGATCGACCCGGAGGAGTGCATCGACTGCGGCGCGTGCGAGCCGGAGTGCCCGGTCGAGGCGATCTACCCCGAGGACGCACTGCCCGCGAAGTGGGAGAAGTTCACCGCGATCAACGCCGCGTGGGGCGACGGCGCCGAGGCCGTCGACCGCTGCGTGGAGGCCCACCTGGCCGGCCACGACGCGTCGGCCCAGCGCTGATGTGCCGAGGCGGGCGCCGTCGTTCGTCCCGCCTGGGCGATGCGGCTACGTGGCGGGGCGTCCCCGGGCGAGGTGTGCCACGCAGAGATCCGGCCGGGCGAACGGCTCCAGCTTCGTCGCCCGCGTGGTCGCTCCCGCCTCGGCGAGCGCACCCCGCATCAGTCCGAGGTGGATCGGGCAGATGATGTCCTGGTGCGCCCGCGCGAGCTCGAGGAACGGGCAGGGACGCATCAGAATCCTCCGTCGGCGGCCGGGCTCGAGCTCGGGCCGGAAGCCGACGTCGTCGAGCAGCGCGAGCAGCCGCCCGACGGCCTCGGCGTCGGTGATCGAGCCGAACGGCGGCGGCGACTCGACCATGTAGCGTCCCCAGGACTCCCCGATCTCCTCCAGCTGGTCCCCGGCCTCGGGGCCGAACCGGGCGGCGAGCGTGGTCAGGATCTCGGCCAGGAGCCGGTACCGGCGGCCGCCCTCGTCACCCACCTCCGCGGTCGCGCGGTACGCGACCCGCGGCCGGCCTCGTCCCCGAGGCGGCAACGTCTCCGACGACACCAGGCCCGCCTCGGCGAGCGCGTTCAGGTGCACCCGAACCGTGTTCACGTGCAGACCGACCCGATCCGCGAGCCGGCGCGCGTCGAGCGGCCCCTCGCCGGCGAGCTCGGCGAGGATCGACGCCCGGCTCGGGTCGGCCAGCGCCCGATGCCGGCGCAGCGCCCGCTCGCGCCCAGCGTTCATGGACGGACGATCGGTGTACGGGAAAAGCTCATAGAGATAGTATAAAACAGTCATGGTGGCCCTTGTCTGGCGGGAGGACGTCGCGCTCTTCTTCCACCTGCTCGGCGCGTTCTCGCTCGTCGCCGGCATGATTGTCGCGGGAGTCGCGTTCGAGACCGCTCGCCGGCGCGAGACGCCCGCCGAGATCGCGCTGCTGCTCGGACTGAGCCGGATCGGCGTCCTGCTGGTCGGGGTCGGGACGCTGTTCGTGCTCGGCTTCGGGCTGTGGCTCGTCGACCTGGGCGACTGGGGCTATGGCGCCGGCTGGGTGGACGCTGCCCTCGGCCTGCTTGCGGTGACGATCGTGCTCGGCACGATCGGCGGGCAGCGCCCCAAGCGGGCACGACTGCTTGCCACGCGGCTCGCGGCCGATGACGCGCAAGTCAGTGCGGAGTTGCGGGCGCTGCTCGACCATCGCCCGACGCTTGCCGCCAACTACCTCTCCGCCCTGCTCCTCATCGCGATCGTCGCGCTCATGGTGTTCAAGCCGGGCGCGCCGCACTCATAGCTCGCTCACATCAGGGCGCTCCCGGATCGTGGATGCGGGTGATCACCGATGCCTGGATCACCGACGCGTGGTCTGCTTCATCGCGAAGCGTGGTCTTTCCCGAGTCGCCATTTGACGCCACGCTGCCCGACCAGGGAGGTCGTCATGTTTCGCACCATCGTGCTCGCGTTGGATGGATCCGAGGGAGCCGACCGGGCGGTCCCGGCCGCGGCCGGGCTTGCCAAGCGCGACGAGGCGCGGGTGATCGTCGCCCACGCGCAGACACGGTCGCTCGAGACCGAGATCGGTGCACACCTGACCCGGCAGATCGGCGATCTGCGGGCGGCCGGCATCGACGCAGAGGTCGTGACGGCGCCCTCGGTGGTGGAGGGGCGTGAGGCCGATGCAATCGCCCAGATCGCACACGATCAGGACGCGGATGTGATCGTGATCGCCGGCCGCGGCCGCTCGCCGTTCGTCGGCGCGGTCCTCGGCAGCGTGACCCAGCGGCTGCTCCACGTCGCCGGCTGTCCTGTGCTCGTGGTCCCGCCGGCGGGGAGCGCCCTCCAGGGCCGTGAGCCCGGTCAGGAACCAGCCGAGACGCTGGGTTGAGGCGTGAGCGGTCGCTCCGAGTCGCGGGCCCTCCGGGTCGTGGTCGTGGGTGCCGGTGTCGCGGCGCTCGAGACGTGCCTGGCGTTGCGGGCGCTGGCAGGCGCACGGGTCCAGCTCACGCTCGTATCTCCGGAGCGCTGGTACGAGTCGAAGCCCGCGGCGGTGGGCGAGCCATTCGGGGTGGCGCAGGTGCGCCGGTTCGATCTCGACCGCATCGCCGCGGACGTCGGCGCCGAACGCGTCGTCGCGACAGCCTCGTCCGTGGAGCTCGACCAGAAGCGATTGCTGTTCGACGGCTGGCATCCGATCGGCTACGACGCGCTCGTGCTTGCCTGCGGCGCCACCCCGGTGGGCGCGATTCCGGGTGCGGTCACATTCGCGGGGCCGCGAGAGGTTCCCGTGGTGCGTGCGGTGGTCGAACAGATTGCGACCGGCGGGCCACAGCGGCTGGTGTTCGCCGTCCCATCCAACGTCGGTTGGACGATGCCCCTGTATGAGCTCGCGCTCCTGACCGCGACACATCTTGCCGATCGCGGAGGGCGCGGGTCGCTGGCGATCGTGTCCCCGGAGCCGTCGCCCCTGCCGGCCTTCGGCGCGGCGGCCAGCCGTGAGGTGCGCGCCGTCCTCGATCGCCGGGGCATCGCCTTCCACGGGGAGCGGATGCCGATCGAGTTTCGCGGCGGGGCGTTGCGCACAAGCCCGAGCGGCGTCGTTGCGGCCGACCGTGTGATCGCCCTTGCACGGCTGCGGGGAGTTCGCATCACCGGCATCCCGGTGGACGGCGACGGCCTGGTGCGGACCGACGTCTTCGGCCGCGTCGGCGACCTCCCCGACGTCTATGCCGCGGGAGATATCACCGACTTCCCGATCAAGCAGGGCGGGATCGCCGCACAGCAGGCCGACTCGGTGGCCTCGACGATCGCCGCTGACGCCGGTGCCGACGTGTCGCCACTCCCGTTCAAGCCCGTTCTCCGAGGGCTGCTTTTGACCGGGGACGGGGAGCTCTACCTGAGGTCGGACATCGCCGGTGGCTCGGGAGACACCTCGGAGGTGGAACACGAGCCGGCCTGGTGGCCGCCGGTGAAGATTCCCGGCGTCCACCTGAGCACATACCTGGCCCGCCTCGCCGCCGAGAGCCGGCCGGCGGGGCAATCGGCGGGCTCGAACCGTGAGGTGTTCAGATGACCGACCAGATCGCCGTGATCGCACAGATCCGCCCCGGAAAGCGGGAGGCCCTCGTGCGGCTCCTCGAGCAGGGCCCGCCGTTCGACCTCGAGGCCGAGGGCTTCGAACGCCACGAGGTGTTCCTGGGCGACACCGACGCCGTATTCATCTTCACCGGCCCGGGGGCGATGTCCCAGGTCGAGCGGATGGCCGGGTCGCGGGCCCTGTTCGCCGAGGTGCTCAAGATGACCGGGTTCCTGTCAGCGCCCCGCGTCCTCACCCAGACCTTCCAGTGGCACCGCGGGGCGCACTAGCCGGCGATGGAGCGCCTTCCTGGCCTCGTCAGCCCAGAGCACGACGCTGGCGAGGCCAAGGCAGATCAGCCAGTCGCCGAGGCCGAGTGGTGTCGTGTCGAACGCGTCGTTGAGGAACGGGAGCTGGACGACCGCGAGCTGGAGGAGGGCGGAGAGTGCGATCGCGCCCCAGAGGACGCGGTTGGTGAACAGACGGTGGAACGCGCTCGTGCGGTCGGAGCGAGCGTTGAAGCAGTTGAAGAGCTGGGCGAGCACGAGAGTGGTGAAGGCCATCGTCCGCGCCTCGGCAACGTTGCCGGAGCCGCCGACGATTCCGCCCGGGAGGCGCAGGTCGAGCGCCAGCAGCGTCACCGCCGCCATGACGGCGCCGATCCAGAGGATGCCGACCCACATCTCGGTGTCGATGACGCGGTCGGTCAGCCGGCGGGGCCGCCGGTTCATGACGTCGTCCGGCGGCGGGTCGACACCCAGGGCGAGCGCGGGGGCGCCGTCGGTGAGGAGGTTGATCCAGAGGATCTGGGTCGCGAGCAGCGGAGCGGCGATCCGCTCGCCGGTGCCCTCCAGCCCGATCGCCCCGGCGAGGACGACGCCGAAGAACATCGTGAACACCTCGCCCATGTTCGACGAGAGCAGGAAACGCAGGAACTTGCGGATGTTCGCGAAGATGCCGCGCCCTTCGCGGATCGCGCTGACGATCGTGACGAAGTTGTCGTCGGCAAGGATCATGTCGGCGGCCTCCTTGGCGACGTCGGTGCCGGCGACCCCCATGGCGACACCGATATCGGCCGCCTTGAGCGCGGGCGCATCGTTGACGCCGTCGCCGGTCATCGCGACGATCCGCCCGTCCGCATGCAACGCCTCGACGATCCGCAGCTTGTGCTCCGGTGCCACCCGTGCGTAGACCGAGACATCGCGCACGGCGGCTTCGCGTGCATCGTCGTCGAGCAGCTCGAGCTCGCCACCGGTGATGACCCGGGGGCGGGCTGAGGCGATGCCGAGGTCGGCCGCGATCCTCGCTGCGGTCTGGGGATGGTCGCCGGTGATCATCAACACGCGCAGGCCGGCCGCATGCGCATCTGCGATCGCTTCCCGCGCCTCCGGTCGCGGCGGGTCGATGATCCCCACCATCCCCAGGTAGACCAGCTCGCGCTCGATCGATTCGTCCACCGCAGGCTGCTCGCGGGCAGGCAGAGGCCGATAGGCCACGGCAAGCGTCCGCAGGGCGCGACCGGCGAGCCGATCGACGGTCTCCAGGAGCTCCTGGCGGCGAACATCCGTCATCGGGCGCACCTGGCCGCGGAATTGCTCCTCGGTACAGCGGTCGAGCAGGACGTCGGGCGCACCCTTCGTCACCACCGCACGCCCGAGCTCCCCCGTCGAGTCGGACTGGATGGTGCTCATCAGCTTGCGCTCCGAGGTGAACGGCACCTCGCCGACCCGCTCGAACCGGGAGCGGCGCTCCTCGGCCAACCCCTCGACCTTCGCCTCGGCGACGAGGAATGCCGCCTCGGTCGGATCACCCTGGATCGTCCACTCGCCGGCGTCGTTGTGCAGGACGGCGTCGTTCGCCAGGCTGCCGGCCGTGAGCACGCGCCGGATCTCGTCGAGCAGGATCGGGTCGCCGAGCGGCCGTCCGTCCGCACGCAGCTCGCCCTCCGGCCGGTAGCCGCTGCCGGTGACCTCGACCTCGCCCGAGCCCGTGACGATCGTCTGGATCGTCATCTCGCTCCTGGTCAGGGTTCCGGTCTTGTCCGAGCAGATCACCGACGCCGAGCCGAGCGTCTCGACTGAGGACAGCTTCTTCACGATCGCCCGCCGCCTGGCCATGCGCTGCACGCCCAGCGCGAGCACCACCGACAGCACGGCCGGAAGTCCCTCCGGCACCGCGGCGACGGCGAGCGCGACGCCGATCAGCAGCACGGTGACCACGTCCGAGGCCGTCCGGATGTCCGCGGTGAGCAGGATTGCACCGACGACCACGACCGCGATTGCGATGACCGCGATCCCGAGCATGCGTCCGATCCGGTCGACCTCCCGTTGCAGTGGCGTACGCTGCTCGCCCGTGCGGTCGAGGAGACCGGCGATCTTCCCGGTCTCGGTCGCCATCCCGGTCGCCGTCACGACGGCACGACCCCGACCCCGGGTGACCGCCGTGCCGCTGAAGACCATGTTCACGCGGTCGCCCAGCTCGACCGGCGCGGCGATCGGCGCGACGTCCTTCAGCACCGGCTCGCTCTCCCCGGTCAGCGATGCCTCGGCCACCATCAGTGACGCGGCCTCGACCAGCCGTGCGTCGGCCGCGACCGCGTCCCCCTCAGCGAGCAGCAGGACGTCGCCCGGCGCCACGTCGGCGGCCGGAACCCGCACCTCGTGGCCGTCGCGCAGGACCCCTGCGGCCGCGGCGGCCATCCCCTGCAGCGCCGCCACGGCCTGCTCGGCGCGGGCCTCCTGCGCGTAGCCGAGCACGGCATTCGCCACGACAATCGCGGAGATCACGATCGCGTCGAACGGCGCCTCCTCGCCGCCCTCCAGCACCCACGCAACGAGCGAGACGACGACCGCCGCCAGCAGCAGGTAGACGAGCGGGTCGGCGAACTGGCCGAGGAACTTGCGCCAGGCCGGCGCCGGCCGTACTGCCTCAAGCCGGTTCGGCCCCAACCGTGCGAGCCGTGCGGCGGCCTCCGCCGTACTCAGCCCACGGCGTACGTCGGTGCCCAGACTGGCGGCGACCTTCGTCGTCTCGAGACGGTACGCATCCCGAGAGCCTGGAACAACCACGCTCGTGTCGGCGTCGAGGTCAGACACCGTGATCGCGGGCCTCCTTCTGGCGTTTGTCGAGAGAGACGGCGTCCACCACCCTGGCCTGGTTCCATCCGTCGCTTCTACTGAGGGAGATCATCGCTGCGGGCCGTCCCTGCCTGGTCCGGTTCAAGTGAGGTGTCGCCAAACGATTCGGGACCGTCGATCGGTTCTTGGTGGGGTGAATACGGTTGCGCCGAGGACCGCTTGGCGCAGATCCCGCTCGACCTGCTCGACCAGGGTACGACCAGCGTGCACGCTCCATGAGCCGGGCACGAGCAAGGTGGAAGGAGATGAACGATCGGCTTGGCCCGGCGTGTCTCAGCGCGCAAAATGCCACCCCGATGGTGGCATGTCCGTGAACCGCACGGTTGATCACGGTTTGCGATCTGTTCCGGTTACCGACGAGGATGGTGAGCACCCCTTCGCGCTCCGCGTACATGACCGGGATCGTGATACGACGGCCGCTGCGGCGACCGTGGTAGGTGACACCGCGTGCTCTGGGAGCATCGCCATCCCACAAGTCTCGCCACCAGAGGACGCATCGACATCGGGGGTTCCGCCGAACCGTCCCCGCAGTTTCTCAATCGTCCGCACGAACTGGCGATCGGTGAGATCGCGGATGGCGATGACGAGGGCGTACGCGAAGATCCCCTGTGGTGCAGCGCCACGACAGGACGCCGGGATGAAGAGCCCCAGGTGAGCTCCCTCGCCGCGATCACGGACTACGGAGCGTGCGCGCGCGCATGGATGCGTATGGCGGTATCACCGACTGGCCCGGCCGGCGGACTATGTCGGAACGAGGCTCAGTTTCAGGGATGGAACGACTTCGCGGGTGTTCCGGGAAACTCGCGCTGTCGGTGCCATGACGGCCGATCCGGTGCTCCTGGTGATCGGATTTCGGCTGGCGTTTCTCGATGACCTCGGGGTGCTGCATGCCGGGTTTCGCCGCGAGTGCCTGATCCATACACCGCTGTTCGCGGGGTTCCGCGGATTTCGTTCAAAGCCGTGGCTCGAGGACGAGGACACGCGGGTCTACCGTGGCGTGTACCAGTGGGACGGAGCGAAGGACGCGGCGGTCTACGCGGCCCGGATGGTCGGGTTGCTCGCCCCGTTCTCGAACCGGGGAACCGCGCGGTCCCATGTCGTGGCGGGATTGACCCGATCGGACTACCTGCGCGACCCGGATGTCACAACCGGCGCGGAGTCAGACGGGTGGTGGCGGCTCGCGCAGCGCCCCAAACCCGGGCCGGCTAGCGCAGGTGCGCGAACTCGTGGTGGATGAAGACCCCGGCCCGGCGGCGGATGCGACGGGCGAGCCGCTGCTCGTGCGTCGTCACACGGGCGGGCCGTGTTCGCCGCCGCTCGTGGGCATAGAAGCGGCTCTTGACGAGCTCGACCAGCGCGAGGTAGGCGAGCACCATCGCGACCAGGATCAGGAAGAACGCGAGCGGCAAGGTCGCGAACACAAGCAGGTGGGCGGCCGGCGTGAACGGGAGGATCGCGCCGACGATCGCCATGGCGCTCGGGGTGATCAGCATCGCACGGCTGGGCGTGCTGCGGAAGAACGGGACGCGGCGGGTGCGGATCAAGAACACGACGAGGGTCTGGGTCGCGAGCGACTCCACGAACCAGCCGCTGCGGAACTCGGCGTGGCTTGCGTGGAGCACGCTCAGCATGACGAAAAAGGTGAGGAAGTCGAAGATGGAGCTGACCGGACCGAAGACGGACATAAAACGGCGCACGAAACCGATGTCCCAGGCGGCCGGACGCGCTACGGTCTCCGGATCAACGTTGTCGGTGGGGATCGCAAGCTGGCCGACGTCGTAGAGCAGGTTGTTCAGCAGGATCTGGGACGGCAGCATCGGCAGGAAGGAGAGGAAGAGCGACGCGCCGGCCGCGCTGAACATGTTGCCGAAGTTCGAGGAGGTCGCCATCAGCACGTACTTCATGGTGTTGGCGAAAATGCGACGGCCCTCGACGACGCCGTCGGCGAGCACCCCGAGGTTCTTGTCGAGCAGCACGATGTCGGCGGCGTCCTTGGCCACGTCGGTGGCCGAGTCGACCGAGATCCCGACGTCGGCGGCATGGAGCGCGACCGCGTCGTTGACCCCGTCGCCGAGGAAGGCCACGTCGTCGCCTCGCCGGCGCGCGACCTTGATGATCCGCGACTTCTGGTCAGGGCTCACCCGGGCGAACACCGTTGTCCCAGGGACCGCGTCGGACAGCTCGTCGTCGTCGAGCCGCTCGATCTGCGCGCCGGTCAGAACGCCTCCGCTCTCGATCCCGATGTCGCCGCACACCCTGGCCGCGACGGTGCCGTTATCGCCGGTGATGACCTTGACCGCGATGCCGAGCGCCGCGAGCCTGGCGATCGACTCGCCCGCGTCGGCCTTTGGCGGGTCGGTGAACGTGAGGAACCCGGCCAGGTGCAGGTCGCGCTCGTCCTCGGCTCGCGGGGCGCCAGCATCCTTGACCTCGCGCGTCGCGACGGCCACCACCCGGGCGCCCTCGGCGAACAGGCGCTCCAGCGTCGCGGTCGCCTCCCCGGGCGCGTCGACGCACCGGCGCAGCACCGCCTCGGGGGCTCCCTTGGTGACCAGCGCGACGCCGCCCCCGGGGGTCCGGGCAGTTACCGATACCAGTTGTCGATCGTGGTCGAAGGGCAGCAGACCGAGGCGCTGGTACGCCTGTGACACGTCCGCGCCGGCACCGGCCCACAGCGCCTGGTCCAGGAGGTTCCCTCCCACCGCTCCGTCGGCCGTAAGGGTCGCCTCGTTGCAGATCAGCCCCAGGGCGAGCGGCTCCGAGGACGCGGCCCCGCCGGCGTCGAGTGACTGCTCGAATGTGACCGTGCCTTGCGTCAGGGTGCCCGTCTTGTCGGTGAAGAGCAGCCGGATGTTGCCGAGATCCTCGATCGTCACGAGCCGCTTGACCAGCACCTTGCGACGTGCCAGCCCGCGCGACCCGGCCGCGAGGCTGACGCTGACGATGGCCGGTAGCAGCTGCGGGGTGATGCCGATCGCGATCGCCAGCGAGAACAGCACGGCGTCGATCACCGGCCTCGACATGGCGACGTTGATGACGAAGATCGAGACGGTGAGGATGCCCGCGATCCAGACCAGCAGCCGGGAGAACTCGTTCAGCCCGATCTGGAACGCGGTGTACGCCGGTGGCGACCCGAGCCCCACAGCGATCCGGCCGAACGCGGTCGCCGACCCGGTGGAGACCACCACTCCGCGTGCCGACCCCTGGTGCACGATCGTGCCCATGAATGCGCAGGTGGGCTGCATCGGGTCCGATCCGTCGTCCGGCGCGGCGTGCACCGACTTCGCAGCCGGCATCGACTCGCCCGTGAGCACCGCTTCGTCGCACTCGAGCTGCGTCGCCTCCAGCAGCCGGATGTCGGCGGGAACGACGTTCCCGATGCCCAGCGTGACGATGTCCCCCGGGACGAGCTCGCGGACGTCGACGCGCCGTTCCACGCCGTCGCGCCTCACCAGCGTCTGATGGCGGATGTCGTCGTGCAACGCGACCGCCGCCCGCTCGGAGCGGTACTCGTTGACGAAGCCGAGCCCGACGCTGAGCGCAAGGATCGCCGCGATGATCACCGCATCCACGGGATCCCCGGTCAGCCCGGAGATGACCGCCGCGCCGAGTAGGAGGAGCAGCAGCGGATTTCGCAGCTGCCGCTTGAGCACGCCGACGGCGGTCACGCGATGCGTCAGCAGAACGTTGGCGCCGTGCGTTCGCAGGCGATCGACCGCGGCTGCGGCCGTCAGGCCCTCGGCGGTCACGCCAAGCTGTTCGAGCACCGTGTCCGCAGGCAACCGGCTCGCCCGGTCGGCGTCAAGCGGCGCCTCCGCCGGCCGGGTCCGGCTGGTCGTCATCACGGAGGTATCCGAAGCATGGCGGAGTTCCGGGTCCGGCCCGGGTCAAGCACGACGGTGGATCCGCGGCGGTTGCGAAGGCGGCTGGGAGCGATCGCCGCGGAAGGGGAGCTGAGTGTGGCCAACGAGTGAGTCATTGAAGTCCAAGCGCGTTCGGCCACGCTCAGCGAGGCCACCTGCGGTCATGATGGCGCCGAGGCGCGCGCCGTGCATCCGCGGACGCCCCGATGAGGATCGGGGCTTGACCGCATGCGAGCCAGCTCAGCGTGAGCGAACCTATCCAGGTACCCGACATCGGAGGGCCGCCGGCATGTCGTTCACCACCGAACATCGAACCGAGAAGTCCGCGGTGGCGATCTGTCGAGGCATCGGTGGCATTCGCCGCTTCAACACCGTCAGCCGCCGCCGTTCATGAAGCGCGGCATTCGTGTGGGTGCGGGCCTCGTCGGCCTCGCCGTCGCGGCGTACCCCTTGGCGCTTCGGAAGCGGTGCCTGACCTGGGGCGCGACGGCAGATGAAGTCCGCGCGCCGATGCCGGGCGACGAGCTGCTGCCCGACGCCGACATCGTCGCGACCCGGGCAATTGGCATCGACGCCCCCGCGGGAGCGGTCTGGCCGTGGCTCGTCCAAATGGGGAGCGGCCGCGGCGGCGCCTACACCTACGACTCGATCGAGAACCTCTTCGGGCTCGGCATGCACAGCGCAGACCGGATCATTCCGGAGTTCCAAGACCTCAAGGTGGGCGATGCATTCCGCCTGGGACCGGGTCGACCACTGATGCACGTCGAGGTACTGGAGCCGGAGCGCGCCCTGGCTTTCAGGTTTGAGGACGGCACCTGGGTGTGGAGTTTCGGTCTCACCCAACGCGGCGCGACAACACGCCTTGTCAGCCGAAATCGGATTGCCACACCAAACGCGTCGCTCCTGAGCCGGGCACTCAGCGCGCTCCTGATGGAGCCCGGCAGCTTGGTGATGGAACGCAAGATGCTGCTCGGAATCAAGCAGCGAGCCGAAGGGATGGCCCATCGGGGCGGATAGTTGGGCGACGACCGACAAACGCGAGGATGAGCAGCGGCACGACCCGCGTAGAGGCGATCGTCTGGCCCTGTCGCGCTCACGGTGAAAGAATGCGCGGTTCCCCGCAAACGCGTTCCGCGGGCGCCCGGATGCGGACGGTTCCTAGAGCGCCAAGACTCTTGCCATCAACCCTGAGAGCATAGGAGGTGCGCAAAATGTTTGGAACCATCGTTTTGGCAGTGGACGGCTCGCCGTCTTCCGATCGAGCAGTCGACTACGCCGTCAGCCTGGCGAAGGAGTCCGGAAGCCGTATCGTCGCCGTGCATGTGAAAGAGCTCATGCCCGGCCGCGCCGCCGGCCCGGTTCACGTCGACGAGGACGAGATCATCGACAAGCTCCGCCGGCGGATCAAGCAGATCAGCGAAGACGGCATCAAGGCCGACTTTCAGGTCGCAAGCACGATGACCGGCGGCCCGGCGCATGCCATCGCGGACGTCGCCGCGAAGGAGCCAGCTGACGTCATCATCACAGGGTCGCGGGGCCACACCGCGCTGGCAGGCGTCTTCCTCGGAAGCGTCGCTCAGCGGCTCCTCAACCTCGCGGTCTGCCCCGTCCTGGTGGTTCCGAGCAGCGCCAGAGGCGGGAGCGCCGCCGCGGCGACGGACGAGGTCGCCGCCGTCAACTGACGGAGGACCCGAGGCTGGGCCCGCGTGGGCGGGCCCAGTCCGAGGCATCGACAAGGGCAATCCTCGGAGGCGCGGACCTACGGCGAGGCCGAGGCCGGCGACGTATCGAGAATGCCGTCGGGCGGCCGCGCCGCCACACAATCACAATCAGACCGGCGCCTTCGCCCCCGAATATGCGCAATCGCTGCAGACGGCCGCCGAGCGCATCGATCAATTCGTGGCCGCGTCCCTCGTCTGGATCAGATCGCACGTCGACGCCTCGTGCGATGACCGCGACGGCGCGGTCAGGAAGCCCCTTCGTCGGGACGCGCGCCGGCCCATTGGGAGGCCTCGTCGAGTTTGCGCGGCGCGCTCATCCCGGTGGTGGCGTGGGACGTTCTGTGTCAACCCTGGGTTGTGGTGAGGCGGTTGAGGCTGCCGTGGTGGGTGGGTTGGTAGGTGGTGTGGTCTTGCCAGAGGCGCCAGATGATGCGGAGCCAGGCGCGGCCGGGGATGGGCAGGGCGTGGGCGTGGTCGTGG
>JAICJM010000142.1 GCA_025928435.1 Thermoleophilia bacterium
CTACCTGCGCCCGCTCTTCGACGCGCTGCACGACATGCTCGACGCGGAGCGGCTCGCGTCCTACATGGACAAGGGCATGGTCGAGGTCGCGCCGCTCGCGTTCATGCGCGGCCGCACGCTGAACGACTCGTTCATCATCCTCGACGAGGCCCAGAACACGAGCCCCGAGCAGATGCAGATGTTCCTGACCCGGCTCGGCTTCGGCTCGAAGGTCGTCGTGACGGGCGACATCACCCAGATCGACCTGCCCCGCGACCACCGCTCCGGCCTCGTGAACGTGATGGGCGTGCTGGACGGCGTCCGCGACATCGCGTTCATCCGCTTCTCCGACGCCGACGTCGTGCGCCACAAGCTGGTGCAGCGGATCGTGAGCGCGTACCGCGAATACGGCGAGAGGTCGCGGGAGTGACCGTGACCGTCGAGGTGCGGAACCGGGCCCGGATCCCCCTCGACGGGCCGGCGGCGGCGGCCGTGCTGGCGGCCGCGCTCGAGGCGGAGGGCGTGAGCGAGGGCGAGGTCGGCCTCGCGGTGGTGGGGCGGTCGGAGATGGCGCGGCTGAACGCCGACCATCGCGGCAAGCCCGATCCGACCGACGTGCTGTCGTTCCCGCTCGACATGCGCGACCCGCTGCCCGGCGGCGTTCCCCGCCAGCTCGGCGACGTCGTCATCTGCCCCGCGGTGGCCGCCGCCGAGGGCACCCCGATCGAGCATCTCCTCGTCCACGGCGCGTTGCATCTCCTGGGGTGGGATCACGAGGCCGATGAAGGGGAGATGCTCGTCCGCCAGGAGCAGATCGTCCAGGAGCTCGAGGCCCGTGCCGCCCGTCCTGCGTAGCCCGGAGGACACGAAGCGCGCCGCCCGCCGGGCCGCGCCGTTCAGCGCCGCGCGGCGCGAGGCCAGCGGCCTCGTCAACAGCTTCAACTACGCCTTCGAGGGCATCATCTACGTGGTCCGCACCCAGCGGAACATGCGCATCCACTTCCTCGTCGCGCTGGCGGTGCTGCCGCTCGGGGTGGCGCTCGGGGTGAGCCGGATCGAGATGCTGGCGCTGATCCTGGCCGTCGCGTTCGTGATCCTCATGGAGATGGCCAACACCGCCCTCGAGATGACGATCGACGTCGCGACGCCGGCGTTCGATCCGCGCGCCCGCGCGGCCAAGGACATCGCGGCCGGCATGGTGCTCGTGTCGGCGGTGACGGCCCTCTTCGTGGGCTATCTCGTCTTCGCGCCTCGATTGCAGCATCCGAGCCAGCGGGCCATCAACACGGTGCGGCGCTCGCCCGTGCACCTGACGGTGATCGCGATCGTGGTCGTGATCCTGCTCGTGATCGCGATCAAGGCCTACTTCGGCACCGGATCGCCGCTCCGGGGCGGGCTCCCGTCCGGCCACGCCGCCGTCGCCTTCGGCGGCTGGGCCGCGATCACGCTCGTCACCCACGCCTACGAGAACCAGGTGCTGGTCTCGACGCTCGCGTTCGTGATGGCGACGCTGGTCGCCCAGACCCGGGTGGAGGCGGGCGTCCACTCGACCCTGGAGGTGGTCTACGGCGGCGTCCTGGGCGCCCTGGTGACGACGGCCATCTTCCAGGCCCTCACCTGAGCACCGGGGTCAGACCCCGAACGCCGGCGGGGCGTGGATCGTTGCGATGTTGTGACGCCTCGCGTGCTGACCGGTGACAGGCCGGCGCGTAGCGTGGGAGGCATGGCCGATCCCGCCTCCAGCGACCACGTCATCGCCGACCGCTACCTGACCAGCCCGTCCGCGCTCGCCTCGCGCCCGTTCGGGCCCGTCGACGCCCTCGACACGCGCTCGGGCCGCGGGGCGCAGGTGCGGATCGTGCTCGTCGACGGCGGCTGGGAGGAGGCGGCGCTGGCCGATGCCGTCGCCCGCTGGTGCGGGATCGGGTGCAGCGAGGTGTGCGGCGTGCTCGACTTCGGCCGCCACGGCGACCGCTGGTTCCTCGTCCTGCCGCCCAGCCTCGGGCTGCCGGTCGAGCGGTGGCGGATGCTGCGGCGCCCGGCCGCCGACGATGCCGCCCGGCTGGCGCTCGCGTTCGGGCGGCTGACCGAGCGGGTCGGCGCGGCCGGCTTCTCGCCCGACCTGGCGGTGCTCGCCGACGTCGCCGTCGGCCCGGGGCCGACGCCCTTCCTGGAGCGGCCGTTGCTCCAGCCGCCCGACGGCGGGACGCCCGTCACGGGCGACGGCCAGCGGGTGCTCGCGGCCGTGTGCGGCGCCGCCCTCGGCCCGTCGGCGGCGCCGCCCGACCTGGCCGCGTGGCTCGAGCGGGCCGCTGCCGGTGCGTTCCCGGGGCTGCCGGACTGCCTGGACGAGCTCGAGCGCTGCGGCGCCGCCGCCGACGCCGGCGATCCGGATGCGGGCCCGCCCGGCCTCGAGCGGCTCTTCGACGAGAACTTCGACCTCGACGGCATGATCGCGGCCCCGCCCGACCCCGGCCGGCGGCGGCTGCTCGCGGCCGTCCCCATCGCCGTCGTGGCGGTGGCGGGCGCGCTCCTGCTGCTCGGCCACGGCGCCCACCACAGCGCGGCGGCGGAGCCCCCGTCGCATCATGCCGCGCCGCGCGTCACGCCGGTCGCGGCGGCGCCCGTGCCGAGGCCGGCCCGGACTCGCACCGGCCCGAAGCCCGCCGTCCACCGCACGCATCAGCCCGCGAAGCCGAAGCAGGACCGGCGGGCCGCTCCGCCGACTCCCCGAACGCCGACGACGACCACGCCGCCGGCGGCCACGACGACGACCCCGCTTCCAACGACGACGCCGCCCCCGCCGAAGCCGACCACCGGCGCCGTCCAGCTCCCGGCGCCCGGCGGCACGACACTGCCGGCGCCGTAGGGAGGCCGTCTACGATGAGCTCATGCGCGCCCCGACCCCTGCCGAGCTCGAGCTGTACGCCCTCGCGAGGGACGCGATCGGCAACGCATACGCCCCGTATTCGCGCTTCCCCGTCAGCGCGGCGCTGCAGCCCGCGGACGGCGCCGAGCCGATCGTCGGCGTCAACGTCGAGAACGCCTCCTTCGGCGTGACGATGTGCGCCGAGCGCAGTGCCCTCTTCGCCGCGGTGGCGATGGGCCACCGCCGGTTCGAGACGGTGGCCGTGCACGCCAAGGCGACGTCCTGCCCGCCGTGCGGCGCCTGCCGCCAGGCGCTGGCCGAGTTCGCCCCGGAGATCACCATCGTCTACCGCCGCGGCGGCGAGGTGGTGGCGGCGGCCTTCGACGAGCTGCTGCCCGAGCGGTTCGAGCTGTGACCGACGAGGTGCGGCGGTCGGGCCTGGTGGCGCTGGCCGGCCGACCGAACGTGGGCAAGTCGACGCTCGTGAACCGGCTCGTGGGCGAGCACGTCGCCGCCGTCTCGGCGAAGCCGCAGACGACCCGGCGGCGGGCGATCGGGGTCGTCCACCGCCCCGGAACCCAGCTCGTGATGGTCGATCTGCCCGGCTTCCAGAAGCCGTTCGACCGCCTCACCGAGCGGATGCAGCGCTCCGTGAACGAGACGCTCGAGGATGCCGACGCGACGCTGCTCGTGCTCGACGCCCGGACGCCGATCGGGCCCGGCGACCGCTATATCGCCGCCCGCGTCCTCGCCGCGGGCGCGCCGCCGTGCGTGATCGCCCTGAACAAGACCGACGGCCTCGCCGCCGGCACGGTCGTCCCGGCGCTGGCCGCGGCCGCCGCCCTCGGCGAGCCGCATGCGGTGCACCCGATCAGCGCGCGCACGGGGGACGGGACGGACCCCCTGCTGGACGACCTGCTGGCGCTGCTGCCGGAGGGGCCCGCATGGTTCCCGGAGGGCATGACGACCGACCAGCCGCTGGAGCAGCGGATCGGCGAGCTGATCCGCGAGCGCGCGCTCGAGCTGACCCGCGACGAGGTGCCGCACGCCGTGGCCGTCCTGGTCGAGTCGATCGAGCCCGGCCGCGACCTCACCGTCGTCGAGGCGAAGCTGATCTGCGAGACGGCGTCGCAGAAAGCGATCCTGATCGGCCGCGGCGGCTCGATGGTGAAGCGGATCGGGACCGAGGCCCGGCCCGCGATCGAGGCGGCCGTGGGCGGACCGGTCTTCCTCGAGCTCTCCGTCAAGGTGCGGCCGCGCTGGCGCCGCGACGCCGCCGAGCTCGACCGGCTCGGCGTGTAGCACCGCCGTGTAGAGCAGCGGCCCTCCTTCATCTACACTGGTCCCGGATGCCTCCGTTATCGGCCGAGAAGTTGATCGGACGGGGCGGTCGATGACCTCGCTTGACCGCATGATCTCCTCCAGCCGGCGGGCCCTGGAGCAGCGCCGGGGCGCCCGGCCCCTGTCCCAGCTCGAGCAGGCCGTCACCGATCTGGCCCCGATTCGCCCGTTCACCGAGGGCGTCGTCGGCGAGGAGATCTCGTTCGTGCTGCGCGTCGGCACGCCCGACCCGTTGCTGGTCGAGGCGGCCGAGGCGGCGGGGGCGGCGGGGCTGGCCGTCCCCGGCGACTTCGTGCCGCCGGGCCTGGAGGAGACCTGGCTGCCGGTCCTGCACAAGGGCGTCCTGATCGACCCGTACCAGCTGTACGAGAGCCGGCTGGGCGGCGCCGGCGGCGTCGTCCTGATCGCCGGCGCGTTCGACGGAGAGGACGACCGTTTCGCCGAGATGCAGGTCGTGGCCGCGCAGCTCGGCCTGGACGTCGTGGTCGAGGTCGCGGACGAGGACGAGCTCGAGCTGGCCCTGGAGCTGCTCGACCCGGACTCCTTCCTGATCCAGAACACGCGCAACGGCCGCGACCCGGAGTTCGAGCACATCTTCTCGCTGCTCGAGGAGGTGCCGGCCGGGAAGGTCGTCCTGTGCGAGGGCGGCATCCGCCACCGCGAACAGGTGCTCGCCCTGGAGAGCTCCGGCGTCGATGCCGCCGTGCTGGGCGACTGGGTGTACGAGCTCGGCATCGCGCCGACGTTCGACATCCTGCGCGGCGACTCGCGCGGCTAGCCGAAGAACGACGCGGCGCGGTCGTAGAGCTCGCGCGGGACGAGCTTGAGGCCGGCGACGGCCTCCGCCAGCGGCACGGCGACGATCTCGTCTCCGCGCAGGGCCGCCATCATGCCCCACTCGCCGTCGCGCACGAGCTCGGCCGCGCGCAGGCCGAAGCGGGTCGCGAGGACGCGGTCGCGCGCGGTCGGCGAACCGCCCCGCTGGATGTGGCCGAGGGTCGTCACCCGCGTCTCGAACCCGGTGCGATCCTCGACCTCGGAGGCGAGCGCGGCTCCGACGCCGCCCAGCCGGGCGTGCCCGAACGCGTCCACGCCGGCGGACGCCACCATGCCGCGCGACTCGCCGCTCTCGTAGCGCGGCTCGTACCCCTCGCTGACGACCACGATGGAGAAGTCCTTGCCCTTGGCGTGCCGGTTGCGGATGAGCTCGCAGCAGTGCTCGACCGTCATCGGCAGCTCGGGGATCAGGATCACGTCGGCCCCGCCCGCCATCCCTGCCATCACGGCGATCCAGCCGGTGTGCCGGCCCATCACCTCGCACACCATCACCCGGTCATGGGACTCGGCGGTGGAGTGCAGACGGTCGATGGCCTCGGTCGCGATGGTCACCGCGGTGTCGAACCCGAACGTGTAGTCGGTCCCCCGCAGGTCGTTGTCGATCGTCTTGGGCACGCCGACGATCGGCGCGCCGTGTTCGGAGTGCAGCCGTGAGGCCACGCCGAGCGTGTCCTCGCCGCCGATGGCCACCAGCGCGTCCAGGCCCTCGAGGTGCCCGAGCACGCGCTCGACGCCGCCGTCGGTGTCGAACGGGTTCGTCCGCGACGTGCGCAGGATCGTGCCCCCGCGCGGGAGCAGGCCGGTCACGTCGTGGGCGGCCAGCGGGCGCATCTGACCCTCGACCATCCCGCGCCAGCCGTGCAGGACGCCGACCACCTCGTCGCCACGGTCGAGCGCCGTCCGCGCGACGGCACGGATGACCGCGTTCAGCCCCGGACAGTCGCCGCCACCGGTCAGCAAGCCGATGCGCATAGTGGTGTTCTACCCGGGGCCGGGCGCGAAGTGCATCGGACCCCGGCGGCTGGTCGCCTCGTCGTCGGCGTGCACGATCAGCACCGGGACGTGGCTGTGGTTCAGCACGCTGTGGCTGACGCTCCCGAGCAGTGCGGCGGCGGCGCCGCCGCGGCCGCGCGAGCCCATCACGATCAGGTCGTGGCCGCCGTCGGCCGCATGCTTGATGATGGCCGCGGCCGCCGCTCCCTGGCCGACGATGGTGGTGACGGGCATCCCGTCGTCGAGTCGCGCCGCCGCCTCGCGCAGCGTCGCCTGCGCCTCCTTGTCGGCGTCGTCCTGGGTGGGGAGGAGGCCGGCGTACGGGCCGGCCATGAACCGCCAGGACGTGCGCGAGGCCACGCTGATCAGCGTCAGCCGCGAGTTCAGCGCCCGCGCCAGGTCGAGCGCCGCGTCCAGGGCGCGGTCCGCGTGGGCCGATCCGTCCACCGCGACGAGGATGTTCAGGAACACGCGCGGAGCCTATCCCGGGGCACACACGGGCGGGCCCTCCGATGCGAGCGGGCAGTGTCGCTCCGAAGGGCCCGGCCGTCAGTGTGGTCCGTGGACGTGTGATCCGCGTGAGAGACCTGTGAGAACCGTCCGGCTAGGAGAACCGCCCCGGGAACTGGGCGATGATGCCCGTGCTCAGCATGTCCGCCATGCCGAGGATCTCGTGCTCGACCATGTCGTAGGCGTGCACGCTCGCCGCGAACTTGCCGGTGAGCTCGGCGACCGCCTCGTTCGTGGTCAGCTTCAGATGGCGGTGCATCATCTGGCGCAGCCCCGCCGCCGCCCAGTGGTGCGGGTTGGCCGCATGCAGGAAGGCCGCGATCCGATTCGCGTTGGCGTACCAGGCCGCGTTGTCCCTGGCGAGCGCGGCCGAATTGCCCGACTTCACATCACCGAGGATCGCCACCGCGATCAGGATGTGCTGCCGCAGGAGCCCGGTCAGCCGGTGCCCGGCCGTTCGGCCGTAGAACGGGGCGACGGCAGCCCCGATATCGTGCTGGTTTCGCAGCAGCCGCGCCTCGGTGGCACCGAGGTCGGGGAGGTTCCCGGCGAAGGTCACGATCGCGAGCCGCGTCCAGGAGACATGCTGCTCCCACAGAACTCGCATCGCGTTGCGGAAGGCGAGCTGGCGGGCGGTGACCACCCCGCTCATGTCCATGGTCGCCGCGGCGTGCGATCCCCGCGCCGCCCGGTGGGTCTGCGCGTCGGCGGTCCTCCCGACGGCGATGCCGATCACGGCGGCCGCGACGAGCAGGCCGACCGCCATCGTCAGCCGGCGGCGGCCCCTTGGCCTGGCGTCCGTCATGTGCGCGTCCTTTCCTCGGGTGTTCACTGCCTGGACGATCTAGCGTCGGCCGGCGGCCGGTCCTTACGTCCGGCCGTCAGGGGTAAGAACCCGCGCCCCCTGGACGCAAACAGGGCATGAAGATCGTTTCCGGCTCACAGGGGGTGACGGAGGTCGACGTGGCCGGGTGGCGGGAGCGGCGGCTCGAGGCGGCCGGGTTCGACGAGCGGACGGCGGTCATGCTCGCCGGCGACTGCGGGTTCGACCTGCACGGCCTCATCAACCTGGTCGAGGCCGGCTGCCCGCCCGATCTCGCGGTGCGGATCATGGCCCCGGTCGACCTGCGGGCGCGCCCTTGCTGAGCCGCCCGGCGCCCGATACGGTGGGGGGTGTGGAGCCGGCCCACGCAGCCGCCGCCGCGGAGCGCCCGCCGCTCGACCCGGACTCGCGCGCGTGGGTGCGCGGGCTCAGCCTCCCGAGCGGCGAGCGGGACGTCGACGTCGCCCGCCTGCACGCCTTTCTGCTCCGCGCCGCCCGCTTCGAGCTGGGACGCCGCCGCGCGGCGCTCCGCGACGTCCCGGCCGCCGAGCTCGACGACCTGGCGGTGCAGGCCGCCGACGACGCCCTGGTCGCGGTCATGCGCAAGCTGCCCACCTTCCGCGGCGACAGCCGGTTCACGACCTGGGCGGCCAAGTTCGCGATCCTCGAGGCGTCGGTGAAGGCGCGCGGCCGGGCCTGGCAGCACCGCGAGATCACGCTCGAGCCGGAGGCGTGGACGCGGCTCGCGCCGGCGGTCGCGGCCGCCGACCCCGACGAGGCCGAGCAGCTCCGGCTCATCGCCGCGGCGATCCGGGACGTCCTCAGCCCGCACCAGCGCGAGATCCTGGTCGCGGTCGCCCTGAACGACGTGCCGATCGACGTCCTGGCCGACCGCCTCCAGACCACCCGGGGGGCGCTCTACAAGACCCTCCACGACGCCCGTCGAAACCTGCGTGCCCACCTCGCCCCGGAGGTCGAGTCTTGAACGAGCCCCCCACGGCGGACCGCCTCCTCGGCCCCGAGGGGCCCGAGCTCGGCTGCGACGAGTGCTTCGAGTACCTCGACCGCTACGTCGAGGCCGAGCTCGGGCACGAGTTCGCCCTCTGCCCGACCTGCGTGGGGCCGCAGGACTGCTCGCGCGCGCGCCACTGCCTGGGCATGCGGGCGCACCTCGAGGGCTGCCCGGCCTGTGCCGAGGAGCATGCCAGCCTCCTCGCCCTGGCACAGCGCGAGCGCTAGCCGTCCAGGGCGTGGTACACGGCGAGGTCGGCCACGACCTCGGAGAGCACGTAATGGTCGTACCCCGGCTCGTCTGACTCCGGCGGCCCGGCGGGCGGCTGCTCGGTGGCGATCACGCCGCCCTCGACCCGCTCGATCCAGATGGACGTGGCAGGCGGCGTCGCCCAGTCGGCGACGAGCTGGCCGTCGAGAAACCCGCCGTGAAACCGCGCCACCACTGATCTCCCCCCAGAGACGACTGCCTGATGCGGGAATCGTACTGCGGGGCCTACTGCGCGTCCGGCAGATCCGGCTCGATGAGCGGCCGCGGCGAACATGCCTGGCCGGCGCGCCGGTGGTAGCGTTGCGGCGGGATCGTCCCACACCACTCGACAAGGGGGTTTGAGATGAGTGAGACGCTCAAGGGAGCCTGCCTCTGCGGCAAGATCGAGTACGAGGTCACCGACCCTGAGGGCCTGGGCTACTGCCACTGCACGCGCTGCCAGCGCTGGACGGGCTCGAGCCTGGCGGGCGTGGTCGTCGCCAAGGAGAACTTCCACTTCACCAAGGGCGAGGACATGGTCACCCGCTACGAGAGCGAGTTCGCCCCCCGCAACTTCTGCAGCAACTGCGGGTCGAGCCTCTACGACGACCTCGGCGAGAAGTACTTCGTCGCCGCCGGCCTGATGCGCGAACTCGACATGGAGCCGAGCTTCCACCTCCAGGTGGCGTACAAGGCCGACTGGATGGAGGTCCCCGGGAACGCCCCGCAGTTCGCCGAAGGCGCCTAGCGCCGCCGGCCACGTCGAGCGGTCACGAGCACGCCCGTTCGGGCGTCAGCGGCGCCGTGCGCGGCCGGCCTGAACGTGTCCAGCGCGGGAGCACGACCGTGGTGAGGGTCCCTGCCGCGAGCGCCACGGCCGCGCCGGCGACGGCGTCGAGCAGGAAGTGGTTCGCGGTCGCGACGATCGAGAAGACGACGAGCCCCGGATAGAGCGCCCACACGCCGCGGATCCACCACCGCCGCGCGAGCACGACGCCTGAGACGCCGAAGATCAGGGCGTAGGCCGTGTGCAAGCTCGGCATCGCCGCGTAGGGATTTGCGAGCGACGCGATCGCCCCGGAATGGTGGTTGACGGCGGCGCCGTTGAGCGTGTCGGTGAAGCCCAGGCGCGGCAGCATCCGCGGCGGCGCCGTGGGGTAGGCGAGGTAGCCGATCAGCCCGATCGCGTCGGCGGCGATGACCGTGTTGCGGATCGTCGTGTAGCGGTCGGTGTGGCGCAGGTACGCCCACAGGAGGAACAGGAACGTGACCGTGAACTGGGCGTTGAAGTACGTCCAGTTGGCGATGTCCAGCACGATCCCGGGCGCGTGCAGCGCGAACCGCTGCACCGAGAGCTCGTGGAACATGCCGAGCGACCGCTCGGCGCCGACGACGCTGTGGGCATGCGCGAGCGCCGCTGGGCGGCCCCCGGTCGCCAGGACGCGCGAGAGCTCGTAGGCGATGTCGAACAGCGAGACGATCGCGATCTGGCGCACGAGATCGAGCGGGCCGCGCGGCAGGACCGAGGCCGGCCGGGCCCGCTCCGTCGCGGCAGATCGGTGTCGGATGGCGACGCTCATCGGCGCAGCTTCGCGCGGGCGGCACAGCGCGGCCATCGTGCGAGCCCGAGTCAGGGGGTACGGGTAACCCCCGTCTCTCGGGAGCGCCTCGGATGGGCTCGAACGAACAGCGAGCTGCCATGATCGCGATCGTCCTGGTCGTGCTGCTCGTCCTCGCCCTGCTCGGCGTCATCGGCCTCTCGTCGGACTGAGGTAGGGCGATCGCCCGCTGTCGCTGCGGTGGGAGTGCCGAAGGTGGGAGTC
>JAICJM010000299.1 GCA_025928435.1 Thermoleophilia bacterium
GCTCGGGCGCAGGAGATCGCCGGCGACCGCGTCGTCGTCAGCGGCGGGACCATCGCTCGTCAGTGCCTCGACCTGGGGTTGCTCGACGAGGTGGCCGTCGACCTGGTGCCGGTCGTGATGGGTGAAGGACACCGTCCGTTTTTCGGCAGGCTCTCGTCGGAGGATGTCCTGCTCGGCAACCCGACGGTCTGTGTCCAGGGCGACCGAGTCACCCACCTCGTGTTCCCGGTCACTCGATGAGCGCACGCGGGACATCTCGAGCACGATTGGCGTCGGCTATGAGGCGTCGCTCGTGAAGAAGAACGTCGCCAGCGCGCCCGCCGATCCGGCCACGACGACGACGCCCCAAAGCTCGAGCACGAGATCGACGGCACGGCCGATCGGCGTGACGGGGTTGGCGAGCGACGAGGAAACGGTGAGCACCTGCGCCGAGGTGAAGAAGAGCGCCTGGCCGAAGGTCGTCACCTGGGTGCCGCGCGCCGAGCCCTCGACGGCGTACATCGCGGCCGCTCCAACGATGTCGACGACGATGGTTGCGAGGAAGAGCAGCGCCAGCCGGCTCGCGAGCCGGCGGTGGCGTTCCCCGATCGTGCAGAGCCGGGCGAGCTCCTCGCGAATCGCACCCACGCGTCCAGTCTGACAGCCGGTGCGGCCGGAGGGGTCAGCCGTCGACCAGCAGCCCCTGCAGCGGCCCGAGCAACCGGGCCGATCGGCGGGAGACGTGCTCGAGCCGCATGAGCCGATGCGTGAGCGGCAAGCCGCGGCGGCGGCGGTCGAGCTGTTCCTCGGCGATCGGGCGCCACTGCCGGTCGATCACCTCGGCGGGATCGCCGGCGATCTCGGACGGCGTCGACTCCAGGTGCTCGGCCCACAACGCCAGCCGGGTCATCCGGGCGAGCGCCGCGTCATGCGTGACGACATTCAACTCGGTGTCGTTGAAAAGAGAGTGGTCGTTCAGGTTCGCCGAACCGACTGTGAGCCAGCGGTCGTCCACAATCCCGACCTTGGCGTGCACGTAGATGACATCGCTGGCCGACCCGGCGCGGGCGTACAGGCAGCACGCGAGCACCCTCCCCGCGCCGGCGTCCGCCTCGATGAGCTCACCGAGGGCGCCGCGCGTGTCGTCCGCGCCGCCCTTGGGCCGCGCCGGCAGCAGGATCACGAGCCGGAACCGGTCCTGCGGCGGCCGGCGGAGCTTGTCCGCCAGCACGTCGACGATCTCGGGAGACCACAGGTACTGCGTCTCGAGATAGATGAAGCGCTCCGCCGACCGGAGCGCCCGCACATACGACTCCAGGATCCCGAAGCTGCTCGCCGAGACGCCGGCATAGATGCGCTCGGGCAGCGTCCGGTTGATCTGGGCCGTGACGTCTCCGGCCGGTGCGGGCGGCGGCGAATCCGGCAGCCGCTCTCCGGTGACGGCGTGCCAGCGCAACGTGAAGTGATCCGCGATGTCGGCGACGAGCGGGCCGCGGGTGCGGGTTGCCACGTCATGCCACCCCAGCGCGGCCCGCGCCGGATGCCGCGGGGAGTCGCGGCGGTCTCCGCCCAGCGACGTGAGGTCGATACCTCCAACGAATGCGATCTCGCCGTCGATGACAATCGACTTCTCGTGGTGGCAATGGAGGGGCCGCTCGTGCGCGTCGAGTGCGCACTGGATCGGGCCCGCGCTCGAGAGCTCATCGCGGACTGCACGCACAAGCCGCCGGGCCGGCGTGAACACCCGGAGGGGCGCACCGGCCCAGAGCAGCACCCGTACATCGATACGACTCGCGGCTTCGGCGAGCAGCTCTCGTACGATCACCGGGGGGTCTCCGTCTTCCAGGACGAGCTCGGGCGAGAGGAACCATCCCGTCAGGTGGACGGACGAACGGGCTGCGCGGATATCGGCGACGATGCGGCGGAACGCCGCCGCTCCGTCGATGAGCACTTCGACGTCGTTGCCCGTCCGCGGGCCGGGGGCGTCGTCCGCCCATCCACCCGGCCCGGCGTCCAGGATCCGAGAGCCGAGCCGCGCGAGGCGCCTGGCGTGATGCCGGCGCACCAGGCCGGCGACCGCGTCGCCCGCCGAACGATCGAGCCGTGTTCCCAGATCTGTACCGGTGCGCGGAGCCACGGCTGCCGGGTACCCCGTGGGACACCGCGCTAGACGGGAACCCGACGCCCTGAGTACCCCCAACGGGATTCGAACCCGTGTTACCGCCTTGAAAGGGCGGGGGCCTAGGCCACTAGCCGATGGGGGCGCGCGGGCAGAATACCGGGGTCAGGCGGCGTCTTCGGGCGAGCCCGGGATGCGCGCGAGCGCCTTCTGCAGCTCGTCCCACGCGGCCTCCTCGACCTCGGCGTAGTCGTCGCCCGCCTCGCGCGTCCGTTCGAGGTAGCGCAGCCATACCACCCGCTGTGAAAGCGGGAACTGGGTGATCGTGTCGACGGGCGAAGTCATTGCGTCTCTACCACGATAATACGCCTGGAAACCGGCTTTGGTTCCCCACTATTGCACAGGCCGCGGCGCGATCGAGCCATCGGGGCCGGCCGTCTCGGCGGGCTCGTGGAAGAGGCGGGGGTCGTCCGTGATCACCCCGTCGACGCCCAGCGCGCGCATCTGCGCGATCCCGGCGCGGGTGTTCACCGTCCACGCGTAGACGCGCCCGCCACGCGTGTGCACGGCCTCGACGAGCTCCTCCGTGACGGTGTCGTGGCGGACGGTCGCGTCGAGCGCGCCCGAGCGGGCGTACATCGCGACGGCGGGCGTGCGCCGGCCGGGGAGCAGCCATGCCCGGCCCGCCGAGATGGTCGTGCTCGTCCGGGCGACGCCGTTCAGGCGCGCGAGCGCCGCGAACTCGGGCGTCGAGAAGACGCACCGGTCGGCGACGCCGGCATCCCGGCAGGCCGCGAGCGTCTCCGCCTCGTATCCGGCCCTCTTGAGATCGACGATCAGCAGGGCGTCGTCGGCGACGACCTCGCGCACCTGCTCCAGGAACTCGCGCAGCGTCGGCCCGCCGCGGCCGCGGTCGTGCCTGACCGTAAGGCCGGGACGGACGTCGAACTCGACTCCGTCGACCCCCGCCTCGACGGCGGCCCGAACGCTCTCGATCGTGTTCTCGGGCGCGAGCGCCGCGGCTCCCCGGTGCCCAATCCGCAGCATCGGCGCGGACGCTAGCACGTAGACTTGGCGCCCCTCGGGGCCGTTAGCTCAGCTGGTAGAGCAGGGGACTTTTAATCCC
>JAICJM010000049.1 GCA_025928435.1 Thermoleophilia bacterium
CTCGCGCATCGCCGGCTACCACGGCGCGGAGCACAAGGCGATCGGCGGCTACGAGAAGGACGGCGCGCCCGTCGACATCGCCAAGGAGCACGAGCGCTGCGGCTCGCACATGGTCGGCCCGCTGCTGATCGCGAGCACGGCCGGGAACCTGCTCGTCTCCCGCCTGCCGGCCTCGCGCCGCGGGCCCGCCCGGCTGGTGGCGAGCGTCGCGGCGATGGGCGCGGCCACCGAGGCCTTCGCCTGGATGCAGCGCCACCGCGAGCATCCCCTCTCCCGGGCGATGCAGCGGCCCGGATACGAGCTCCAGCGCGTCGCGGCCACCCGCGAGCCCAGCGCCGACGAACTCGAGGTGGCCGAGGCGGCGCTGCACGAGGTGCTGCGGCTGGAGGGCGCGCAGGCCGCCTGACCGGAGACGCGGGGCCCCCGCCGGAACGCGGGGACTGTCCCCGCGTTGCCGCGGGGACAGTCCCCAGATGGCCTACGCGCAGCTGGCCACCGGGCGGATCCGGCTCACGAACGCTCCGCGAGTGTTGGGCCCGAGGTGGCCCCACTGGCGGTCGCGCCCGAACGTGTTGCCGTTTCGCATGTTGCCGAACTCCCACACGCACTCCCCGCCGACGCGGGCACGGGTGAAGTACGGGAAGAAGTGCCCGGGCCCGGGCGGCGGCAGCACGCACCCGTCGCCGCTGACGATGTCGCAGCCCTGTTCGGTCGCGCTGGTATCGGTCACGAACTGCATGTCCGAGTACCCTCGCCCGCGAGTCGTGGGCGACAGCTGCTCGAACGGGCTCGGGAACCGGTTCGGGTGCACCGAGGTCGGCCAGTCGGCTCGATAGGACGTGCCGTCGTAGTCGAGATCGCCGACCGCGTTGAAGAACACAGGACACCCGGTCACCTCGTTCGGCGCGGCGACCCCGCCATGGGTGTCACCCCGCGGGTAGCACGGCGCGTCGTTTGGCTCGAGGCTCGACCCCCTGTCGATCGGGGCGTCCGTCTCGTACGGGCCGTGGCAGCTGTTGAAGTAGGTGTCCGTGAACGAGCCGTCGATGAACGTGCTCCTGCCGGTCACGCTGCGGCACGGCTCGAAGTGCCCGATCTCGAACTGGGTGTTGATGTTGTACGGGCCGAACCCCCACGGCACGTCGTTCTGGGGCTTCGCGCTCGAGTACTCGGGCTGGAAGTTGAACGGCGAGCCGCTGCAGTCGGCCGGGCTCGTGTTCATGAACCCGTTCGCCGCCGAGGCGATCATGAAGCCGCTCTGCCCGGTCGTCATGTCGGTCTCGCGCACCTCGAATGCATGGCCTCCGGGCACCGTCGCGTCGAACATGTGGATGGCGACCCGGTCGCCCTGGTTCATCAGGAACGTCTGCGCGTTCGGCGTGAACGTGGAGAGGTCGGACTCCTGCGGGCTGGGCGGCCCGGCGGGGACGCCGTCCCGCTGGATGAACGCGAAGTTCACGGGCTCGATGCAGTTGTTGTTACACGTGCCGGCGGCGTCGCACTCGACGCTGTCGATGGTGAGCGCCGAGCACCAGTGGGCGTTGTCGCAGCTGATCGAATCGTCGAACGGCGCGAAGCCCGGCGGGTAGAGCTGGAGCTCCATGAACGCCGAGCCGCCGCCCGGGAACGAGCCGTGCGCGGCGTTCGTGTCCGACCGCGGAGTGCACGGCAGCTCGGGGTCGGAGCGGGGGTCGCACAGGTTCATCGAGAACCATGGCGCCAGGGTCAGCTCGAAGGTGTGGACGACGTCGTGGCCGGGCCGGCGCACCGTGGGCAGATGGTGTGGCTCGACCGGCAGCCGCTCGACCCAGGTGACGTCGCTGGCGGAGCCGGGCCGCGACGAGAGGAACCGCAGCGACGGCTCGTCGTGACCGATGTAGTGGCCGTGGTCCTCGAAGCGCTCGTCCTTCGAGAGGCGCGCGTCGGCGCAGACCAGAGTCGGCTTCACCGCCCGCTGGATGGGGCTGAAGCCGTTGCAGTCGAGCTCGCCCGCGGCCTGGGGCATCACGTGGCTGCCGTCGCCGGCCGCCCCGGCCGTCCCGGCCGAGGCCGCCACCGCCACTGCTGCAGCGATCACCCCCATCCTGGCGGCCCTTCGCAACCGACATCGGAGTGTGTGCGGACGGGCCACGGGCCCTCCTTCCCCTCGAGTCCCTGCCGCGGACGACCCTATGCCCGAAGACAACCGGGTGCAAGGGTGTTCGCCGTGCAGGATCTGCCGTACGCTGGAGGCGGTGGACTGGATCAGCGAGCGGAACGTGCACGACTGGCTGCACGACGCGGTGCACGGGCTGCACATCGGCGTCGGCTGGCTGCATGACTTCCTGGTCGCCTGGGGCATCTTCATCTTCCTCGGGCTGCTGTGCTGGCTGACCTGGAAGTTCATCTCGATGATGCCGAACGTGCGCCCGAAGCAGCTCGACGCGCGGGCCGACTCGGACGTGCGCTGGGACGAGGTCGCGGGCGTCGAGGAGGTGCGGGCCGAGCTCGAGGAGGTGGTCGAGTTCCTGAAGGATCCGACCCGGTTCGCGAAGCTGGGCGCGCGCGTGCCCAAGGGCGTCCTCCTGTACGGCCCGCCCGGGACCGGCAAGACGCTGCTCGCCAAGGCGGTCGCGAACGAGTCGGAGGCGACCTTCTACTTCCAGAGCGCCTCGTCGTTCGTCGAGATGTGGAGCGGGCTCGGCGCCGCCCGCATCCGGCGCCTGTTCCAGATGGCGCGCAAGAACCAGCCCGCGATCATCTTCATCGACGAACTCGACGCCGTCGGCCGCCACCGCGGCAGCGGTGGGCCGGGCGGCGGCAGCCAGGAGCACGACCAGACGCTGAACCAGCTCCTCGTCGAGATGGACGGCTTCCACGGGAGCGACCGGCTCGTCGTGATCGGCGCCTCGAATCAGCTCGGCGCGCTCGACACCGCGCTCCTGCGGCCGGGCCGGTTCGACCGCCACATCGGGGTATCGGCGCCCGACCTGAAGGGCCGCGAGCAGATCCTCGAGGTGCACACCCGCGGAAAGCCGCTGGCCGACGGCGTCCGCCTGGCCGACGTCGCCCGGCAGACGTCGGGCCTCACCGGCGCCGACCTGGCCAACATCTGCAACGAGGCCGCGATCAGCGCCGGCCGCGGCGAACGGGACGAGATCGTCCAGGCCGACTTCGACTACGCGCTCGAGCGGGTGGTGGCCGGCCTGCAGCAGCGCAGGCTGATCACCGACAAGGAGAAGCGCGTCATCGCCTACCACGAGGCAGGCCACGCGCTCGTCGGCCGCCTGATGGGCGACGCGATGCAGCTGCACAAGGTGACGATCGTCCCCCGCGGGCAGGCGCTCGGGTACACGCTCAACCTGCCCGAGGAGGATCGCTACCTGCACTCGACCGAGGAGCTGCGCGACTGGCTCAAGGTGATCCTGGCCGGCCGGGCGGCCGAGCAGGTCGTCTTCGGCCGCATCACGAACGGCGCGGCCAACGACCTCGAGCGCGCGACTGCGATCGCCCGCTCGATGGTGTTCGAGTGGGGGATGGGCGCGTCGATGCCGCACCAGCAGGTGCGGGCCGACAACTACGCCCTGTCCGAGGAGACGAAGGGGATGCGCGACGCCGAGCAGCGCGGCATCACGGACGCCGCCTACCGCGAGGCCCTGCGCCTGGTCGAGGTCCACCGGGTGTACCTCGACCGGCTGGCGCAGGCCCTGCTCGCGACCGAGACGCTGGAGCGCCCGGACATCGAGGTGCTGCTCGACGGGCTCCAGCCCGAGTCGAACTCCTCGCTCGACATCGGCGTCGAGGCGGCCCTGGCGATCGCGCCGCCGCCTCCGGCCGATCGGCCCCTGGCCTAGACCGTCGGGGCCCCGCCGGGAGGCGGCGTCTCCGCTGCCGGCGCGGGATCGGCGACTTCCTCGGCCGAGCTCTCGACAGTGTCCGACGCCGCGGCGCCGTCATCCGACGAGCCGTCGCTCTTCACGGCGGCGATCTCCCCCTCCTTGGCCGCGATCTGCGCGCGAATGTCGACGATCTTCGCCGCCGGCCCGGCGAGCTCGCCCGACCGCTCGGCGAGCGCGCCCGCCTGGTGCAGGTTGAACGCCTCGCGCCCGAACTCGACCAGCGCGTCGCGCTCCTCGCCGTTCAGGTTGCGCAGCTGCACCTGCAGCTGGCCGGTCCTCGCGACCTCCTGCGTCTTTTCGGCGACAGTCGACGCGACGCCGCTCGCCTGCTGCGTGAGCTTGTCCAGGAACCCCATGCAAACCCCCTAGTTTCGGCGTTCTCGTAGGATGCGGTCCAGTGCATCCGGAAGCCATCCATCATATCGGGCACGCCGTGGACGACCTTCCGGCCGCGATAGATGTCTACGAGCGGCTGCTCGGCGGCGAGGTCGAGCATCGCGAGACCGTCCCGGCCCAGGGGGTCGAGGCGGTGTCCATGCGGGTGGGCTCCGGGCGGATCGAGCTCCTGCGGCCGCTGGGCGAGGACACGCCCGTCGGGAAGTTCCTCGCGAACCGCGGCCCGGGGATGCACCACGTCGCCTACCTCGTCTCGGACATCCGCGCCTCGCTGCGCGGGGCGGCCGACGCCGGGGCCGAGCTGATCGATTCCGAGCCGCGCCCGGGCCTCTTCGGGCTCGAGGTGGCGTTCATCCATCCCGGCAGCGTGGCCGGGGTCCTGGTCGAGTACGTGCAATACGGAAGGAACGGGGATGGCAGCAGCTGATGTGTCTCGCGTGGAGATCGGCTTCGACGGTGGGCTGATCGTGATCACGAAGATCGCCGCCAAGGAGTGGGCCGGGCTCGAGGAAAAGCTGAAATCCGGCAAGGGCGTGGCGACGTTCTCCGGCGACGAGAACGCCACCTACCACGTCGACGTCTCCAAGATCAGCTACGTGAAGCACGAGGCCCATGTCGGCCGGGTCGGGTTCTGATCAGGGTGGTTGATTCCCCGCCTCAGCGCGCCTGGACGTCCGTCTGTCGGCGGGGGTCCGGTTCGCTGGTGGGGACTGCGCCTCGGCGTCTGCGTCATCGCAGACGCCTCGGACCGCTGTCAAGGGCACCCGCCCTTGACAGCTTGAACCGTCGCATCGTTTCGTCCTCGGTCGCGCCCATATTTCGCCCACTATGAACACTCCCTGCGTCCGTGCGCTGCTCGGTTCGCAGCCCAGACGAGACCTGCGTAATCGCAGGTCTCGTCTGACCGGCGCAAGCCTGTGGCTCGCGCCTTGGACATCACGGCGGCGGGGAATCACCCATCCAGCCACCCGCCGGTGGCGGCATCCCGCGGTCGACCGCGTCGTGCGGCCGTACACCCGGGCCGGTGACTACGGCCTGCTCTGGGTCGCAATCGGCGTGGGGTGCGGCCGGCCCGTGCGGGTGGCGGCGACGGTGTGGGGCACGCTCGGCGTGAACTACGCCGTCAAGCAGGCCGTCGGCCGCGAGCGGCCGCCCGACCCGGCCGCGGACGCGCTCGTGCCCGCCCCGTCGTCGTCCTCGTTCCCGTCCAGCCACGCGGCCATGTCGACGGCGGCGGCGATCGCGCTCTGCAATGTGCGGCCGCGGCTGGCGCCGCTGTGGGTGGCGATGGCGGCGACAATGGCCTGGAGCCGGGCCTACGCCGGCGTGCACCACGTGAGCGACGTCGTCGCCGGGGTCGCGGTCGGGGCGGTCACCGGCACGGCCGCCGCGAGGATCTGATGGCGGGCGTCGAGGTCGGCCTGGTCGGCCTGCCGAACAGCGGCAAGTCGACCATCTTCAACGCGTTGGCCGGCGGCGGCGCCGTCGTCGCGCCGCACATGTTCTCGACGGTCGAGACGGTGCACGGTGTGGCGGACGTCCGCGATCCCCGCCTCGACGCGCTCGACGCGGTGTCGAGCTCGCAGTCCAGCAAGATCGTCCCGGCGACGCTGCAGGTGGTCGACATCGCCGGGCTCGTGAGCGGCGCCTCGCACGGCGAGGGGCTCGGGAACCAGTTCCTCGGCAACATCCGCAACACCGACGCGGTGCTGCACGTGCTGCGCTGCTTCCAGGACGACGCCGTCGCGCATCCCGCCGGCAGGATCGACCCGCTCGAGGACGCCGAGACGGTCGAGCTCGAGCTGGTCTTCGCCGATCTGGCCGCCATCGAGCGGCGGGCGGAGCGGGTCGGGAAGGCGGCCAAGGGCGGGGAGGCTGCGGCCGTCGCCGAGCGGTCGGCGCTCGACTCGTTGCGTGAGTGGCTCGAGGCGGGCCGGCCGGCCCGGTCGTGCCCGGTCGAGGTGCCGGCGTCGCTCGACCTCCTGACGGCCAAGCCCGAGCTGTACATCGCCAACGTCGACGAGGGCGGGGACGCCGAGGCGGTGGCGGCGGTGGAGCGCTTCGCGCAGGAGCGCGGGAGCGAGTGCATCGCGGTCAACGGCAAGATCGAGGCCGAGCTGCGCGAGCTGCCGGCGGAGGACGCCGAGGCGTTCCTGGCCGACCTCGGCATCGAGCGGCCCGCGCTCGACCTGGTCACGCTGGCGGCCTACCGCCTGCTCGACCTGATCCCGTTCTTCACCACCGGGCCCAAGGAGACGCGCGCGTGGACGATCCGGCGCGGCCAGAATGCGCAGCAGGCGGCGGGGAGGATCCACTCCGACCTGGAGCGCGGGTTCATCCGGGCCGAGGTGATCGAGTGGGACCGGCTGGTCGAGGCCGGCTCGGAGGCCGAGGCCAAGAAGCGCGGCTGGGTGCGCGTCGAGGGCCGCGACTACGTGGTCGCCGACGGCGACACGCTGAACGTCAGATTCAACGTGTAGATGGGGACAGTCCCCATGCGGGGACTGTCCCCCCAATTCAGGCATGATCCGGCCATGATCGACGGCGTGCACGCGCTCCTCTTCGCGGACGACGCCGAGGCCGCCCGCGCCTTCCTGCGCGACGTGCTCGGCCTCGAGTCGGTCGACGCCCATGACGGCTGGCTGATCTTCGCCCTGCCGCCGGCCGAGCTCGCGGTGCATCCGACCGGTGGAAACGACCGCACGCCGGGAGAGCACCAGCTGTTTCTGATGTGCCGGGACGTCCGTCGCACCGCCGCCGAGCTCGAGGCGCGCGGCGTCGAGCTGACATCGCCGATCGCCGAGGAGCGGTTCGGCCTCATCACCTCCCTGCGGGTGCCGGGCGCGGGCGAGATTGGCCTCTACCAGCCGGCCCATCCGAGTCCGCTGCAGGGCTTCGGCTGACGAACCGGGGACTGTCCCCGGTTGGCGCCTCAGCGCCGGACGGAGCCCTGCGCCGTCGGCAGGATCAGCACCTCGCTGACGTCGACGTGCTCGGGCTGGTCGAGCGCCCACATGACCGCGCCGGCGATGTCGTCGGCCTCCAGGCGGCCCTCGCCGGGGTTGTCGAAGAAGGGCGTCTCGACGGCGCCCGGCTCGATCAGCGTGACCCGGATGCGGGCGTTCCCGTGCACCTCGCGCAGCTCGGCCCGCAGGCTCTGGCCGATGCCGGTGACGGCCCACTTCGTGGCCGAGTAGAGCGAGCCGGGCAGCGAGCGGCGGCCGGCGATCGAGCTCGTGAGGACGTAGTGGCCGGTGCCGCGCTCGAGCAGGTGCGCGAGCGTCGCCCTGATCGTGTACGCAATCCCGAGGACGTTCGTCAGCACCATCGCGCGCCAGTGCTCCGGCGACTCGTTGAGGAAGCCGCGGGTGGCGCCGAAGCCGGCGTTCGCGAACACGACGTCGATGGTGCCGAAGCGCTCGAGCGTCGCGGCCGCCAGCGCCTCGACCTGCTCCCACTCCGTCACGTCGCAGGCGACGGCCAGCGCGTTGTCGGCGCCCAGCTCGCCCGCCAGGGCGTCGAGGGCCTCCTTGCGCCGCGCCGCCAGCACGACCCGGTCGCCGCCGGCGACCGCGCGCCGGGCCGTGGCGGCGCCGATCCCGGTGGAGGCGCCCGTGATGAGGACGACCCGCTCAGGCATGGCCGGAGAGCGCCTCCCCCACCCGGGCGTCGAGCGTGTTGGCGTGGTGGAGCGCGACCGCCTCGGCCGTCTCCAGGCGGCGGCCCTCGATCGGGCCGTGATGGCCGGCAACCGCGTTCAGGAGCGGCAGGAGCACGTCGTCGGCGACCCCCACCTCGCGCGCGGCGGCGTCGATCATGCGCACGCCCGCGAGAACGTGGCCGAGCAGGCGCCCCTGCTCCGAGACGGCGATCGTGACGCCGGGCCGGAACGTCTCCGTGCGGCCGGCGTCGTGCAGCAGCGCGGCCGTGAGCAGGATGTCCGAGTTCAGGCGCGGGTGCAGCTGCGCCGTCTCGCGGCAGAGCGTCGCGACGGCGACCGTGTGCTCCAGCAGCCCGCCGGCGTAGTCGTGGTGCGTCTCGGACGCGGCCGCCGAGCGCAGCCGGTCGCGGAAGCGGGTGTCGGTCAGGAACCGGTCGAGCAGCCCGCGCAGCCCCGGGTGGGCGACCTCGCCGGCCAGGAACTCGACGAACCCGTCGAGCGTCTCGGCGTCGCGGCGGGCGCCGGGCACGAGGTCGAGCGGGTCGCCGGCGTCGATCTTCTCCACGTCGCGGACGGCGATCTGAAGCCGGCCGCCGTAGCTCTCGACCCGGCCGAGCACGCGCACCGTGTCGCCCTGGTCGAAGCGCGCGCCGAGCAGGTTGACGTCGTTCCAGACGACCCCCGGCACGCGGCCGGTGCGGTCGGCGAGTTCCATCGACAGGAACGGGTCGCCGTTGCGGGTGTGGCGGCGCTGCTTGCGCTGGACGGCGAAGGTGGCGTCGACGAGCGTCCCCTCGCTCAGATCGGCCACGTAGGTGTCGCCCGCCATCTCCGCGACACTTTATCGGCCGGCGGCGCGGGACATCGGGCGTGACGGAGGTGGCGGGCCACGGGCCGCTCTAGTATCCCGCGGATGGCATCGGAGCCCGCCACCCGTGAGGCCCTGCGCCCGCTGCGCGCGCTCCGCTACGACACCGGCCGCGTGCGCCTCGACGACGTCGTCGTCCCGCCCTACGACGTGATCCCGCCGGCCGACCGCGACCGTTACGCCGAGACGAGCGAGTACTCCGCGGTGCACCTGGTGCTGCCCGACTCGCCCAGCCGGGCGGGCCGGCTGCTGTACGAGTGGCGCGAGGATGGGATCCTGCTCCGGGACGGGCGGCCGGCCGTGTGGTGGCACGTCCAGGACTACGTCGGTCCCGACGGCGCCGAGGGCAGCCGGTCGGGCTTCCTGTCGGCCGTCCGCCTGTCGGACTACTCCGAGGGCCGGGTGCGCCCGCACGAGCAGACGCACGCCGCCGCCAAGGCCGGCCGGATGGATCTGATGCGCGCCACCTCGACGAACCTCTCGCCGGTGTTCGGGCTCTACGACGATCCGTCGTCCGCCGCGCCCAACGCGCTCCTGGAGCACGTCTCGGGCGACCCGGCGATGGAGGTGCGCGACCGGGACGGCACCACCCACCGCTTCTGGCCGGTGACCGACGCCGGCGCGATCGCCGCCGTCCAGGAGGCGATGGCCGACCAGAGCATCCTCATCGCCGACGGCCACCACCGCTACGAGACGGCGCTCGCCTACCGCGACGAGCGCCGTGTCCGCGACGGCGACCCCGGCGGCGACCAGCCCTACGACTTCATGCTCATGCACCTCGTGAACTTCGAGGGCGGGGGCCTCGAGATCTATCCCACCCACCGGGTCGTCATGGGCCGGCGCGAGGTCACCGACGAGGTGCTGCACGCGTTCGACGTGACGGAGCTCGATGGGCCCCCGGGCCAGGTCGAGGAGGCGCTGCGGCTGGTGCCCGCCGAGACCGTGGCGTTCGCCGTCTGGCGCGGCGCCGGCCGCCCGAGCCTCCTGTGCAAGCTGCGCGACCGCGCCGCGGTGGGCATGGCGATGATGGGCACACCCGCGCCGCTGCGCTCGATCGACTCGGCGGTGCTCGAGGCGGTCGTCCTGGCGCCGCTTCTGGGGCTGCTCGACCCGGCCCAGTTCGCGACCAGCGAATCCATCCAGTACGTGCGCGAGCTCGGCGCCGCCACCGCCCTCGTCGACCAGGGCGAGGCGTCGGCCGCGTTCCTGCTGCGCCCGCCGGCTCTCGAACAGGTGCGCGCGGTCGCGTCGGCCGGGGCGGTCATGCCGCAGAAGTCCACGTACTTCTTCCCCAAGCTCTTCTGCGGCTTCCTGTTCAATCCGCTGGACGCCTGATGCGGCAGGAGTGGCTGGAGTTCTGCCGCCGTGTGGCCGCGGACGTCGAGGCCGCGCTCGCCGATCTCCCCACCCGTGACGACCGCGAGCCCGTCGTCGGCCGCGGCAGCGGCGGCGACGACACCACCGTGATGGACGCCCGCGCCGAGCAGGCCGCCGTTGCCCAGCTCGAGGCGCTGCACGCGCGCGGCATCGACTTCCGGCTCGTCTCCGAGGAGCTGGGCGAGCGCACGTTCGGGACGGGGGAGAGCCCCTGGGTCGTGATCGTCGACCCGATCGACGGGTCGCTGAACGCGAAGCGGCGGCTGCCGTTCTACTGCCTGTCGATCGCCTTCGCCGACGGGCCGACCATCGCGGACGTCCGCTTCGGCTACGTGCGCGACTTCGGCAGCGGCGAGGAATGGGTCGCCGAGGAGGGCGAGGGAGCGACCGTCGACGGGCGGCCGCTGGGCGGCATCCGCCCCAAGGAGCGATTCGGCATAGTCGACTTCGAGGCCACGAACGCGTCGCTGGTCGCGGAGGCCGCCGCGCGCATGGACGGGAACGTGGGCCGCATCCGCGTGATGGGCGCGCTCGCGCTGGCGCTGTGCCAGCTGGCCGACGGGCGGGTGGACGCCGTGGCGACGCTGAAGCCCTCGCGCTCGGTCGATCTGGCCGCGGCGTGGCTGATCGTGCGGGAGGCCGGCGCCGACGTGCTCCTCGTCGACGACCCGGCGCTGTCGCTCGACCTGCGCTCGCGCACCCGGGCGACCGCCGCCCGCGACCGGGAGTGGTCGACCCGCCTTGCCCGGCTCGTGTACGCCGGCGAGCCCGCCTGAGACCAGCGCATACACTGTGGAGATGGTCTCCGAGGCCGCCATCCGCGAGGCACTGGTCGGGGTCATCGACCCGGAGCTGCGCAAGAGCGTGGTGGAGCTCGACATGGTGCGCGCCGTCGGCGTGCGCGCGAGCCACGTCGACGTCACCATCGCGCTGACCGTTGCCGGCTGCCCCATGAAGGCGGACCTCGAGTCGCAGGTGCGCGGCCGGGTCGGCGCCGTCGAGGGCGTCGAGTCGGTCGGGGTGAGCTTCGACGTGATGACGCCCGAGCAGCGGGCCGCCTTGCGACAGCGCCTGCACCCTGGCGGGGACGGCGGCGCCAAGCCGCTCGCGATCTCGGGCGGCACGCGGGTCGTTGCCGTCGCCTCCGGCAAGGGCGGCGTCGGCAAGTCGACGGTGACCGCCAACCTGGCCGCCGCGCTCGCCGCCGGCGGCGCCGAGGTGGGCGTCGTCGACGCCGACATCTACGGCTACTCGATCCCGCGCATGCTCGGCATCACGCGGCGGCCGGTGGTCGTCGACGGCATGATCGTGCCCCCCGTGAACCACGGCCTGCGGATCATGTCCATCGGGTTCTTCGTCGAGCCCGACCAGGCGGTCGTCTGGCGCGGCCCGATGCTGCACAAGGCCCTGGAGCAGTTCCTGACCGACGTGCACTGGGGCGAGCTCGACTACCTGGTCGTCGACATGCCGCCCGGCACGGGCGACGTCTCGATCTCGCTCGGCCAGCTGCTGCCTTCGCCGGACGTCGTGATCGTGACGACGCCGCAGGCGGCGGCCCAGCAGGTGGCGGAGCGCTCGGCCGAGGTGGCCGCCAAGACCGGGATGCGGGTCGCCGGCGTGATCGAGAACATGAGCTACCTCGTGTGCCCGTGCTGCGGCGAGCGCTCGCACGTGTTCGGCGAGGGCGGCGGCCGCGCGCTGGCAGAGCGCCTGGGCGTGCCGCTGCTGGGCGAGATCCCCCTGGACGAGCCGCTGCGGCAGGCGGCGGATGCCGGCCGGCCGCTCGTGCTCGAGGACGGGGACGCGGCCTCCGCGCGGGCCGTGACGGACATCGCCGCCGCCCTCCCGGGCGTGCTGCGCGCGCGCAGCGGCGCCGAGCGGATCGACCGCCGCCTCAGCGTCCGCTAAGGGCCCCCGCACGGCTGGTCCGTTTCAGGAGTGGGGTCGGCAGGGCATAGGTGCCCCGACCTACTCCACGGAGGAACTCACATGACTACAAGCCGAAGGGGTGGAATCGGCGGAATCACGACCGGCGGCATCATCGTGATCATCGGGATCATCGTCGCCATCGTCTGGAGCCTCTGGCTCGGAATCATCATCGCGCTCGTCGGCCTCATCGCGTTCGGCGGGTTCGCGCGCGGCAAGTGGTACTGAGGCCGTGACGGACGGCCCGCTCGGCGTCCGCCGAGCGGGCTACAGTCCGTCGCGTGCCTGGGCGCGCACTCCGGATCGTCTTCTGTGTCGCTGCGCTTTCGGCGGCATTCGCCGCCGCGGCGTACGCGACCACCGTGACCGGCACCCAGAACCCGCAGTTCCGGGTGCGGGTCACGATCACGCCGGCCCACCCGCACGTCGGCCAGACCGTCGTGGCCACGTTCCGGATCACCAACCTGACCGCCCGCACGCACCAGGGCGAGTGGGAGTTCACGTGGTCGACGCCGTCGAGCGGCATCGGGGCCGCGATGGCCGGAACCCTGCGTCGGGGCCGGATCGCCGGCGAGACGCTGCGGCAGAAGGTGACGGCGAAGACGCCGAAGGGCAGCTACGTGATCTCGGCCTCGGTCTCCGACAGCCGCGGCAGGTCGCACGCCAGCGCCAAGGCCGTCGTCGGCGGCTAGCTCTCCGCGCGCTCGCGCAGGGCGCGGAGCACGACCGGGTCGACGCGGTCGTCGTAGAGCCGCTCCTCCAGGTTCTCCATCCCTGCCCACTCCCGCAGGCCCGGCTCGACCGGGCCGGGATGCCCGACCCTCGCGAGCAGCTCGGCCAGCTCGGCCTGCACCTGCTCGAGCGGGATCAGCTGGTTCTCCGGCGTCCGGCCGAAGAGCAGGTCCTGGATGGCGTACAGGCGCTGGAGCTCCGTGACGGGGTCTGGGTGGTCGTCGACCCGCAGGTCGACCAGGATGTCCGTCCCGCCGCCGTAGCCGCCGTCGGCCTCGCGGACGATCACGGCCGCCGACTGGCGCCCGCGGCGGTCGCCCCCGGCGGCGTCCCCCGCGGCCAGCGACGCCAGCAGCCGCTCGACCAGCGGCCCCTCCGTCCCCTCGAACGTGCCGGCGAGCGCCTCGACCACGGCGGCGCCGGCGAGCAGGTTGCCCTGCGCGGCATAGCCCGGCCCGGTACGGCCGCCGGCCCAGTCGAAGCACTCCGGCCCGGTGTACGTCGCGCTGCGCCCGGCGACGTCGACGACGCCGATCTGGCGCTCGGGCCTGCCGGGGTCCTCCTCCATGAGCCGGTCGAGCGTCTCCTCGGCGCTCGCGCCCGTCGCGAGCAGCTCGAGCCCGCGGGGCCCGTACGACACGTTGGCGGACGCCTGCGTGGCCACCGCGCCGACCTCCGCCTGCGCCCACGGCACCACGGCCCCGACCGCGAGGAACTTGGACGCGACGACCACTCCCCACTGGCGCGCGTCGAGATCGCACGCCACGAGCGAGAAGGTCACGAAAGCGTCTCTCCGGGCTTCAGCTCCTCGACCGTCACATCGGTCAGGCCGCGCTTCGCCATCTCGTCCCGGAGCCCCTGGGGGGTGCCGGTGAGGAGCGGGAACGTGCCGTAGTGCATGCCCAGGACGTGCTTCACGCCCAGGAGCTCGACGGCCTTGGCCGCCTCCATCGGGCCCATCGTGAAGAAGTCGCCGATCGGGAGCATCGCCAGGTCGGGTTGGTAGAGCTCGCCGATCAGCGCCATGTCGCCGAACACGGTCGTGTCGCCGGCGAAGTAGATCCGGTAGCCGTTCTCGAGCGTGATGATGAGGCCGGCCGGCTCGCCGGTGTAGACGATGGTGCCGTCCTCCTCGCCGTAGCTGGAGGAGTGAAACGCGTGGGTGAGCGTGACGCTCACGCCCTCGGCGCTGAGCGTGCCGCCCTTGTTGCCGCCCATGATGTTCTCCACGCCCTTCGACTCGAGGTAGTCGCCCAGCTCGATCATGCAGATGACGGCGGCCGGGCTCTTCTCCTTGGCGAGCCTGATGACGTCGCCTGTGTGGTCGGAATGGCCGTGGCTCAGGAGGATCAGGTCGACGTCGCCGGGATCCTGGAGCGAGTCCGGGGCGACCGGGTTGCCGGTCATCCACGGGTCGATGAGCGCCCGCTTGCCGCCGGGCGTCTCGAGGATGAAGGACGCGTGCCCGATCCACGTGAGCTTGACGCCGTTCTCGAGTGACATGGAGGCCCTCCCTCGTGTGCCTTCTGGGACGGGCGGGAACATAGCGGACGCCATACCACCGGCCTGGTCAGGAGGATCATGCTCCGCGGATGAGCCTCGGAGGGGCCGGAGGCGTACGATCCGGACGTGGCGGAGGTTTTCGAACGGCGCTTCGCGTCCGAATGGCGCCGACGCCGGCTGACGCCGGAGCAGCGGGTCGCACGGGGGAAGGCGGCGCGCGCCATCGCCCCGCGCTCGTCCCACGGCGCATGGGAGCCGCCGGCCGGGCGGATCCGGCCGCGGTGCTCGAACGCCAGGACCGCGACCGCGTCCCCGAGCTCGTGCCGGTGCGCCACGCCCGGATGGCGGTGTCGCCCTTCACCTTCTACCGCGGCGCCGCCGCGATCATGGCCGCCGACCTCGCCTCGACGCCGGTGTCCGGCGTGACCGTCCAGCTCTGCGGCGATGCCCACATGTCGAACTTCGGCGTGTTCGGGACGCCCGAGCGGCGGATGATCTTCGACCTCAACGACTTCGACGAGACCTATCCCGGCCCGTGGGAGTGGGACGTGAAGCGGCTCGCCGCGAGCTTCGAGATCGGCGGGCGCGACCGGGGGTTCGGCGCGCGCGACCGACGCGCGATCGCCTACGAGTGTGTGCGCGCGTACCGGCGGCAGATGCGCCGCGCCGCCCGCATGGGCACGCTCGGCGCGTGGTACGAGCACGTCGATGCCGAGCGGCTGCTGGCGCAGGTGCTGGTCGAGGTCGACCGCGGCCGGCTGTCGAAGCGGGAGGCGCGGTGGGCCGAGGGCGACCTCGCGAAGGCGCGGACGCGGGACAGCGTGCGGGTGCTCGCACGGCGGACAGCCGGGGTCGACGGCGACCTGCGGATCCTGCCCGACCCGCCGCTGATCGTGCCTCTGGAGGAGCTGATCGTCCCGGGGTCAGAGTGGGACGAGGCCGTGCTCCTGATCAAGCGGCTGCTGGCGTCGTATCGGCGCACGCTCACCCGGGAGCACCATCCGCTCGAGGAATTCCGGTTCGTCCACGCGGCGCGCAAGGTCGTGGGTGTGGGCAGCGTCGGCACCCGCTGCTACATCCTCCTGCTCGTCGGCCGCAATCACCGGGACCCGTTGTTCCTCCAGGTGAAGGAGGCCGGGCCGTCGGTGCTCGAGGAGCATCTGGACGGGCCGCGCTACGGCAACCACGGCGCGCGCGTGGTGATCGGCCAGCGGGTGATGCAGGCGGCGACCGACGTGTTCCTCGGCTGGCAGCGGATCCGGGGGCTCGACGGCCGCAATCGGGACTACTACGTGCGCCAGCTCCACGACTGGAAGGGAGGCGTCGACGTCGACCGGCTGAAGGTCCAGGGCGCGTGGCTCCACGCGCGCCTGTGCGGCGCGACTCTCGCCCGCGCGCACGCCCGCTGGGGCGATCGGATCGCGATCGCCGCCTATCTCGGGAAGGGCGAGCGCTTCGACCGGGCCGTCGCCGACTTCTCCGCGGCGTACGCCGACCAGAACGAGCGCGACTACGACGCGTTCGCGGCGGCGGTGCGCTCGGGCCGGCTGGCGCCGGCGCCGGCGACGTAGCCTTCGCGCATGGCCGCACCGGTGCGACCGGGCCCGGAGGGCACGCCCGCGGGCGAGGGCGTCCGCACGGCCTGCGCCCGGGCGGCCCGGCGCCTGCTCAACGTCCTCGCGACGGCGGGCGATCGCTACTTCGCCGACGGCTGTCCACAGCACGCGGCCGGTATCGCCTACCGGGTGCTGTTCTCGATCGTCCCGCTCGCGATCGTGCTCGTCGCCGCGTTCGGCCTGCTGCTCGGAAATCGCGACGTCCACGACGCCATCGTGGACACCATCGTGCGGGCGCTTCCGCCGAGCGTCGCCAGCCGCGAGGACGTCGCGAACGCGATCTCGGACATCGCGTCGCCCTCGGGGCTGCTGGGCCTGGTGACGCTGGCCCTGTTCGTGTGGGCGGCGACCGGCATGATGGCGTCGATCCGCACCGGCCTGGAGCTGATCCTGGGCGGAGGGCGGGGCCGGCCGGCGGCCCGCGGGAAGCTCGTCGACCTCGCGCTCGTCGTCGGGTGCGCCGTGCTCGTGCTCCTGACCGTCGCGGCCACGGTGCTCGACCGGCTCGCCCAGCACGAGCTGCGCCGGGTCGACGGGCTGTCGAACCTGCACGGCAGCACCCTCGGCATCACCGCGCCCCGCGTCGCCGCCGTCCTTGCCTCGGTCGTGATCGTCATGCTTCTGTACCGCTTCGTCCCCTCCCGGCGGCTGCGGCGTACGGACGCGCTTGCCGGCGCCGTCACCACCGCGATCCTGCTGCTCGCCGTCTCGTTCGCGTCGGGTCGGATCTACGACAACGTGACCCGTCTGAGCGTGGTGTACGGGTCGCTCACCTCGGCGCTCGTGTTCCTCTACTCCGTCTACCTGTACGCGTCCGCGCTGCTGTTCGGCGCCCAGGTGGCGGCGGCGTGGTCGCGGCCGCCGGATCCGGCCGGCGGCGAGCGCCTGCGCGTCCGCATCCGCCGGGCGGTACGAGGTCTTTACGCCCGCCAAGATGACCGATCCCACCCCCCGTGACGTCCTGGGTGGCTGCGATGGAGCGCAGCCGCAGCCCACCGGGAGCCGAACTCCGTCAGCAGCCGGACGTCCAGGTGCGCGGGGGGGTGGGATCGATCATCTTGTCTGAGCGCGGAGGTCGAAGAAGAGCAGCGCGAGCACGATCGACACGTACGGCATCACGACCGCGTAGACGATCGAGCTCACGACGTCGATCGCGGCCAGCGACGCGGACGAGGCGAAGAGCACGGCGAGGCCGACGATCGGCCCGGTGGCGAGGCCGGTTCCGGTGGCGACGGCGGTGATCCCGAAGACGCGCCAGGCATGGTGACGGACGAGCTCGCGGCTGCGGGCCAGAGCCGCCCGTGCCGATCGCCCCTCGATCACGCACGCCTGGGTCGTGATCGCGTGCCACACGAGGAACACGACCGCGGCGAGGAGCCCGATGATCGTGCTCGACAGCAACGCGACGATGACGATGATGGCGAGCGTCGCCCCCGCGAGCGGGAGCAGCCGCCTGCCCAGCACCCGGATGTCGAGCTCGCCGGAGCGCCCGCGGGCCAATTCGTCGACCGACATCGCGACCGCCGCGGCCACGAGCAGACCCGGGATGAGGGCCGTCATCCCGCTCCCCACGAGCAGCGCGGCGACACCGGAGATGATGCGGTCGCCGCCCTCGACGCCGCGTGGATCCGTGAACGGGGTGTGGTCGAGGACGATCGCCTGGACCCCCGCGGCCAGCACGCCCAGCGGGACGAACACGGCGCCGATCGCCAGGAACCGGCGCCGGTGCGCGGCGTGGATGCGCCACGCCGACACGAACATCTCGCCTCCGGCCCGGCGGCCGTCGATCGGCGTCGCGGGCCCGGGCCGCCAGCGCGTTCGCCGCACGAGCAGGGCCGCGGCGACGACGAGGGCGAGAGCGACGAGGGCGACGACTTCCGGGGTGGCAAGCGTCCGCAGGTACAGCTTCGATCCGGACGCGACGAACCCGCAGAAGAAGCCGGTGGCGCTCGGCCCGAGCGAGGTGCCGCCCGGCACCGAGAGCGCCGTGTCGTGCCACGTCTCGTCCGTCCATGTGATGGGCGTCCGCCACTGCGTCTTCACGTTCGGGCCCGTCGGGCCGCCGTTCGGGCTGCGCAGGCGCCGGCCCCAGAGGCCGTCGAAGCCGAGCCATGCGAACTTGCTGTCCGCCCCGGGCGGCGTGGTCGGAACGACGACGACGCGGGGGTCGATCTCCCGGGACGGGCTGCGGGTGTCGTCGCAGCCGACGCCGGCCTGGGCGCTGTAGCCGAACCAAAGCGCCGACCGGAAGAAGTTCGCGTGCGAGCCCGAGGCGGAGTAGACGAGCGGGTGCGTCCCCTGCCGCTCGAGGTCGGAGTCGTTCCAGGCCGCGCGCTGGGCGCCGGAGTGCTGGGAGTAGCCGATCTCGAACGGCGGCCGGGTGAGCGCGTCGGTCGCCGACTTTGCCTTGAAGACGAGCTGGATCATCTCCCAGTCGCCCTCGTGCTTGTTGTTCCAGTCGTTGTACACGTAGTAGAACCAGTACTGGAGCGCGAGCATCCCCGGCCTGTCCGGCTGGGTGGCGACATGGGCGTAGACGGCGGCCGGCTTGCCGGCCGAGATCTTGCGGAACCAGCGCTCGTACGAGCACCCCGGCTTCAGCGGGTTGCCGGGAAAGTCGAGGAAGAACTCCGAGTCCTTGCCGTAGAGGTCACGCATCGTCGGCGCCTCGAGGGTGTAGCCGTCGGGCCCGCGCAGCGTGACGTCTTTGCGGCCGAGCACGAGGTTGACGGCGACGGGCTCGTACGCCTCGCCGTGGGTGTCACAGGCCCTGGACTGCGTTTTCAGGACGACGATCGGCGCGTAGCGCTGCGCGAGCTCCGTCGCGGCCGTGGAGGTCGCCGCGGAGGCAGGGGGCGCCGCGAGCAGCCAGGCTCCCGCCGCGACGGCCGCAGCAAGCGCCCGCGCCGCCCGGCCGGCTCCTAGAGCGACCAGCGGTGTACCCGCACGGCCGGGAGGTCGCCGACCTCCTCCTTCGAGATGCGCAGCGTCACCGTGTCCGACTCTACCTTCGCGACGGCCCCGATCGGGATCGTGATGTCGCGCCGTCCCCAGAGATGGCCGCGCTCGAGCACGAGATGGGTGATCTGCTCCCCGTCGACGAGGAGCGCCTCGACCGTGCCCAGCTGCTGGTCGTCCGCCGAGACGACGGCGCTCGAGCGCCGGATCTCGGCCTCGCCCTTGGGGACGCGGTCGTACGTCAGCAGGTACGGCTCCTCGAGCGCCGGGTAGACGCCCATGTCCGGGGACGTGTAGTAGGGCATCGCCAGCACGTCCTCGACGCCGATGTCCCAGTCGGGGTCGTCGCGGGGCAGCCGGCCCGTGCGCAGATATGCCGACTCCCGGATGGCCGCGAAGCCGTCCACGTCCGCCCGCGTGCAGCGCAGGGCGATCCGGCCGCGGTCATCGGTCGCGAGGTCGGCGGGCACGAGCCGTGCCGGGCCGAGGTGTCCATGCGGCTGGACGACGAGGTGGGTGACCCGCCGCTTCATCGGGTCAACGACGACGTCGGCGAGCTCGCCGACCGCGCCGTCCGTGCAGACGATGGGCTTCCCGAGCTCGAGGCGCATGCCGACGTAGCGTCCTCGGCGCTCCGGCCCGCACCATCACCCCGACCGGACGAACGGGGAGGACTCGCCCGTCCGAGGCAGAACTTCGCTTGCACGATGCCCCGCCTCCCGCCCCCCGTCACCCCTGCACGCGTCGCCGCGCTCGCCGCGACCGTGCTGGTGTTCGCGCTCCTCGCCCCGGCGCTGACCGGCTTCTACGTCGCGATGGTCGCGACCGCGGCGATGCTCGGCGCGGCGTTCGCTGCGTACCTCGCCGTCGTCGACGAGCCGGTCGAGTGGGCCGTCTTCGAGCTGGGCGCTTGCACGGTGGCCGCGCTCCTGACGCTGGCCGGCACGAGCCTGCGCTTCCCCGACGTCGTCTCCGGCGCGACGCCGTCGGCCTCGATCAAGCTCGCCTGGCTGGCGCTGGCCGTCTCGGGCACGGCTGCGCTCGCCTCGCTCGCGCGCGAGCACGTGCACAACCTGTGGCACCTGCGCGACGCCGGCCTCGCCCGGCTCACGCGCCGGATCTAGCCTGCGCCGGGCACCACCCGCGCCGGCGACTCAGTTGGTGCGCTGCACGAGGGCCATCACGACGATCTTCCCGCCGACGAGGTCGAACAGGAGCCCGGGACCGTACGCGTGGGTCAGGCAGTCGACCTTGCGGGCCGAGTAGACGGTCGCCTTGGACGGAGGGCCGCAGTCCATGTGCCCCAGCGCCCTCACGGCGCGCAACGAGCCGCCGATGCGCGCGCCCGACGCGGTGTGGAAGCGGGGCGACGTGGCTTCCACCATGACCACCGGCGATCCCGTAACCGCGGGGTTGTAGTCGACGGTCAGTCCGGCGGGATAGCGGTAGGCCCGCCCGCCGTGCCGGTGCAGGTTCCGGCCATGGCCGTAGAGGCGCTCGACCGTTGCCTGCGAATCCTGCAGGCGGATGCCGCCCAGCGACGTGCGGGTCACGAGGTCGGTCGGATGCCTGCGCTGCTGATCCGCTCCCGTGAGCGAGCACGCGGCAACTCCGACCACCGCCACCATCACGACGCTCGCGCCTCGCACCGCCGCAGTCTACGTTCGAGGTTAGGCCGCCTCGCGAGTGCGCGACGGCGGCACGGCCGTGCCGCCGACCCGGTCGACGATGTCGTCGATCTGGCTCGCCAGCCGCGCCCGTGCGCCGGGCGACGCGTACGACGACGGATAGAGCTCGTGGTAGCGCTCGACCAGGTCGGGGCGGTACTCCTCCAGCCAGGGCATGAACACCTCGCGGACGCCGGGGCGCAGGTGGAGCAGGATGGGGCTGACCGAGACGGCCCCCGCCTCGACGCACGCCTCGATGACCTCGGCCAGCTGCTCGGGCGAGTCCGAGATGCCGGGAAGCACCGGGGCGACAAGGACGCCGGTGGGGATGCCCGCGGCGTTCAGGCGGGCGACCGCCTCGACCCGCCGCCGCGGGGGCGGCGTGCCGGGCTCGCTGGCGTGCCAGGCCCCGGTGTCGAGCGTGCCGATCGAGAGGTTGCAGCGGACGAGTCCGGCCCCGGCGGCCTCCGCCAGGAGGTCGATGTCACGCAGGATCATCGGCGACTTCGTCAGGATCGAGAACTCGTTGCCCGCCGCGGTCAGCTCCTGGATCAGCCCTCGCGTGAGCCGGTAGCGGCCCTCGGCCGGCTGGTACGGGTCGGTGTTCGTGCCCATGGCGATGTGATCGCCGCCCCAGCGCGGGTCGCGCAGCTCGGCCGCCAGCCGCTCGACGGCGTTCACCTTCACGACGATGCGGCGCTCGAAGTCCTCGCCGGCGTCCATCCCCAGGTACGTGTGCGTCGGCCGGGCGAAGCAGTAGGTGCAGGCGTGCGAGCAGCCGCGGTAGGCGTTGATGGTGAAGCGGAAGGGCATCCGCGACGCCTCGGGCACCCGGTTGATGATCTTCTTCGCGCGGGTGTGGAGATACTCGACGTCGCGCAGGGCGCGACCGTCGCCCATGCCGTCGAGCTCGGGGAAGAGCGGCAGCTGCGCCTCGTCCATACGCACATCATAGCGAACATATGTTCGTCTAGAACAGAGAGTTCGACGCCGTGCGCGCCAGGTCGATCAGCGGCGTCGGCACGATGCCGAGCACGAGCGCCGCCAGGGCGGCGAGGCTGGCCGCGGCCGCCGTCA
>JAICJM010000326.1 GCA_025928435.1 Thermoleophilia bacterium
CGACTACGTCGGCAAGAACCTGCCCACCGCCCGCCGCGAGCGGGTGAACGTCGAGCTGCTCGAGGTCGACGAGGTCGACCGCGTCGTGCTCATCCACCCGGAATAGGAGCGTCGTGGAGCTCTATCCCCCGAAACCGCCGCACGCGCGCCGCCACCTGATCTCGGTCGCCGACCTCGACCGCGACGACGTCGAGCGGATCCTGCAGACCGCCGAGGGCTTCGAGGCGGTCATGCATCGCGACCTGAAGAAGGTGCCGACCCTGCGCGGCCGCACCGTGATGACGGTCTTCTTCGAGGCCTCGACGCGCACGAGCTCGTCCTTCGAGCTGGCGGCCAAGCGGCTGTCGGCCGACGTCGTCAGCCTGAAGGCGTCCGGCTCGAGCGTCGACAAGGGCGAGTCGCTGCGCGACACCGTCCAGACGCTCTCCGCCTACGACCCCGACGTGATCGTCATCCGCCACCCGTCGGCCGGCGCCGCCGCGCGGGTTACCGAGGCCACCGACGCCCACGTCGTCAACGCCGGCGACGGCTGCCACCAGCACCCGACGCAGTGCCTGCTCGACCTCTACACGATGCGGGCCGCGCGCGGATCGCTCGAGTCGCTGCACGTCGCCATCGTCGGCGACGTCGCCCACTCGCGCGTCGCCCGCTCGAACATCCAGGGCCTGCTGCTGATGGGCGCGCGCGTCACCGTGGTCGGGCCCCCGACCCTGATCCCGCGCGACATGGCCCGACTCGGCGTCGAGGTCAGCCACGACATCGGGGCGATCGCCGCCGCCGACGTCGTCTACGTCCTGCGCATGCAGAAGGAGCGCATGGCCGCGGGCGCCGCCTACGTCCCGTCGCTGCGCGAGTACACGGCGCTCTGGGGCGTCACCAGCGCGCGCGTCCGCCCGGGCCAGCTCGTCATGCACCCCGGTCCGATGAACCGCGGGATCGAGATCGCCGCCGACGTCGCCGACGGCCCCAATTCGAAGGTCGTCGACCAGGTGCGGGCCGGGCTGGTGGTGCGGATGGCGGTGCTCTACGACCTGCTCGCCGGCCCCGGCCCCGGAGGCGCCAAGTCCGCCCTGCGCCCGGTCGCGGTCGCGGCGCAGGAGGTGGCGTGATGGCCCAGCGCCTGTTCCGGGCCGAGGCGGAGCCGGCCAACCTGATCATCGCCGGCGGCCGGCTGGTCGACCCGACGGCCGGGTTCCACGGCGAGGCAGCCGACCTCCGCATCGAGGACGGCCGGATCGCCGAGATCGGCCACGACCTGCAGCATCCCGACGCCGAGCGCATCGACGCGGCCGGGCTCACCATCACGCCGGGGCTGGTCGACCCGCACGTGCACCTGCGCACGCCGGGCGACGAGCACGAGGAGGACATCGCCTCGGGGACGCGCGCCGCCGCCGCAGGTGGCTTCGTCGCCATCCTGGCGATGCCCAACACGACCCCGGTGGTCGACTCCGCGGCCGTCCTCGGCGGCCTGGTCGAGACGGCCCGGGCGGAGGCGGTCGTCGCGACCGGGTTCATGTGCGCCATCACCCGCGGCCTGGACGGCCAGAGCCTGACCGAGATGGGCGAGCTGTGCACTGCGGGCGCCGCCGCCTTCTCCGACGACGGCCGGCCGGTCGCCGATGCGGGCATGCTGCGGCGCGCGCTCCAGTACAGCGGCGTCACCGGCCTGCGACTGGCGCTGCACGAGGAGGACACCGCGCTCTCGGCCGGGGGCCAGATGCACGAGGGAGCCGTGTCGGCCGAGCTCGGGCTGCGCGGCTGGCCCGCCATCGCCGAGAGCACCATGATCGGCCGCGACCTCGGCATCGCCCGCTACGAGGGCGCCGGCCTCCACATCTGCCACGTCTCGGTTGCCGAGTCGGTCGCCGAGATCCGGCGCGCCCGCGAGCTGGGTACGGACGTCTCGGCGGAGGTGACGCCACACCACCTCTGCCTCACCGATGACGCCGTCCGCGGCCTCGACCCCGCGGCGACGAAGATGAACCCGCCGCTCGGCTCCGAGGCCGACCGCGCGGCGCTGATCGACGCGCTCGCCGACGGCACGATCGACTGCATCGCGACCGACCATGCGCCGCACGCCGATCACGAGAAGGACGCGCCGTTCGAGGAGGCGCCGTTCGGCGTGATCGGACTCGAGACGGCGTTCGCCGCCGTCTACACCCACCTGGTCGAGCCGGGCATGCTGCCGCTGCAGACGGTGATCGAGCGCATGTCCTCCGGCCC
>JAICJM010000103.1 GCA_025928435.1 Thermoleophilia bacterium
CTGGAAAATGGCGAGCGAAAACCGAGCGATGCAAGGACTAAAGGGAGCCAATACCGGGTTGTATTGGCGCGACCGAGGACACCGCAGCGCGACGGTTTGCAGCCGCCAGAACGGGTCAGACATTGCGAGAAGGCCCACTAGATCACGTCGAGCACCGGCATCGCCGGATCCGCGCGTAGGCAGCTCGCGAGGAACACGGCGGCGCCGGCGTCGCCCGTCCAGAGCGAAAAGCGCCCCATGCCGTACTCGGCCCGCGCCCGCTCGACCTGGGCCGCCGCGTGCATCGCGAACGCGCGGGCACGCTCGAGCCAGCGCTCGTCGCCCGTGCGGTCGAGCAGCTTCAGGAACGCGTACCCGTTCCCCGCCGTGCCGTGGCACAGACCCGGGCCCTTGACGAGTGGCCCGGCGGCCCAGGTGAGCTTGCCCCCTGCGAGCAGGAGCTCCGTCAGCTCGTCGTCGTCCCGCGCGATCGGCCCGAACGAGGCGACGATCCCGGGGGCGCCGTGGCACCACTGCGTGCGGGTCGTGGCGGCGGTCGTCGCCGGGTCGTCGGTCGGCTGCCACTGGGCGAGGTCGCCGTCGCGGATGACGTACGCGCGCAGCGTCTCGAGCGACCGCCGCTCGAGCTCGCGCCGGCGCTCGGGGTCGAGCAGGTCGCCGCGCGCGAGCACGTGCACGTTGCCCGCGAACCCGTGCCCGGCGCCGACGTACCGGCGCTGCCGCCCGTACATGTCCTGCAGCCAGAGCCCGTCGTGCCACTCGTCCCAGAGCCAGTCCGCCGACTCGCGCCAGGCGTCCGCGATCCGTTCGTCGCCGGTCGCATCGAGCATGAGCCCGGCGGCGAGCGCGGTGCCCGGGGAGCCCCACAGGATCTCGCGAGTGGGGTTGTGGACGTTCGCCCGCACGCACGCGAGCATCCGCTCGACGTGCTCGGGTGAGGGCCCCAGCCGATGGGCGACGAGCAGGACGCCCGACTCGCCGGCGAGCAGGGAGGGGACGGGGCGGCCGTCGGTCAGCTCGGGCATGTCCGGCTTCGCCAGGTAGCGGTCGGGAAGCGCGGCGGCGATCTCGGCCCACGGGCGCGTCAGGGTGGCGAGCCCTGCCCGGGCGAGCGCGTCGAGCGCCCAGATGACCCCGGCGGCGCCGAGGTAGAGGCCGACCGGCGAGGGCAGCGGGCCGCCCTCCTCGTCCAGCGGGTGCGCCGACCAGAGCGTTGCCGGGTCGAAGGCCTCCTCGGCGTCCGCCACGATGGCCGCGATCGCCGCGCGCGCCGCGGCCTCGCTCCAGTCCGCGCCCGCGAGCGGCTCGTGGGACGGGGCGTGGAAGAGCTCGGGCGGCACCGCCCCAGGGTATCCGTAACGACCTCAGCGGCTCGGCGGGCTCGGCCTCTCCGGGATCGCGTTCGCGGGCACGATCCTGATCGCTCACCTCTTCTCGTTCGCGGCGACCGGCGTGCTCATCGCCGCCCGCGTCCCCCGCAACCCGATCGGGTGGATGCTGCTCGCATGTGGTACGGCTGGTGGCTCGGCTGCGCCCCGGCGCCTCCGACCGGCAGCCGGGCTGACGATCAGGAGATGGCGCGTGCGAGCGCTGTCCGGCCGGCGGGTGGGCCGTGCGTCGGGAGCACGATCTCGACGGGCAGGTCGAGCAGGGGCCGGAGCGTCGCGAGCACCTCGGCCAGCGTGACGTCGCGCAACCAGGTGAGCGGAATCTCGAGGCCCTCGCCGCGGTCGACGAGCGTGTCGCCGAGGACGAGCACCCCGTGGCGCTCGATCCAGAGCACGAGGTCGTTCGGCTCGATCCCGGCGAAGGCCTGCACGCCCCCCGGCAGCCGGTCGCCCGCCGCGAACACCGACCCCGGCGTCGGATTCTCGTCGCCCTCGTCGGGCGGCGGGACGAAGATCGGCGCCCCCAGGCGCTCGCCGACCGCGCGCGCGTCGCGCTCGTGCCAGGGACACGTGAGGACGATCACCGGCTCGCGCCCCGACGCGAGCTCCTCGACCTCCGCGGGTACCGCCAGCGGGTCGACGAGCAGCAGAAGCTCTCCGGTGTCGATGGCGTACGAGGCCACCTCGGGCCCCCAGCCGTCGGGGCCGCCGTCGTCCTCGGACCAGCTCGGATGCCGCGCCTCCCAGCGCCAGATCCCGTCCCGCAGCTCCTCCACGGCTACCTCAGCAGCTCCTTGATCGCGGGATCGTCGCGGATCGCCGCGACGTCGTCGTCCTCGACCGCCAGCCGGCGCAGCTGGGCGGAGCGCTCGATCGCCGACCGCAGATGCCGGACGGCGTCGTCCTTGCGGCCGGCCAGGCTCTCGCAGCAGGCGAGGTTGTAGAGCAGCGCGGGATACTCGGGATTGGCCTCGACGATGTCGCGCGCCATGTCCGCCGCCTCGGCGTACTTGCCCTCCTGGTAGAGCGGCCCGACCGGTGCCCACAGCTCCCAGCCGTCCGGCTCGTACGCCTGCCCGGGCGTCCCGCCGAGCGCCAGGACCGTCGTCTCCGCCTCCTCGGCGAACGCCGTCCGCTTCACGCCCGGCTTCGCGAAGACGAAGGTGCCCTCGGGAGCGTCCACCTTCTCTCCGTCGAGCTCGAAGCGGGCCCGCCCCCGGTGGACGAAGTAGAGCTCCTCGTTCTCGCCCTCCTCGTCGTGCTCGTTGATGATCCGGTCGCCGGCCTGGTGGCCGGTCCAGGTGTTGGCGCCGAAGGACGTGATGCCGAAGTGGTGGCGCACGGGCCGCCAGGGCTGGCGGCCGTCGGACATCTCCGTGATCTGGTCGAGGTGCGTCAGGGTGTAGCCGGTGCTCATTGGGGGCCTCCCGGGGGTCTCTGATTGGGGCCGAGGAGCTCGCGGGTCGTCAAGCGACGTTCGCCGGGTTCCGGCGGCTGCAACCCGTCGCATGGCCGCGTCCTCGGTCGCGCCGATAGGTCGAGTATCGGGCGCTCCGTGCGTCCTTGCGCTGCTCGGGTTTCGCTCGCCGTCGACACCAACGACGTCACCTGACGATCCGCATCCGACGGTACCTAGCCCGGCGCCGCGGTGCGCCGGTCAGGCGGGATCGTCGAGGCGCGCCAGCGTGCGGAAGCCGGCCGCATCGTTCGTGCGCGGGAACGGCTCGTCGGGCACGGGCACGCCCAGGGCGGCGCACAGGGGATCCCAGCCGTCGGCGGGCCGCCACTCGACCAGCCGGCCGGGCGCGATCGCGGCCCGGACCTCGGCGTTGTGGCGCTCGTACGCGGCCCGTGCCGCCGCCGGGTCGGGCCACTCGGGGCAGAACCGATACGCGATGGTGCGCCCCATCTCGCGCCCGCGGGCGATGACGGGATCGTCGATCGGGCGGGTGAGCGCGACGGCGACCGTCCTCTCGACGCTGCGCCACCACTCCTCCGCGCTCGACCGCATCGAGAGGACGACGGGCGCGTCGGGGCTGATGTCCGCGAGCTCGCGCCAGAAGGCGCTCGCCGGCCAGTCGACCGCCGCGACGTAGCCGGCCAGCAGGGCGTCCCAGTCGGTCGGCCGGCCCTCGGCGGCGGCCTTCCACAGCTCCGCGGAGCCGGGCGTGTCCGACACCTCGCGCATGTGGTAGCAGCGTCCCCCGGTCAGCCGCTCGAGCGCGAGCTTGAGCGAGTTCGTCCCGGTGCGGGGGAGGCCTGCTCCGACGACCTGCAGCACTATGCGGCGGCCCCGGCCCATGTCCGGCGCGCGAGCCACTCGTGCACGTCGCCGATGCGGGTCGCGGCCACCCCGAGGTGGCCGTCGCCGTCGCGGATGTCCGACTCGGCCCCGGGGATCGCCCCGGCCAGCCAGCGGCCGTGCTGCACCGGGACGAACCGGTCGTCGACGCCGTGCCACACCTTGACGGGGACGGCGATCGCGGCGGGGTCGATCCCCCAGCTGCTGTAGAAGGCGATGGTGTCCGCGAGCCACCCGTCGGCGCTCGGGGCGACGCCGGCCACGGCCGCCCGGTGGAGCCAGCCGCCGAAGCCGGTGCGCAGGGTGGCCTGGTCCGCCGGCGAGACGCCCTCGGCCCACGCCGCGGTCAGGTCGGAGGCGCTCATCGCCAGCAGCTCCTCGCGGTCGCGTCGGCTCCGCTCCTCCCACAGCTTCCGGTCGGCGCGGTAGAGGTCGGCGTCCTCCCGGTTCCCGCCGACCATCCCCTCGAGGAAGTCGAGCCCGGGCGCGTCGGTCGGCGCCAGCGATCCCATCGTCGCCGCGGCGCCGACGAGGTCGGGGAGGAGGGCAGCGCAGGCGAGCGCATGCGGGCCGCCGCCGGAGAAGCCCCAGACGGCGCATCGCGCGAAGCCGAGCGCGCGGCTGATCGCGCGCACGTCCTCCGCGGCGCCGGCCACCCGCCGTTCGGCCTGCTGCGAGGACTCGCCGTAGCCCGGCCGATCGTACGTGACGAGCGTCAGGCCGCGGCCGGCGGCGTCCTCGATCCAGGGCTCGTAGAGCAGGCCGCCGTTCGGCGTCCCCAGGTGCGCGACGACGACCCGCTCGCCGTCGCCGGCCACCTCGACGCGGAGAGTGCGCCCGTCCGGGGTCTCGACGTGCCTGGTCTCGGTCACGGTGTGCGCAACGCTACACCCGGGGTCAGACCCCGAACGGAACTTGTGACGGTTTCGTGGCCGGCCCCTTCGTCCTCATCGGGTGAGGCCGTGCGCCCGCGCCGGCGGGACACTCGTGTCGTGGTTCAGACCTCGACGGCGACCCCGGCCCAGTTGCCGGCAGCGCATACACGCGCGGCCCGGCGGCTGGTGCTGCCCCTCGCGCTGGCCCAGTTCATCTGCAGCTTCGCCGGCTCGAACATGAACGTGATGATCAGCGACATCAGCCAGGACCTGAACACGACGGTCCAGGGGGTGCAGATCACGATCACGCTGTTCCTGGTGATCATGGCCGTGCTGATGATCCCGTGCAGCAAGCTCACCGACCGGTGGGGGCGGAAGCGGTGCTTCATGCTCGGACTCGCCCTCTACGGGGTCGGGGCGGTCCTGAGCGCGGTCGCGCCCGGCCTCCCCATCCTGATCCTGGGGAACTCGGTGTTCGAGGGCGTCGGCACCGCGCTCCTGATCCCGCCCGTGTACATCCTGGCGACGATCTGGTTCCACGACCTCACGTCGCGGGCGTGGGCGTTCGGCGCCATCAGCGGCATGGGGGGCATCGGCTCGGCGGCCGGACCGCTGATCGGCGGTGTGATCACGACGGGCATCAGCTGGCGGGCCGCGTTCATCTTCCAGGCCGCCGTGATCGTGCTGATCATCCTGCTCAGCCGCGGGATGGGCGATCCCCTGCCCGCCGAGCCCGACCGGCCGTTCGACCTGATCGGTGCGGTGCTCTCGGCGGTGGGCATGTTCTGCATCGTGCTCGGCGTCCTCTACGCCGGCACGCACAACATTCTGATGCTCCTGCTCCTCGGGGCGGGCGCCGCCTTCCTCGCCGGCTTCTTCCTGTTCATCCGTGCGCGGGAGCGAGCGGGCAAGGACGCGCTCCTCTCGACCGCGCTCTTCCGGAACCGGACGTGCAACCTGGCGCTCGTCACCCAGAACGTCCAGTGGCTCATGCTGATGGGGACGTCCTTCGTCGTGTCCGTGTTCCTGCAGGACGTGAAGGGCTACAGCGCCATCCGCACGGGCGTAATCTTCACGTCCGCCACCATCGGCGTCCTGCTCTCGTCGTTCGGCGCGCAGCGGTTCGCCAGGCGGCGCACCCAGCGGACGCTCGTCGTGGCCGGCTTCGTCCTCGTCATCGCCGGAATCTTCGTCCTTCTGGCCCTCGCGCCCATCACGAAGAGCATCTGGTCGTTCGTCCCCAGCCTGTTCCTGATCGGGTTCGGCACGGGCATGATGCTGACGCCGTCCGTGAACATCGTCCAGTCCAGCTTCCCCGAGGCGCAGCAGGGCGAGATCTCGGGCCTCTCGCGCAGCGTCTCGAACCTCGGCTCGTCGTTCGGCACCGCCATCGCCGGCACGATCCTGATCTCCGTCGTCGCCGAGGGGAACCGCTCCTACGCCATCGCGCTCGCATCGGTCGCGATCATCGGGCTGATCGGGCTCGGCGCCGCGCTCATGCTGCCCCGGGACGCCGGCAAGGCCGCGCCGGCCGACTGAGGCTCCCCGCCCGCTGTGCCGGCGCGAGCCGAGAGCCGAGAGCCAAACTCCCTCTCATCTGGCCCGGTTAGCGTCGGGCGATGCGCACGTCCGGTCCGGCCGGGCAGCGGGCATCCAGCGACCGACGTCGGCGAGGACGTCGCCGTCGCGTCCGGCGGGTCGTCCTCCTTGCGCTCGTCGTCCTCCTCGCACCCGCGATCTACTCGTACGCCACCACGATGATGCGGCCGTCGAGCCTGCCGCTATGGCCGCGAAGCGTTGAGTGGCTGCGGGCGCACCACGGCAACTGGCTCGTGGACGAGGTGGAGCACTACTACTACAGCTGGCAGGCGCCCGACCCGGGCGGTCCGCAGCTGAAGGTGCTCCCGACGGTCGGCGTCGAGGGGCCTTCGGCGGCACGCACGACCGGCGGCCGCCGTCCGTCGTACGCGCCGCCGTCGATCCCGCCGGTGTTTGCGAAGCCGCTTCCCGGCGAGGGGATCTGGCGCGGAACGGGCCCGGTCGACCGCGGTCGCCCGCCGGTGCTCGTGACGACGTTCCGGAGCGAGGTGGCGTATCCGCGGATCGTTGCCTACGTGGCCTGGTTCGACCACACGCGCACGTCGCTCGCCTGGTACCCGGGCCGGTACGAGCCGCCGAGCGCCCCCGTCCGCGGCCCGATGTCGATTCCCTACGGCGAGCGCTGGCGCCTGCTGGCGACGTTCAACGGCGGGTTCATCTACGCCGACGGCGATAACGGATCGTCCATCGGCGGCCGTCAGTACGAACCGCTGAAGGACGGCCTCGCGACGATGATCGCCTACCGGGACGGCCGCGTCGACGTGCGCACGTGGCACGGCGGCCCGGTCGCGGGGCCGCAGATCGCCTTCGCCCGCCAGAGCCTGCCGCTGATCGTCGACCACGGCCGCCTGAACCCGGCGCTGAACGACAGCTCACAGTGGGGGTTCACGCTCGGGAATGCGGTGCGGGTGTGGCGCACCGGAGCCGGCATCGATCGACACGGCAACCTCATCTACGCGGCCGCGGACTACCAGACCGTCGAGACGCTCGCGAGGATTCTCAAGCGTGCGGGCGCGGTACGGGCGATGCAGCTGGACATCAATCCGGAGTGGCCGACGCTCATCACATACACGCATGCGAGCGGCCTCCATCCCGTACGGGTCGTGCCGAACTACCAGCAACCGCCGACCCGCTATCTGGTTCCGGACGACCGCGACTTCTTCGCGGTCTACACGCGCGAGCCGGGGTCGGTCACCGTGCCTTTCAGGTGATCCAGCGCACGACAATCGCCTCGGCGCCCGGGATCGGCAGGCCCGCCGCCTCGGCCTCGACGGCGTCGGCATCCGCCCGCGGGAGCGTGCCCCACGGCTCGATCGTCACCGTGTCGTGGGCCCGCCGCCACACGCCCCGGACCTCGCCCTCGACGAGCACGGCGCCGGGCCAGACCCGCGGCGTCCACAGCTCCGCGCGCCGGGCTGCGTCGGGGACGAGCAGGGCCCGGTCGTCGCCGTGGAGCAGTGTGTAGCTGTCGCCGCTCGGGAGCAGCCGCGCGGGCGCCGGCGGCCCCGGTGCGGCGCGGAAGCCTTCTTCGTCGGCCGCCAGGACCCACGCGTCGCCGAGCGGGGTTCGCACCGCTGCCAGCTCCGGGGCGAGCGCGGTGAAGGCCGCCGCCGCCGCCGTCTTCGAGATCCCCGCCCATCTGGTGAACGAGGCCGGGGTCGCCGGGCCGAAGACGTGCAGGTAGCGGCGGGCGAGCTCGAGCCGGGCCGCGAGCGGGTCGGCCTCGGGCCGCGGCATGACCCGCATGGTCGGCCGTCGCGCGCCGTCCCACCGGATCGCGATGGTGCCCGTCGGCGCCGCGTAGCGGAAGGCGTTCGGGTTGACGCCGAGCGCACGCCCGAGGTCCTCGTACGGCGTCGTCTCGCCGCCCAGCATCGCATGCACGCGGGCGGCCATCGCCTCGGCCCGTGCGAGCGCCTTCGCGGCATCGGGCAGCCTGCCGAGCGTGAACACGGCGATGTCCTCGGCCGGGACGACGTACGTCTGGTAGCGCGGGCCCCACACCTGGACGAAGGCCGGATCCTCCCAGCTCTCCGGCCGTGCTCCCTCGACGCGGGCGTGCAGCGAGAGCACCGCGGCGCGCGGCATGCTGTCCTGGAGCCCCGCCCACGCCGCCTCCCGGAACGACCCGGGCGAATGCGGCAGCCGGTCGTTCAGCGCGCCGGCCCGGCGGCGGAAGGCGAGGATCTGGTCGCGGCCGAGCGTGAGAGGCGCGCTCATCGCCCCGAGCGTACCCAGCGCGGCGGTAGCCTGTGCCTGCCGTGCCGATCGCCCGCTCCACGAGGACCGTCGACGACGACCATGTCCGCGTCACCACCCTGACCTTCGCCGACGGCGACGAGACCGGCGACCACCGCCACGAGTACGACTACCTCGTCGTCCCCGTCACCGGCGGGACGTTCACCGTGATCGAACGCGATGGCTCGACCCGCGAGCTGGCGCAGGAGGCGGGCGTGCCCTACCTGGGCAGGGCCGGCACCGAGCACAACGTGATCAACGCGAGCGGCCGAGCTGCCACGTTCGTGGAGATCGAGCTGAAGCGCTGACCTGCGGAGCCACCCGGGCCGCGCCCAGCGCCCCGCAGCGTCCATCGGCACCGTAGAACCCGCGCCCCGTGAGCCCCGGCCCGGTGATCGTCGGCCGGTTCGGGCCGCCGCCCGCCGCATACGGCGTGTCGAACCACTGGGTGAAGAACCGGCTCAGCCGCGACTGGCACGCGCTCGTCTGCACCGGCAGCCAGTGGTGGAAGGCGGCCTCCAGCTGAGGCTCGGTGATGCTCGACCCGCCGTACCTGCGCTGGAGGTGCTCCAGCGCCAGGGTGAAGCGGTGATGGCCGACGATCTGGCGCAGCGCCACGTAGGCGATGCCGGGCCGCAGATAGGTCGAGGCGCCCGAGAACAGGCCGTACGGCGTCGGGTTCGACGGGGCCACCGTCCAGAACGTGCCCGCGAAGGCGTAGATCTCGTTGAAATCGCCGACGATCGCCCTCTGGAACGCGGCCCGGCCCGCGGCCGTGCCCGGGCCGCCCGCGGCCTGCTGGGCCACGCGGCCGTCGTACAGGATCTCCGCGAACGTGGCCAGGCCCTCCTTGAAGAAGGTCATGCGGTAGCCGCCCTCGGTGACGTTGTCGCCCCACCACTGGTGCATGTTCTCGTGGTAGAGCGTGTCGGTGTCGATCTGCCCGCCGGCGAAGGCGATCATCGTCTCCATCTCCTCCTCGAAGCTGGCCGGCGGCGTCCCGATGACGACCCCGTCCGAGGTGAAGGGGAACGGCCCCGTGAACCGGCTCTCGAACGCGGTGATGTCGCGCTGCATGCGCATGATCTTCAGGTTCTTCTGCCGCTGGGCGGCCGGGATCCCGAGGTTCTGTGCCCGGTAGAAGGTGATGCCGCCGGCCGTATGCCGCGTCAGGCTGTACCTGCCGACGCTGTCCTCGACCAGGTAGCTCGCGATCGGCGCCGCCGCGTGCCACCTCCAGGTGACCGAGCCGCCCGGGAACGCGGCGCTCGGCCCGTGGCGGTGCCTCGAGACGAGCTGGCCGTTCGCGATCACGGCCCGGCCTGCGGCCACCGTGTCGGCGAAGTCGTAGGTCGGCTTGGCGGTGGGGTAGTCGTTCAGCGGCATCCAGTCCTCGGAGCCGACCGGCTCGGTCGTGACGAAGCCGCCGTCGGGAGCCCGGAACCAGCCCTCCGTGAAGCCGTCGCCGTCGGTGTGCACGCCGGGCCTGCCGACGTACGAGACCTGCACATGGAAGCGCGCGCCCTTGCGGATCGGGTGCGCGGGGACGATCACGAGCTTGTTCGCCGGGCACTGCGTCCCGTTCAGCGAGTTCGCCGGCGCATTCGGAGACGGGAGCGACGGCGAGCAGGCCGGCGGCAGCGGGTTGTGGTCAGGGCCGCCGACCGGGTTCGTCTGCGAGGTCTCGTGGGCGGCCGGATCGGGATCGTTCTGGCCGTTGGGATCGCCCGGGTAGGTCGGCTGGACGAAACGGAAGCGGGCCGGGTGGCCGTTCACCCGCACCGAGACGACGGACATGTCGGGGCCCGCGCTCGCGTTCGCCGCCGAGTGGCGCTCGAAGTCGAGGCTGAAGCTCGTGAGGCACTTCGTCGCCCGGTCGGTGAGGACGACGTGGTTGCCGGGCAGGAACCGGTTCGCGCCGGCGTCGTAGACGAGGTGCACGAGCGTGTGCAGGCTCGTGTAGCCGCCGTTGCCGGTCTCGGGGTACAGGTGCGAGCCCGGGGGCGCGAGCGTGTGGGCGCCGGGGGAGCAGCTGCCGCGGTGCCCGCTCGACGCGCCGGCCGAGGCGGCCGGGCCGAGCCAGGCGGCGGCGATCGCCGTACAGCTCGTCAGGACGGCGATCGATAGCCTGCGCACGTGTCGCACCCCCTCCAGGTCACTCCCACACTGCGCGCTGATCGTACACCCGCCCGGACAGCGGCGCCCGCTCAGACGAGGGCGCGCAGGAGCGCCGCCGTGGCGGCCGCGGCGAGCACGACGACCAGGAACGGCGCCCGCCGCCAGACCAGGGTCGCGGCAACGGCCAGGGCGGGGAGGCGGGCGTCGAGCTCGAGGCGGTGTCCGTCGCCGAGCGTCTGCACGAGGATGAGCGCCGCGAGCAGCGGCACGGCGACGAGATCGAGCGCCCCGCGCACGGGGGGCCGCAGCTGGCGGCCGCCGGCGAGCACCGGGCCCGACGCCTTCAGCACGTAGGAGATGGCGCAGAGCGTGAGGAGGGCGGTCCAGCTCATCCGCGAACGCCCTTCCCGACCAGCACGCCCGGCGCCACGCCGGCGAGCGCCGCGACGATCGGCACCCCGGCGGGCGTGAACGGCACCAGGGCGAGCGCGACGACGACGCCGGCGACGGCGGCGACCGGCGCGCCGGGCGGGCGCAGCTGCGGCGCGAGCAGCGCGAGAAACGCCGCGGGGAACACCGCGTCGAGTCCCAGCGTCTTCGGGTCGCCGATCCCGCCGCCCGCGAGCGCGCCGATGAGCGTGCCCAGGTTCCAGAACACCCACACGCTGACGCCGGTGGCGAGGAATGCGCGCCGGGCGCTCTCCGGGTCGGACTGCGAACGCGCCATGGCGGTGGTCTCGTCGATCACGAGGTGGGCGGCGAGGGCGCGGTCGCGCAGCCGCGGTGGCAGGATCGACGCGAGCGAGAGCCCGTAGGCGGCGTTGCGCACGGCCAGCATGACCGCCGGCCCCATTGCCGCGAGCGCGCCGCCACCGCCCGCGAGCACGCCCACGAACGCGAACTGCGAGGCGCCGGTGAAGACGAGCATCGACATGACGCACGCCTGGGCGGGGCTGAGGCCGCTCGCAACCGCGAGCACGCCGAACGAGATCCCGTAGACGCCCACGGCCACGCCGATCCCGACGGCGCGGGAGAGGATGTCGCTCGCGGGCCTCGGGATCGCAACGTCCATCGCGCCACGATAGCGAGCATCGAGGGGCATTTCCTCGCGTTCTTCGCGTCTCGAGGCCGTATCCGTGGCATGATCTGCTCATGGATGGCCTCGACCGCGCAATCCTGCGCCAGCTGCAGGCGAACGGGCGGCTCACGAACGTCGAGCTGGCCGAGCGGGTGCGCCTCTCGCCGTCCCCGTGCCTGCGCCGGGTGCGGGCGCTCGAGCGGGCCGGCGTCATCCGGGGCTACCACGCCGACATCGACCCGGCGGCTGTCGGGCGCGGGTTCGAGGTGACGGTGCACGTCGAGCTGGCGCTCAAGGACCGGGCCACCGTGGAGGCGTTCGAGGCCGGGATCGCGGCATTCGACGAGGTGGTCGAGTGCCGGCGGATGTTCGGCCTGCCGGACTACATCGTCCGTGTCGCCGTCGCCGACCTGGCGGCCTACGAGGCGTTCTACATGAGCAGGCTGGCGGAGCTGCCGGGCCTCGCGCGGGTGAACTCGCAGTTCACGATGAAGATGGTCAAGCGCGGCGGCGCCGTCCCGGTCTGAGTCTCGGTCGCTCAGCGCCGGACGCGGTAGTGCACGTGCGTCACGCCGCGCTCGCCCTCGAGCACGCGGGTGCGCTCGAGCTCGATCTGCTCGGCGGGCAGGCCCTCGAACAGGCGCCGCCCCTGGCCGAAGAGCACCGGGACGACGTGCAGCTCCAGCTCGTCGAGCACACCGGCATCGAGCGCGAGCCGCGCCACGCCCGCGCCGTGGACGAGCACGTCCCTGTCGCCCGCCGCCTCCTTCGCCCGCGCCATCGCGGCCGCGACGTCGTCCACGAACGTGATGAGCGGCCATCCACGTACCTCGGCGGGCGGCCGGCCCCGGCTGAGGATGAAGATCGGGACGCCGTCGTGGTGGTCGCCGTTCCAGTACCCGGCCGGCTCGACCGTGCCCCGCCCGGCCACGACCGCGCCGGTGGCCATGAGCTCGTCGAACACCCGGCCGTTGACGCCTCCGGGGCTGGCGACATTCGGCCCCGGGTCGGCATCCGTGCCCGCGAACACCCACTCGTGCAAACGCATGCCGCCGTCGCCGAGGCCGTGGTCGCGCGTCTCGTTGGGGCCGGCGATGAAGCCGTCGAGGGACAGGGACATATCGAGCACGGTGGCGGACATCGGCGTCTCCTTCTCGTCGCGTTCGGTCATGGGACCGGCGGCGGAGCGAAAACCCATCGCCGTTCCGCCTACCGGGCCGGCGGGATGCGGTGGCTCGCCACGAACAGCTCGCCGGGATCGACGGCCGCCCTGATCCGCCGCAGCCGCCGCAGCGTCGCTGCGGCGGCCCTCAGGCATGGATCCCAGCTCGCGTCGAAGAACTCGGCGAACCCTGTCTCGTCGTGGCTCACGGCCGGTTAACGCACGGGAGGGCCTGAACGCGTACGTCGCTCGTCGCGCGCGTTCAGCTCGATCCAGGCGAGCGCCACCAGGAGCACGACCGCGGCGACGGCGAGGCAGAAGAGGGCGCGCTGCTCGCGCACCTCGATCGTGCCGCCGCTCTGGTGCTTGCCGACGTGCACCCCGAGCCCGACCAGGGCGAAGGCCGCGGCGGCCGCGAACGCCGCCATCGCGCGCCGGAGGGCCGCATCGGTGCTCGCGATCGCGCTCGACCACGACCGCACGGCCGCCGCCGCGAGCAGCGAGACCACGCCGGCGGCCATCGCGC